>JAHLVZ010000021.1 GCA_019058165.1 Candidatus Heimdallarchaeota archaeon
GTGAAACATATGGCAAGAATGCATACAAGACGTAAAGGTAAATCAGGTTCTAAGAGACCCCCTCATGCATCTATTCCTGAGTGGATAACACAGACACCTGAAGAAATTGAAACAAAAATTGTTGACCTTGCAAAACAAGGCTTAACTTCAGCAATGATTGGTACTGTTCTAAGAGATACTCATGGAATACCTTCATCTAAGCTTATTATCAAGCAAAGAATAACAGAAATTATGAAAAGAGAAGGCATTTATCCTGAATATCCAGAAGATTTTAGAAATTTGGTCAGAAAAGCTATGGCTCTAAGAAGACATCTAGATGGTCATCCAAAAGATCTCCATTCAAGATATGGTTTAGAGAAAATAGAATCAAAAATCAGACGACTAATGAGATACTATCAAAAGAAAGGTGTTATTCCTAAATCTTTCAATTACAGACCATCTACAGCTGCTACAATAATTAGGTAAGCTAAATACAGAATTATCTATATTATTGTGCCTGCTATCTTTTTTTCTTTCTTTTTATTTAATTTTTAGATTTTAGTAACTTTTCAAGTAAAAATACACAAAGTGATATTAAGTAGCACAATATAATGACTTGTGTGGTGGAGATTATGTCCTCTGCAAAAAGCACTAAAGGAAATTTCAAAGAATTCATCAACAGAATCAATGCTGCAGTTGATACTATTAAAGACTCAAAAGATACTGTATTTTGTGTGAGTCATATAGATGCAGATGGACTTACTTCTGCAGGTATAATTGGTAAAGCACTTCATCGAGCGAATATTCCCTATCATATTAGATGCGTTAGACAACTCGAATTACCTATCATAAGTGAATTATCAATGATGAAGGATGTAAAAACGCTTTTATTTACTGATTTGGGTGGAGGACAAATAGAAGGCATTAACAAGTACTTGTCTGATAAGGAAATAATAATTCTAGATCATCATCCAGTACTAGCAAAACCTGAATTTGAAACAATAGTTCATATGAATCCATTCGAGTTTAACTATGATGGTGCGTATCAAATAAGCGGTGCTGGTCTATCCTATTTCTTTGCTAAAAAGCTGGATTCCAAGAATGTTGATTCAGCAAACATAGCAGTTGTCGGTGCATTAGCCGATCGTCAAGACAAAGGTGAGAAGAATTCACTTATTTCATTAAACCAGAAAATTGTTGAAGATGGTCTTAAAGCTGGTGTTCTTGAAGCAAAATTAGATATCAGATTATTTGGAAGAGAAACACGACCAATTTATCAAGCACTTGAGTACACTACTGATCCGTTTCTTCCAGGTCTTACTGGCGATGGAGATATGTGTATTCGGTTTATGCGTGATACTGGGATACCTCAACAGAGAGGAGATACTTGGAGAACCATCCAAGATCTTAATGATGACGAACGACGAATGCTAGTTGAAGGATTAATCACCTATGGATTAAAGATGGGCATGACAGCTCAAGAATCACAAAGCATCTTAGGTTGGGTTTACAACTTGCCTAAAGAGCACTCTGGAACTCTTCTGAGAGATGCAAGAGAGTTTGGTTCACTCCTAAATTCTTGTGGAAGATTACAGGCAACAGGAATTGCTATTGGTATTTGTATGGGTGAAAGAAAATTCCTCTTACAAGAAGCAGAAGAAATAATGCAAGCTTATCGTATTAAAATCTCCAAATCCCTTGAAATCATAAACAAAGATAGTGAGTATTTGAAAGAGTACTCTAACTTGATACTTTTTGATGGTAGGAATATCATTGATGATACAATGATTGGTACAGTAACTTCCATTGCTATTTCAAGTAAGAGGTTTATTGATAAGAATAAACCACTTGTAGGTATCGCTATTTCAGAAGATGGAACAGTAAAAGTTAGTAGTAGAGGAACTGCACAACTTATAAAACAAGGATTGGATCTAGGCTTAGGATTAAGAGAAGCAGTTGAGTCTATAGGTTCAGAAGCTGAGGGTGGGGGGCACAATATTGCTGCAGGTGCAAGAGTTCCACAAGGGACAGAAATGTTATTAATTGAAAATCTAAACGCTGCTTTAGAAAAGCAATTACATCCCAAAGAAGAAAAACCATCGGAACCCAAAAAGAAAGAGCCAAAACCTAAACCCAAAACACCAAAAACACAAAAGAGTAAAACAACAACAGAGAAAAAACCAAAATCAACAAAATCTGCAACCAAGAAATCATCCAAATAGGTGTGATTCTTATTTGAATAAAACCAAAGATATCTATTCAGAAATTCAAGTCACGTTGGTCTTCGAAAATAATCACATTGCTGAAACTATTAATAATTCAACTTTACCGGAAAACCAAGAAACACCTGAAGGAGTTATTTCAGCATCTAAAATTGAAGGAAACAAAATTATGCTTTTTATAAAATCTGAGAAATCGATTTTGGATTTGTTGAGAACCCTTGAAGATTATTTTGAAAAAATAGATTTATCAAACAAGACAATAAAAAATGTACAAATATAATTCTTAACCAAAAGTGTGGGACATTTTATATTCTCAATAATAAGGAAAATGTTTTAATAGAGACGATTTTGTCTCGAATATGTCTTGGTATCTATCTTAGATATCAAAACACACAAGAACTTATGAATATAATGTTTGTTTGATAACAAGTAGGAGAAAAAAGAATTGAGTAGTAGATCCGCCCGAAGTAGAAAAAGAAAAGATAAAGAAAGTAGAAGAGTTGTAGATAAATTCACATTAAAGACTTGGTATAAAGTGATGGCCCCAGAAATGTTTGGTGGGGAGCAAATCGCAGAAACTCCTTCTTCTGATCCAGAGTATGTTGTAGGTAGAACTCTAAAGTCTACCATAATGGATTTAACTGGCGATTATAAAAAGATGCATGTGAAAGTCACCTTCAAAGTGCAGAAAGTGAAAGGTGATAATGCAATGACAGATTTTAATGGTCATGAATATACTCGCGATTATTTACGTTCAATGATTCGTAGACGACGAACTCGAATTGATGGCATTTTTAATGTTACTACAAAAGATGGTGCTCGTTTGCGATGTAGTATTATAGCCCTAACTCCTTTCAGATGTAAAGCAAGTCATGAGAGAGGTATTAGAGAAGTTATGTATGATGTAATTACTAAACGAACAGAAAGAATGCCATTTGATAAACTTGTTATGGATTTAGTAACAGGAAAAATGGCTACTGAAATTTACAAAAGAGCTAAGAAAGTTCATCCGATTCAAAATGTTGATGTTTGGAAATCAAGAGTTCTTAACCTTCCAACTATGGTTCTAGAACCTGAACCTCCAAAACCAGAACCTGCTAAGGAAGTTCCAAAGGAAGCTCCAAAAGAAGAAGCTCCTGTGGAAAAACCAGCAGAAGTCAAAACATAATTATTATTTTGAAAGTCAGATCATAACAGATCTGATTTCTGTTTCTCTTTTTCATTTTATACTGTTTTTTAAGTTAAAATTAATAGAAAATAAATAAAAAAAGCAATTATCTCTTAGCAATATGTGTGATTAGAGCATTAATATGAGATGATTTCATGGAAAAAAAGAAGGATCACTTAGAAAGCAAAATCACAATTTCAGAGTGTTTACGAGAATGGGAACCACACCAAAAAAAGGGATTTGATCCTAATGAGACAAGAATGTCGGATATTTTCGAATGTTGGACAGGAGAAAAAGGACCTGGAATAGGACTTGTAGGAATTCCTTTCGATTCTGCAGTTCTAGGCAGAAAGGGAGCTAAAGGTGGTCCAAAGAAAATCAGGGATTCACTTCGATATTTCAAAACCTATGATTGGTCTTTGGATTTTTGGTTTGGTGATAAAAAAGTCATTGATTTTGGAGATATTATTCTTGAAGCTGAATCGGTTGCAGAAGCTCATGAATTAATAAGTGATGTTATACACAAAATAGCTTCTCGAGATTACAAAACCATTACTCTCGGCGGAGATCATTCTATAAGCTATCCCATTATCAAGGGATTAAAAGAAGCCTACAATCCGAAAAAAATTGGATTAATAAATATTGATGCTCATCTTGACGTTAGAGAAGTTATTAATGGTAGGATAACAAGTGGAACACCTTTTCGACGCATTTTAGATAATAATCTTGTTTCAGCTGATAATTTCGTGGAAATTGGAATTCGCAATTTCGCAAATGCTAGAGCTTATCGAAGGTATGTTGAAGATAAAAATGGATTGATTTTCACAGTAGAAGATATTCGTGAGAACGGTTTAGTTTCTATAATAGAAAAAACAATACAAAGAATCACTAAGGGAACTGATTTAACATATATTTCAGTTGACATGGATAGTCTTGATCAAATTTATGCTCCAGGTGTTAGTGCTCCTACACCCGATGGTTTGACTCCAAATCAAATAATGAAAATAATCCATTCAGTTGCTGTAAAAACAAACCTCATTGGAATAGATATTGTTGAACTGAATCCTTTGTATGATACTGCTGATACAACTGCAATTAATGCAGCGAATTTTCTCGTTCAATTTATCTCATCAACATTTTGGAAATATAAAAGTAAGAAATAATCCAGTAAAGCTATTTATCCTTTAATAATAACCCAAGATTTTGTTGATGCCAAAGAATGTGAGAGTTGTATGTTGATTGCCATCTTCTCTCAAATATTACAACTAAAACTCCAACAAATATCATTAGAATAAATACTATTCCTGCACCTGCAAAGAAAATGGACATTATAGCTACAGTAGGATCTTCAATTACGTAACCTAATAATGCTGACAACAAACCCAAAATTAGTAATGAAACTGCGCCTACGAATAGAACATTTAGGATTAAATACCACAAAGCAATAATTTTTCCTTTCAGTGGAAACTTTCTCTCTTCTCGATCTGGTGATTTTTGTAAATGCCTACGTAATTTCTCATATCTCATATATTGAATAAATGGAGTTCCTATGAAATAAGTTACAATAATTATCATTGTAGTGATAAACATATCAACTTTTGTTGTATTTTCATACGGTCCATGTGGGTAAAACCAATGATCTGAAAGATCCTTCAGGGTCATTAGCAAATAGTAATAGTAACCTATTCCGAATGTTGCAAGACCAAAAACAAGCCAATCACCATGAGATCTTTGTCTCAGAGGTTTTTGAATGGACTCGAATTTTGGTTTATGTATTAGTTTTGTTGGATAAGTTGCTTCTAGAAAATCAATAACTTTTTCTCGAGTAAAACGCTTATTTTGTACAACAAAACAATTAGGACAAATTGGTTGGTCTTCACTCATTTCGCTTGAACAATTAAAGCATTTGATTTTCATAATTCAATCACGGTTCTGTCTTCAGTTGTTACTAATAGGACGTTTTATCTTTTTTAATTTATGTTTATCTAGTGTTGCTGTTTGTTATATCTGCAATAATTTTTTAAGTAATATCCTTATGGTATGTATGATTTAAAAACTACAAAACAGTGAGTTCAAAGCGGGATTAAGGGAATATTATTAGCTAAGTGGACAGTACAAAATTTGGTTAGTATTAAACTAATAATCGATGCAATAGCAATACCCTTTGGTTCAATTGCTACGATTGTTATCATATCCAAGAACAAACGCAATGTAGCGAATATTCTATTTGGTATGATTACATTTTTCGGGGGAGTTTTAGCAGTGATTTTTAGCTTATTAAAAGAATATTATTACTTATTGGGGAATAATCAAACAGCAATTTGGTTTGATAAATTAGTGCTGTTTTCATTTCTTCTCATGACCATACCAGCTTTAAGTTTCTCAATATTTTTCTGGAGAGCAAAATATAAGTCCATTCCAAGATATTTACACTTTTTTGTTTTTATACCGGCATTTTGTTTATCATTATGGTTGTTTTTGGATAAAGATATCCTCGAATTGGTTCCAACAAAATCAAATTATGGTGCGAATACTCAATTAAAACTAGCATTCACAATCGTAAGCGTCTTGACTATGTTTCTGATCTTCCTTTTACTAGTAATTGAAATGCGGATGATGGCTAAGCGAGCAACATCATTTCCAGATTTGCGAAGAAGAATGAATCTCTTTGCATATGTTTTTGCTATTGGGTTTGGTGGTGCACTTGTATCCATTTATTTATTCCAGTTCATTCCAGGTTTTCAAGATGCCTTACAGCCTTCAACTTTATTCATAATTCTTGCGTCTACACTCTTCTCTCTAGCATTTACTGCTGCTTTAAGCCCTAGTAAAACAAAATTATGGCATGGTTGTCCTAAGCTATTGATTGAAAATGGTGGAGATACATATTGCCTGAATTCAGAAGGAGGTGACGTGAAGTCTGTAAAGGTCTTGGATTTGGGAGTAATTATTGAACGAATACAAATTGATACTGATATTTTGAAAACTGGGGCTGATAATTGTGCTAATTCCATTTTCTCAAATTCTGATGATATTGTTTGCTGTTTAACTACACACAATCCAATTAAAGTTTTGAATGAAGAAGTTACTCGAGATGAAATGGAGCTAGCAAAAGCGATGGACATCATGAATGGAAAAGAGCTGTGCTCTGAATGTTTACATAAAATTATTGCTTACAGAAAAGAGCATAAGGATAAAACAAATGCCCAAATCAAGATGCTTTTCTTGGGAATGGGAGCTGACGAGTTTTTTGGAGTAGCTTAATTGCTCTTATGTTTTCCAGCTTGTAGAATGATAAGTTCGAACCAGAGGGTCGAAATTCACTAATAATTCTAAATCAGAGAAGTTAACTTGACATATTTTGAAACCTTTTGTTCCACACTTCAGCATTTCTTTTGTCAGCTTCCCTTCTTCTACAAGTGAATTGATGTGTTTGAGAGTATAACCACGTTTTAGTTTTGTAAAAGATCTCAGAACAATTTGGTTTCCAAGTTTATTTACAACTTTGAAGATAAATTTGATCTGATTGGGTGAATGAGGAACAAGGGGATTACAAAAAACAAGCAAATAATCATTTGAGCTTACTTTATGAAAATCTGGATTAAGAGTTATGGATTCTTCATCTAATTTGAAGCGATTGTGTAAAAGAACATCCTCAGCAAATATAGGGTCACCGGGAATATTGGCATAGCTGCTTGGGACATAGTTCTTGCGAGTACTATCAACTTGAATTAAGAAAGTATTCGCTTTTGTTAACACAACCATTGTTCTCAGTTATTCATGAAAAAGCAATGTTATTTCTTTCTTCCGATTCCTACGCTGATATTCACATAATATTTCCTACAATTAGACAAAAGTTAAAAATAATGTTAGGAATAACTCTTTCATTCAATGGTGAGACAATTGAGTGAACTAATAAAATTCTATCATTCGGATTTAGCTGATGCCTTGTACTATTTTGAGTATCATGGTCCTTTAAAGAAAAAAATAGGTTGGATAGAACGGGATAAAGAAGCAAGAGCATTATATAAAGTTATCAGAGAAATAAAGTTTACTCGATTCAAACATTTCTTACCATGGGCTAGAAATATAGTGGTGCTCCACGATATTGAGACCCCCAAAAAATTAGCAAGATATATAGAGCAAAATCCTCCTAGAGGGAAATTTGGAGAGAAATGGCTTGAGGAAATTCAGAAATTAATAGATATTGTATCTGAAATTCTAAATTATTACAAGAAAAATGTCTTGACGAAGGAAACAGAAAAAGAGTTAGAAAATAACCGAGAAGAAATAAAGAAGAAATATTCTAAATATTGGACTAAATTACAAGAAGAATCACTCAAGCTTCCAGGAATATCTTGGAGGAGAAAAGACCCGATTGTCTGTCTTCTTTATCCCATAGATGGTCGGTTATCCCATAAACTCACTTATTCTGATATAGCTTACATTGAAACTTCCAAAGTAATGATCGAAAGAGATGATATGTTTCTTCATGAAGTTGTGAAATTATTGAATTATTCCAAACCGATTGGTTCTTGGGTTAGGCAAGATAGACGAGGAGTTAGAGCTTTAGCTTATGAGTTATTCACTGAGCTACAAACATTGAAACTCATAAATGCCCTTACAGGCAAAAGACCTAATTTTCGATCAATTATCTATGAAAAAATGTACAATGTCTGGATTCCTTACATCCGACCTGATACCTCATTCGATGAGGAGGAATTGGAAAGAATTCTAGGAGTAGCTTACAAGAAAATAACAAGAAAGGAATATGATGGTTTGTATCAAATGGGTGAGCTATACACAGAACTAAATATTATCTTACTAACATAATTTACAAAAACACCCCAATTTCAAATTGAAATTTGATTTCTTATCATTTTTATATGAGATTTGTACTTTACATCATAATTGTCAGTGAGAATTAAGGAACTGGACATAAATCATTCCTTATCTCTAAAGATTTTAATAGTTAATATCATAATTAATAATAGATACAAAATACCTCTGAAAAGTAGGAGATATTACTAAATGAGTCAAAATGTTAATCATTGTCCGTATTGTGGTTCCGCATTAGAAGGTGGTTCACAGTTTTGTCAAAATTGTGGAGCTTCTATCTCAGGCGGTGCCGGACCAACTAAACCTGCTCAACAAACTTATGCTACCCCACCACCACAAGAGTCATATGGCACAACCCCTGCCTATCAGCAACCTGCAACAACAGTTTACACCCCACAAAAAAAAGATGATTCTACAGGCCTAATTTCTATGATATTTGGAATCCTAAGTTGTATTGGATTTCTGCCCTGTATAGGATCTATAGTAGCTATAATTTTGGGTCATAATGCGAAGAGTAAAGGTGAGAGTCAATATGGTTCAATAGGTCTTGTCCTAGGTTATATTGGTATTGGAATATATGTTGTTGGTGTAATTATCTACATTATTCTTATCTTCGCTTTAGATTTGTTTTATTTATTTTAATCTAACCGTGAAGAATTCCAACAATAATATATAGACAATGTCTGTAAATGGGGCAATATAAAAATGAGATTGTACAATTAAATTTTGTACATATCTCAAAAACTTTTTTTTATTTAAAGGATGTAATCTAAGTTGGAGGGACGATCAAGATGAGTAAATCCGTGCATTGTCCGTTTTGCGGTTCTGTTATAGAGAGTGAATCACAATTTTGTCAAAGCTGTGGTGCATCTCTGACTGCTGTGGAGGAAGTAATTCCATCGAAAAAAACACAAACAGATGTAAAAGTAAGTTCTGAGATATATCAACAACCAACAACTTTGTATGTTCCACAAGAACAAGAAAAAGAAGATTCCTTAGGAATTCTGTCCCTTATTTCAGGAATACTCGGTTTATTTCTCTTGTTGTTTTTTGCCATTGGTGCAATAATAACTGGGCACATAGCAAGAAGAAAAACTAAAAGCTCGAAGGGATTAATTGGATTAATCCTTGGTTATGCTGGTCTTGCAATTGCTTTAGGCGTTGTACTTTGGATGGCTTCAAGGTTTTGGTGACACTAAAAACCGAATAATTTATTTTAAGAATAAGAATCCTATATAAATGAGAAAAGCAAACATAATTAGCTAATAGAAATTATGTTGGAAAACGAAAAATGAGTGAAAAAGAGGAGTATTGTCCATATTGTGGTTCTGTAATAGAAAGTGGCACACAATTCTGTCAGAACTGTGGAGCTGCCCTATCCGAAGTAGAAAAAACATCCAAAGTACAAATAATACAAACACCACCACAAGCAAGTACTGGTTACTATCAACAACCAGCTGCTCAACAAGGACCATATCATCAACA
Source organism: Candidatus Heimdallarchaeota archaeon (assembly GCA_019058165.1). GTDB lineage: Archaea > Asgardarchaeota > Heimdallarchaeia > JABLTI01 > JABLTI01 > JABLTI01. Next base: position 9,694 of record JAHLVZ010000021.1, read on the forward strand.
GACAACAACGGTTTATGCTCCACAAAAGAAAGCAGACGATGCAATGGGTATATTATCACTTATTATGGGAATACTTGGTTGGATTATGGTTTTACCAGTTATTGGGAGTATCATTGCTATAGTATTGGGTCATATAGCTAGAAGTAGATCTAAAAGTGTCACAGGATTAGTTGGGTTAATTCTAGGCTATTCGTTTATTATAATAGTTGGAATAATATTTATGATAATTTTCATTCCCCTTTATGTTTAGAGTCAAGTAATTTCTCTCATCAGAGAATTAGACATAATGAATTAACTAGAATAGCTAATTGTAAACTAAAAGGTGACAATGTATAGGAGAGGAAATGTTTTGACAGTTGACAATGTGATACCTTTCTTATAAAAAGCGAAAAAAGAAGATAGAAATTTTAGTCTTCTCTAAAAAGAGAGCTATCTTCAACTGGGGTTCTAAAATGCTCCACGCACGACAGGATGCAAACCGTAATGTTCTGTTCCGTCAGGTCGTTCCATTTTTTGAACGAATCTATTAGATTCTAATTTTGTTAGTGTAGATTCAGCATCTTTGTCAGATATTCTGAGAAAACGTATTATCTCAGTAACTGAGACTCTTCTTTTGTAACGAATAAAAGACATTAAACGAGCTTCTTTCGAATCAAATCGTAATTCTTGTTGGACTTTTTCCTTAGAGTGAGTTCCTAATTCTCTTCTTGTTTCTTCTTTGATGCCAAATAACCTCCTTACTGTGGGGGCAATCTTTTTGAACCTATCAATAGGAATAGGATCACCTGATACTAAGAACTCCTTGCTGAACATTAGATTAAAATGATCAGCAACACGATTTAATCGCTTATAGGTTATTGGTGCATGCTCACTTGGATCTGTACATGCGACAAAGATTAATTGATCACTCATTTTGAAAACGAATCTATATTTGTCTGTTTCAATCCACTTTATTTCTGCCCCAAATGAACCAACAAAGGAATTTACTGCACTCAAAAAACCACTAATTAAATTCTCATCACTGTCACTATTATCATATTTTTGGTGAAACAGGCATGTTCCTGATTCTTGTAGAATCCATATTTGTTGCAAATTCAATTGCTCTTCACCTTGTTACTCGAATTACCTCAACTACTAGCTGCAAAAGGAATTTTTGAGATATTAAGACATGTAATATGTAGATGTGCTAACACAGTCGTGTTGACAAGGTTTTTAATGAGAAAAGGAGTATTTTCCTCTGTAATTCGCACGTGGCGAATCACAAAGGAGCTCATATAATGAAGGATGCACATATTCATATAAGGATTTCTACAACTGAAAAAAAGAAGTTTCTGGAACTAGCAAAAGCAGAAGGATTGGATCTCTCAGGTTTTTTTATGACTGCAGCCAGGGAGAAGGTATATCGAAAAGATTATCCAGCAGCTGCAGCAGATAATTCTGTTTTAATAAAAAGAATAGATCAACTAGAAAAGATGGTCCTGCAAAGTAACCAGGAAATAATTAGCATCCTGGAAACAACTACACCGGATGAAAAAGAGGATCTATTAATGCATGCAGCAATGGAGAAGATTTACTGGATCCTGCAGCAAGAACAATATCAAAGGGATACTCGAGAGGAATTAAAACAATTGCTCCAGGAACTGGACCAGAAATTAATTGAATACCTGGAAGAAACACCTACAAGATTATTTTCAGCCCTGGACCTAGCATTAGAGCAATTGGAGAAAGATAAAAAAATAAAGATAGGAAGAAAAATCATTCACTGGTTATAGAACCCATAGTAACGATGATTTTATTCTTCAAGGCTTCCCTGTAACTATGAATCTTCTGAGATTCTTTAATCCCCAGGTAAAGATAAGTGGTTTGAAGATTAGCATGGCCAAGAGCAAAGGAAATATCAGCAATATCAATGTTGAAATCAAAGTAAAGAATCGATGCAAAAGTCCTTCGTAATCGATGAGCATGGATTTTGAAACCGAGTTGATGACTTAAGCGAAGAAATGTTTGCTGGAGCCATTTACCAGAAGGTCTTTTCTCTGTGGATTTGAGAATAAGAAATGATTCATTAGTTGAATTTAAAGGAAGAAATTTTTTTCGTAATCGCAACCATTGCTGCAGCACTTTTCTTTGATAAGGAAATATTGGGATCCTCCTGGTTTTCTGTCCTTTGCTTTGGTGAATGTGCAAGAGATCTTCTTTTAGATCAATATCTTGGATATTAATGCTAATTAATTCTTGTAACCGGAGCCCAAAATTAAGCATGGTCCAGGTAGCCATCTTTAAGGAAGGATTGTGAGTAGTTGCTGCCATTAGTTGATCTACTTCTTCAGGTGAGAGAGCAGTTTTTTGTTCGCCTTTTGGAACTTTGAATCCGGAATAATATTTCTCCATTAATGCAAGTCTTTCAAGTGAAAAAGTAATCGAAAACGAATAACCGGTTTCCTCAGCTAGATATCTGTAGAAATAAATGATGTAGAGAAGATAGAGTTTAATGGTTGATCGTTTGCAACCAGATTGGATTTTGTATTGAGCAAAGAGAGCTAATTCTTGTCTACCAACATTATAGATTCTGATTTTTCTCTTCTGGAGAAAAAAAAGAAATTGGGAGATGTAAGATCCCCGGTAATACAAACTATTTGGTGCTAGAGTGGCAATGGATGCCAAGTAACCATTGAGAAGATCTTCTTTGAAAGTCATTGTTTCTCCTCCAATTGTTTGAACCTTCGAGCAAGAACATTAATCTCTACACTCTGAATTGTTAGACGTTTCTTGGCTTTAGCTAATTCTCTCTCGAGAGTTGCTATTTTTTCAAGTGCCTTTTGTAAGAGATCTTCTTCTATTAATTGGTCCATTGGTGGTTTAGTTTTAGTTTCAGCCAGGTCAAGCACCTCCCAAAAGTTTTCTTCCAGCATGAAGGATTTCTGCTCCATCTGGAAGCTTGATCACAGATTCTCTTGAAATAGCAGTAAGTGGACTAGATTTGCCTTGATGAATTTTCCGAAAAGTGATTTCGCATTGTATGCAACGATAAAAGAGAATGTAGTCTTGGGTTGTGAATGGTCCAAGCTTCCGAGCAATCAAGGGAACATCTCGACCACAGTTTGGACAGCAGATCATTTGGTGAGATCCTCCTTTGCTTTCCATGCATCGATTTGGTTTAGAGCATCGGTCTTCCAGGAAAGTTTTAGATCATATTTCTCTTTCAGAAGTATGGTTTCATCGTAAAAGCGAATGTAATCTTTCGCAGACCAAAGAGTCTCTAATTCATAGTTAGCTAATCCACAAACCATTGTTGCAGAATCTAGATTATAGTTGATCAAATCCTGAATAATCTCAGGAGTGGGTTTCAAAGGTGGTTCTATGCTGGCAAAAATCTTATGACCCAATTTCTTCGCTTTGCTTAAAGTTACAATCCTTGCTAGATGTCTGCTGCTATTCGGTTCATATTTTTCTTTCTCTTTGGAGGATAATCTACCAGTAATTGATAGACCAATAATATGTCTCTCAGGATTAAAGAAATCAAGATAACGAAAGATCTTTGCATTCTTAGTAATGAATAATACCCAATTATTTCGTAGAAGTTGCAGCCATTGCTTGAAAATCTGGAAGTATGTTGGTGATTCAAAAAAGATATCCGGAAAAGGATCTGTCATATTACTAGCAATAATTACAGCGTTGGAAGGAAGAAAAGGTAGTTCTTTGACAAGCAAATCAAGAGCATTTTTACAAAACTCTATTTTATGGAATGCTCCAGATTTAGGACCCCAATTTCTGAAATTCTTCTTTTCATATTTGTATTTAATCCAACAATAAGAGCAATTATTTGCACAACCTTTTGTTAGACTACAGCCAATAAAAATTGGTTCAAAACCAACTATCTCTTTGACTTCATTAATCCAGGGAAATTTACACTCATTCAAAATGCTGGATTTGGTTATTAGTGGAATTTCTAGAAAAGTCATTGCTGCAGGTCCTCCTTTTTTGCTTTTAGTTCAGGAATGAAATCAAGGATTGACGGACCAACAACAATAGGCTCAGGCTGAATGTCAAGATCCCAGAGTTTGTTGATGATTTTCTGCTTATATTTTTTCCAAGGCTTATGCTTCTTAGATTTTGTAGCAGCAAGAATCTGTTCGACATTTTCCTTAATATCATCATAAAGTAAAACGCCTAAACTATGTTCTTTTAGAAAGTTGAATTCTTTTCCGAAATGATAGATCATAGAAGCAAAATCGTTGGCATTCTTAGGGAAAGCAATATAGCAGTAATCAAACCAGGAATGTCGAATCCAAGCTTGAGAGAGAAGTTTGGGAAAATTATTCATTTTAACTTCAATAGAGAAAAGAGTGTACTTGTCTGTTTTCTTATGCTTATACCCAGCAACAATATCAAATTCGTAGATATTATCCCTCAAACACCAGCGTAGTTTATGATCCTTACCAAATTTGGTAATCTTATTCCAAAGCCATTCTGCAAAGAAACGATAATAGTAGAATTCACTGTCAGGATTGTTTTTTCGTTCCTCAATGAGCTTATCAGAAAACATTAAATCAAATCCTCCTTCGATATTCCAGGAACGTCTTTTCGTAATTCCCTGGCTCTCTGCTGGACCATATCCTGCAAAGAACCAATCACTCGATCCATTTCTCGGACTTGCTCTCGAAGCAGTTTCTCTCGAGTAAAATAATAAGCCCTACTCATGGATCCATCTTCAAACAACAATGATCGCCAGCAGCAGCGGTCCACAAGAAGTAATTCAGAACTCAATAGAAGTCCTCCTCATCAAATCCTAAAGCATTGTACCAAAGTTCCTTCAATGTGATTGTTGTTGAAGTATGGCCATCTTCGCATTCATAAATGAGATAGATATGTGGACCATCAATTTCTGGAGAAGATTCCTTGAACTTCATCGGTTTTCCGCATTTCTCACATTTGGAACTCATGTGATGAACCTCCCAATTATTCGCATGAGTAGATCCAGGAATCGTATTATGATCCTAGTCCGGCGGTTAACTTTTACTTTGGTCATGGGTCTTGGACCTCCTTCTGAAAAAGGTGCAAGAAAAAAACAGTCTCATCTGTCAAAGGTGTTGGATAGAATTGTTGGATCTCTGAAATAGCAGCCTCTCGAGTCCTGGTATCAGTGTCGATGCAAAGTAACACTGTAGATAATTCTGCAAGAGTGAATTTCACTACAAGAAGACAAAGGGCAGGGAAAACATTCACATTAGGTTTGTTGTAGATCTTTACTTTTTCTCCTTCTTTGGCAAACTTGCTCTTCCTGAGAGTAGTAAACATTGGTTGATCAAGCTTGGACCAATACTTGGAGAAAACAATAACAGTATCACTCATTTGTTATGGTCCTCCTTCATTTTTGGATTTCGATGCTTGATCTGCTTGAGCCTTTGATCATAGTAGTAATTCTTATGTTCATCAGCTAGAATCAAATTGATGGATTTCTTCTCTGCTAATGTTAGCAGATCGTAATCGACAATTCCTTTTAGAACCAGATTATATAGCAGAAGGTTGATGTATCCAACGTTATCATTAGTAGATTTCAAGCCATTGATTTTGATCAAATGCCTATGTATTCCTTGCTTTGTTAGAAGCATTTAGTCCTCCTCCTCCTCAAAGGTTTCTAAATGAGTAGCACATAAAGTTCTAGTTGTTTGAAAAACATCTCTAGCATCGTTATAAGTCATAACAGGACGCTTCACGACAAGCTGAAGTTTAGCTAATAACGATTTAGCGTCCTCTATTTTTTTGTAATCGTCATTCAAGCAGTCAGTGCTTCTTCTTCGTTGTTTGAAAGATCGTGTTATTTTTCTCCCAAATCTCCAGAAAAGCAAACTATGAATAATCCCTGTCGTTAATTCCTTAAAACGAATAATCCTTATTTTTAGTCTCTTGAAAAAGGATAATTTGTTTTCGTCATAGCCTAGTTTTTTCATTATCTTTCTATACATAAATGAACCAAAAATAACAATTTCAGACTCTAAAAGATCCTTCCAACGATAAGCTGATGTCGGGTCAAATAATTTCTCCACGTCATGGAAAGAAGAATTATCAACCCAATCAGCCCCAGAAACGTCTTTTAATTCTTTTATGTTGGCAACTAATGGTATTCCCAAAAAATCAGATAATCTTTCAAGTTCTTTTTCAGGCGTAAGAATTAAATCCTCAAATCTTACAATAAGCAGTCTTGGATCAATAATTCTCAAAGCTTCAGTAATGCCTTGAAACCACTTCTTAGAATAATGATTCTTGTCGAAATCAGCAAACGCATTTGCGGAAGAAAGTAGAACGTCTCTTAAGTCACGAACCAAATATATTATTTTCATGTTTGTTTCTTTCAGAAGTGTTTCGATCCAATTCTCCTCTTCGCAAATTTTTACTCCGAAAACTTTGGTGGAATCATTGACGAATAATCCCATTGCTAAATCAAATAACTCTTCGAGAGTGGTGAACTGATCACTCTGCAAATTATTCAATTCGTTTCTTCCAAATTTCGTCATTTCTGCTTTCAAACTAAATAAAAGAATGTTTTTTGTCTTAATAGGCAAAACTTCGGTGAACGTTTTTATCCTTGGACATGCTCTGAAAATAGCTACGAAAGAATCTCGCAGAAAAACACAATTATCTTGGGTGTTTAACAAGTTTACAAGAAAAGATGTTCCAGCTCTCGGAGATCCAGTTATTAATACTTTAATCATCTTCACTTTGCCCACTCCTTTCTTTTTGAAACAAACTATTCTGCACAGTCTCTATTTGCTCGAGCAATTCCTCTTCCGACATTTTCATCGCTAACGCTATGTAATACGAGTTTAGTTTCGTTTTTAGTTGGAAAATCCTTTTTTCTTTCATAGAGAAAAGTTGGAACGTGTCAGTGTGCCAACCTCCGATGCTTTCAATCACAAAAATAATTATTAATCCGCTAACAAACATTAATACGTAAATTAGAGCAATCCAACCCATTTTTAAGGACAATCCGACTTGGGTTAATAATAATAAGAGTAATGAGACAAAATTTGATACTTGAAAAACAAAGCTAAATTTTGAAACACCGTATTGGTACCTTGTGAGTTGTCTTACAAGGAAATTCACTAGTTTTCTTATCACTTAACCACCCTCCTTCGTTTTGGAAAAGAAACAGATCTCCTCTAGTTCCTTTTTAGCAGCAGGATCGTTCATGTTCCTATTATCAGGAATGCATTCACCATCATAGTTGAATTTGCAATCCAAATGAGGGCAACCTTTCAAAACATCTTCACTTATTTGTTCTGGATTAGGGATGCACCCTTCTCGCAAATGATTCCTAGCAATCCATAGTTTCAAGGTTTTATTGTCGCTCATTGATCCGGTTCCTCCTTTGCATACCAGAATTTGCAGAAAGCACACCAATTAGCAAGAGTAAAACTAGGATCAAATTTCTCCTGGTAACACTTGCAGCAATGGACTTTGGTTTCACCATCGCAAGCATGGCAATGTCGTAGGAGACAAGTATCACAAATCCAATAGCCTTTTTCTTCTACGAATTTTATCTCGAAACAATAATCTCGTTCCTTTGTAAAATCATTGAAAGATGGTCCAGGTTCATGTCGAATGAAATAGTGGCCACATTTGAGCAGGACCAAATAGTGTAGATGATCTAATTGTTTGCTCGCAAGAACCTCAACTAAATCATGACAGTCTGTGCAAACATAACTGATAGTCATTGGTCCTGGTCCTCCTTGAACATCTTGGCAACGTATTTGATGAAAGTTCTAAACTCTCGAGTGAGAGTATCAATTCGCTGATTCGTTGCAGCAACCATAGAAATAGCTTGAGTAGAAGTAACACTTCCTTGGACCATAGCCATGAATTTCTCTGCTGTGATTGGCTCATCTTTTGGAGCTACCGTTCCATGGAGCTCATTTCTGATTTTCACTGACCCGTCAGGGAATTTCTTCTTATATCTCCTGGCAAGCCAGTTACCAAAACCATAAAGAGTGATTTCTTCATTAGAAGTTATTTTTGCTTGTTTTCCTCCAATGGTTTTGTCAGAACCTATACCCCATTGCTTAACTAGCCATTTGTGTAATTGCTTCCAAACCTTCACGCTGGTGAGAAATTCAACAGCTGTCAAGAATTGCTTGAAGTCCTCAAAACCTAAAGGTTCATCTGTACATCCAATCTTAACTGTAAGTGAATCATTGTGTTTACCAAAGACAAAAGTGATCTGTCGAAGAGGACTCATCTCAGCATGATAAGTAAAACCAAAACGAGGAATATTAACACCACAATTTGTGCAAAATTGAAAATCAGAGGTGAGAGGTTCGTCGCAAAATCGACAAGAGACACCGAGTCCCCCCTTTTGATGCACCCCTTCGAAGTAAAGAGTTAGCTGATGAACTTCCGGATATTTGGCATCAGGAAATTGCCTGGAACGATACAATTTTGCTTCATAACCAAGCTTGGCTTTGTAAAAAGTGCACAAACCGGGTCTTTCTCGTAGAATAACTCCTGCTTTAGCCATCTTTAAGCAGTTTGTACGAACGGAATTATAGTTTAATTTGAGGGAGCCAGCAATATAGACCGGTGAGAAGCCCTTCTCTTCTTGTGAATTCTCTTCCAGGAAGCGAAGAACCTGCACTTTGATGGTATCAGTGTGCTTTGATGCTTTCTTTGATGTCATTTGATATACCCTCCGTAAGTATTGTCTAAATCAGCAGGAGGATTAGTCTCACTGAACACTCTGAAGCCCTTAGAATCCTTGGAGAGTTTAAACCAATGATTATTTCTGCACGCAGCAAGGTGATGGTCTTTGTAGTTCCTAGCAATCTTGGTTCGAATCTTCAATCCACACCAAGGACACCAGGGAAGACCAAAAACATGTTCAGCCATCACTCGAGGATAACCTTCTCGCTCCTGGAATTCCTTCCGATGAATCTTTTTCTCCGTTTCAGGCTCAACTTTTTGAGAAGGCAAATGAGGATAAGGAGGAACAGATTTGGACATTAGTTTGCTCCTCCGGATTTAGAAGCTGCAGCAGCTTTCTTTTGCTGCTGACTATTAGAAAGTTCGCAGTTACCGCATAAATCTTGAGAAAGTTGTAGATGAGTCATTCGAAGGCAATTCTTGCAAGGTTTGGCAATTAATACACGGTCATTAGGTTCGAGTTTAGTGTATTCTGAAACCCATTGTAAAGCTCGTTTGAAATTGTCAATGTAGATCTTCATGTAAGCAACTTTTGAGTTGAATCGCTCGAATAAACTGATAGTGAAATTCTTGTTAAGATCACTCCAAAGATTCTTGGCATCGATGCGTTCTCGATTTAGTTCAGGATAATACTTCTGGAAGAATTTCCAGTTAAACTCAATCATGTTGTGAGAATTATTATGGACTAGCCGGATGAAGTCTTCATCAATGGGAAAAATAGGTTTCTTATTGTAGAACTCTCGAGCAGGAGAGAAGTATTTCTCAACCTTCTTTTGCTCAGGCCACTCCTCGAACCAGAGTCGGGTCCCACCACCTTCAAGTTTGTCTTCACGAAGGATTATAGGTGAAAACCTTGGAGGGAGAACTGTGAACTCTTCTGCAGAAAGATCCAACCAAACCAAGTTTTCTACAGAAGGATCCTTCGCCAAGGACTTTAATCGATTATTCTCTTTCTGAACATGAGCAGTGATTTGCTCTCGCTCATCAGAATCAGAATAATAAAAGCGATAATGATTGGGGTCCTTATGTAGATCTACAACAACACCAGGAGCAATGTTTTTCAAAACTTCCCGGAGCTCTTCTAAAGAAAGATTAGTTGTTAAGTAGAAGGTCTTTCGTGCTTGACCAGTTGCTAACACACTAGAGATTTGTTCAGGGGTGAGAGGAGTATAACGTTTGAGTTGGAATTCATCAAGAGGATAAGCATCTTTATTTTCTAAAAGCCATTTGATTGCGTTCATATGATCATCATACTCTCGCCATCGAACATGGACCAATTCACCGTTTGGTTGGTAAGATTGAATCTTCCCTGAGATTTTAGAATTAGATTTTTTCAGAGCATTAAATTGATTCTCTGTAAGAACAGTAGTTCGATCATCCATATGGGTTTTTACTTTGGGTTTTCTGGATCGTTCTAGAAGAAGCTTGAACTCTTTCTTATCAGCAAGATCCTTCCAGATAACATCTACTCGAGTATGGCCATTAGCTTCTGGGAATTCTTTGAAGATAACAGCATTCTCGTAGGTTTTTAATACCCCTTTCAGGTCTTTGTCTAAACCAACGTAAGCAACAAAACCATTGATGATTTCAATGAGTTTAATGTAGGCTTCTTGATTAGGAACCTTGACCAAGAAATCAGAGGATTTCTCGTCTTCCTTGTGGTCCAGGATTAATTCCTTGATTGGACCATAATCTTGTAGACAGAGCCATTTGGTTCGTGGAACTTTGTGAATGTAAGGCTTGTCAACTTCACCAGAAGGATTGATCACTGATTCGTCGAAAGGATCATCTTCCGGATCTTCGATAGCAATGGTTTCCCTGACAACTCCAGCCTGGACCAGTTTGCCAGCTAATGGAGATTCTTCAGGGTGAGTGACGTCACTCACTTCAAAGCTGGTGACGTCACCAGGTTTTTTGCGAATAATTGATCTTAAGGATATTTCACCTGAGAAATACTCTTCTTGTTCATTAGATTCTAATCCAAGTATATGTAATCGAATGCGTAACCATTGACGATTAACACCAAGCAGTTTTGCTAATTTAACTTGAGAAAGATCAGGATTAGAATTCTTAACCTTCAAAACTAATTGACATTCTTCTTTAACTGATAGTTGCTCTTTTTTGAAGAAAGTCTTAAGCATAATATAGTATGCTTCTTCTCGAGTAACTGGAAGAATGTTAATCTTCTCACCAATTGGTAGTTGTGCATCAGCTGCAACCTCTAGTAGTCTTGTAGCCCTTCTGTTTCCATCAATGAGAACAAACGCCTTATCTTCAGGAACATCACCGACATCATATTTTGAATAGGGTCTTGCTACTAAAGCAATATTCATATCCTGAACTGATTGTATATCTTCGAGATCATCAGTAGTTATTGTTTCTCTTGGATTGTCAGGATTGAATCCGATATCTGAAAGCTTAATATACTGAATTACTGCCACTAGGCTTCCTCCTTCACTTTTCGTTCGTTCTTCCAGTAGTTAAGATCTGCAGGAGGCTCCGGTTCAGGAGCAATCTTCAGCCAATCTTGAGTATGCTCTCGAGAGCAGAAGTAATGATGTTTCACTGTGGGGATCATCTTTCCATCAGAGTAGGTCCAGTAAGTCGATTCTTGTAAGAAGTAGGTTTGTGAACCATCTTTCTTGTCATGGTTTCCATGGATCCTTCTGCCACACATTCGACAATGAACTGTTCCTCTAGGCATTAGAATCCCTCCCGGAGATGCGAAGGATAAATTAATTCACCCATGCTAGCCAAGCGAATGATTTCTTTCTCTTGACCATTTCTACGAAGATATCTGAGAAGAATTTTGATATCTTCCAACTTGCGATAATAAGTATCATTGAGATTATTTTCAATCTGGAGTCGTTGAGCAATGACAATAGCATAGAGTTCCTCGTCATTCTTGCGTAATAATACAAGCTTTAAAGGAATGCTGATTAATTCATAGACTGGTTCTAGTGCATCAATGAAGGTCCTATACCAGGTGAAATCTTCAGGAATAAGATCAAGTTTTTCTTGTTTCATTTCCTCAAGATTTTGATAGACTCTGAGAATGGCATAGGGATTCTCAAAGGTACAATAAAGCTCATTTTTAGTTAAAATTATTAACTCGAGAAGCTTCTTATGACTTACCCAGTTCTCTAGTGCTTCCAATAATTGGATAGCTGAGAGAATTTGGGGCTCAAACCCGGCGATGGTCTTATGGACTTGGTGAACCAGGATCTCGCTGGGAACCATATTTTCTAAATGTTCAAATTCTTCAAACATTTCATTTCTCCTCCTGGAGCATCTCAAAGCCTTTGAGTAATCGGCTGAGATCATCTTTTGATTCCAGGGATTTAACCTTCTTAACGAAGTCAACAATCTTGCTCAATTCAACGTCTGCTGTGTTGCATTCTGTACCAACTGGACAATTAAGGCAAGAATTCTTATTCTGACAATCATCGATGATAGCAGTCCATTCTTCAGCAAATCTTACTAATTCTTGAAAAGCAGTCAGAGTAGAATCAGTATCAGATCTGGATATCCTTAACTGATTATCAAAAGCTTGGCGCATAAAATCAGAACGATTCTTGTATTCCTTAGGAATCTTAGAATCTATTGCTGCAGCTATCTCAGCATCAACCAATAATCCAAGTTGAACCATTGCTTTCTCTTCTGTAGGAATCTTCTTGGGACGTCCTCTTCCGGAATTGATCATGTTGTGAAAACCTCCTACACAAAGAGATGAAGATCAGTCGAGCTGACACTTCTAACCATCGAAGCACGGATAGGAATGAACCCAAGTGAAACAAAGCCTTCTCTGACAAGAATTGTTCTAGCATTAGTGGATCGAGCTACGATCTTAACGACTGAATCAATTTGTTCCTCAGTCATTTGCTGGATATCCATTCGATAGATTTCTTCTCTCACTGGTTTATTCCCCAGTCGAGCTGATTCAAGTAAAATACTTGTAAGAGGAATCTTGCCATCAGGAAACGCATCACCATAGAGCATCTTTCCCTGGTCGTTGAGATAACCATAGTTTGGCAAAATTAGTTCTCCTCCTTATTCATCTTGAGATGTTTCTCTCGAGCTAAATCATAAGCCTCTTTCTTAGATAGTCCTCCCTTCTGAGAGACTTTCTCGCCAGTTCTTTGATTCACAACCCAATAGTTAGAGTGCTTTGAATTTGTGAAAACAATGAACGGATAAGTAGATGTTATTCCTTGAATACTCAAGAACAATCACCCTTTTACAGCAGCCTTAGAAGTTGCTTCATCTAGGCTGGGATTCTTGGCAGCAGATCCATGCTGCTTGTCTATTTGCTTCTTCAATTCAGAAGCCTGGAGAAGTATTTTACCAGGTTGAGTTGAAAAATCAAATCCTTTTGATTCGACCCAGAATTTACACAGAAAAAAGACTGCTTCATCTTGGTCGAATTTTCCCTCTTCCAGCTCTTTGAGAGCTTTCTGAGTTTCGTCAAAGACTGATTTTGTTTTATCAGTCGTCTTAATAGTTGAAACCATAATATAGTCTCCATAACTAATTATAGTAGCTATTATAATATATTTGTATATTAATATATCTTTTGTAGTCTATTATAACCGTTGTAATCAATTATTTTTATTATCATTAATATTCATAAATTATAACATGAATAGTTACATAGAAAACGTTGTAAGTGTGACATTATGAAGGAAATAGATTTTACTCAATTCTTTATCTTGATAGATCAACAAGGCACATTTGAAATTCTAAAAATTCTAAATTCTACAGATGAGAGATTGAATCACAATAAACTTGTTGAAAAAGGGATGAATGCTGCCACACTCAAAAAAGCAAGAATGGTTCTAGGGAAATTTAAACTCATTGATTATGATACTGAAAAAGATGATCCTTATCGAAGACTCTATTATTCACTAACCGATAAAGGAAAAGAAGTCCTGGGACAAATGGAAAATATAGAAAGGATCCTAACACAAGAAGATTAGTTCTCAAAGATAATTTCACTGATTTCTTGATCAACAATCTTTTGACAAGCAGGACATAAGCAAGGTTTTATTTCTTTTAGAATTTTAATTTTAATCCCAGTTGCTAGTTCCTCATCTGTAAAGAGTTCCTCTATTAAATCACTTTTGCTTGATAACTTCTTATTCATCTTTATTCCCCAATTATTAATTCTCTTCTCTATATTTAAAACAAATTCAAGAGAGAGTTAGATTACTGAAAGTATTTTTTCTGTTGAACAATTTAGAGGGCAAAAAATCAAGCAATAGAAAAAGAAGAGGAGTAAAAAAAATTACTCCTGAAGAATAAACGAACCAGTTGATTGTAAACTTGCAGTTGTTGGTGGATCAGCAAAAGACCAGGTGAAGATAGATCCCCAGTCACTAAAGGCTGTATCAAAGTAATGTTGTAACCAGGAAGGATTTTCGCCAATGTTGTTTGTCCAATCGGGTGTGACATCAACGATTAGCCAATCATAATCTCCTCCAAAAGTCCAGAGATCTGCTGTTGGATAATCGAGGGGATCTATTTGAACCCAAATGAAAGCATGATGAAATCCTCCGGGTTGATAATCAGGATGATCGTAATCATGGACAATTCCAAAATTAGTGTCAAAACCATTGTTTTCCATCATTGCTGCTAGGAGAATGCTGAAATCATCGCAATCACCGCGTTTATATTTGAGCATCTCGAGAGGTGAGAGGAAGAGATCAAAAGGTACTACTCGATTGTAAAGAGTAACACTGTCAAGAGTGTAATCGATGTTATTTCTTACCCATTGGAAGATGTCTGCTTCATCGTTGGTTCCGTCCCAGCAATCAAGCCAGGCAGGATCGATGTCATCCTGTGAGACACAAAAAACATTTTCTACTGCAGCCCAAGCGTCATTCATTGAGCCACCGAATTCCCAAAAATCGTATTCCGTTAGAACAGTATCAACTTCACTAAAAGCATTGTATTGGCTTGAACCATGCAAGATCATCTCTGCTCCTGAATCAGCTGTTGTTTGGTCACTAGTATGATCAAAACAAACATACCTGCAGAGATGATAGTAATAAGTCATCTTATCAACAATTGGTAGTGCTTTTACAAAAGCCATGATTCCTTCGATTTCTATCTCAAGATCTTCATTTGTTCCAAGTAGTGCTTGAAAAGCAGCGACAAGAGCTTCATGGGTTTCATTCAAAGCACTATGATCATCTACTAAGACATCGTTAGTTTCTTGTAGATCATTCAACTGCTTATTTTTTACGATAAATAATCCTGTCATAGCCCCAATCCCTGAAGCACCGACAATGGATACAATTATCAAAGGTACTAGTAAATTTCCTTTCATTGAAAAAATATCTCCTTTTCCAAAGTTACTTAATCTATTGTTTGGAATTTTAAAATAGTTTTCTATAGTCAAAACTATCACAATATCAATTGATAAATTTAGAAGAAAAAAGAACTAATTGCACCTAGTGATGCATTTAGTAATGCAAGTCAATATGTTGACTTTCAAACTAACGTGTAAATATGATAACAGCTATCATCAAGTATCCATTTCAATACTCTTATTCGAGCTTTAGCTTTTGTAACTTTAGTTCCATCAAGAACGAAAAACGGAATATATTTCCCTTAATTTCAATACTCATAATTGAGCTTTAACTTTTGTAACTGGAATTTACAATTTCACTTGTTGGGTTAATGATACTACATTTCAATCCTCTTAGTTGAGGTGTTACTATTGCTACTTCATGTTCTGAGTAGTCTCAAAGTTAAAAAACTATTCTCCTATGTATTGAAATAATTTTTTACAAGTAACACGATAAAACTAAAAACTCTGATTAGCATTTATCGGTTAAATAAAGAGATAAAAAAATCAATTAGAGAAAAAATTTTTCATACTTAGTTTGTTTTTAGTGCTTAAAAACAAAACCATCATTGAAAATTATTAGCTCTTTTGAGCAAAGTTTTTAATTTGTACTTTCTAATTATATTTGGAAATAAGGGTATTATTGGTTAAAATTAATCATCTGCTTCTTGTGGGGAATGATTAAATGGATTTAAACCAAATTGCTTACGAAGTAGCTTTAAGAGGAAATAGAACAGGATTAGCTAATAAACAATTATATACAATGAAAAATATTATTGCAAGGAAACGTAAAGAATATCTAATTGATTATGTTAAGAGACAAATATCCAGAAATGTAATCAAGACATTGTTTGCAAATTACTTTTTATCCATAATCGAAAAAATAAGTAAAGAAAAAATACATGAATTACTTGGTAAAGTACTCAATATTTTTGATTATGTAAAAATCGAACCATTCATAGAACATTATAATTCATTTATAAGTCAATTAGAAAAAAGGTTTAATATTAATATAACTAATCTTGATATTTTTGTAGAAAATGGCAATAGGAAATTTGACATTTTGATAAAGGAAAGGAAGCGATTAGATTATAAAGAGGTTAGTGTTTTTGTTGAAGATTACTTCGAAGAAAAGATGAAAAGAAAACTAAAAATTGAAGAATCTTTTTATCTTTGTAGTAAAAGAGAAAAACCCAGAAATTTCACTGATGTGAA
The DNA here is from genome assembly GCA_019058165.1 of Candidatus Heimdallarchaeota archaeon. Classification (GTDB taxonomy): domain Archaea; phylum Asgardarchaeota; class Heimdallarchaeia; order JABLTI01; family JABLTI01; genus JABLTI01. The sequence continues at coordinate 25,955 of JAHLVZ010000021.1, forward strand.
ATTTGGTTAGTAATATATGGAGGAGTAAATTTTTGAGTAGATTTGAAAATTTTGAAAAAAGATGGAAAATACAAGGAAAAATTGTGTGTGAGACTAATGTAGCGATTGGTTCAGGTGAACCAATATCAACAGGTGATCCAGCACCAGTAATGAAAACTCATGAAGGTGTACCATATATCCCAGGCTCTACTTTGAAAGGTGTAACAAGAGCTGCAGTTGAAAGGATACTAAATGGGCTAGGTATTGATGTTTGTAAAAACAAATTACATCCAAGCGGAAAACTTTGTAAATCATGTGAGATATTTGGTGCAATGAGCTTTGGAAGCAAAGTAATATTTCGTGATTCAATTGCAAAAAAGGATAGTTATGAATTTGGTGTTCGAACTGGAATAGCGATAGATCTTGATACTGGTTCAACAAAAAGAGGAGCTAAATATGACATTGAATTTGTAGAAGTGGGGAGTGAATTTCCATTGGAGATTATTTTTGAAAACCCAAAGGAGGATGAACTCTCGATATTATTTGCAGCTTTAAAATCAATTCCAGCTATTGGTGGTCATTCAAGTCGTGGTTTAGGTAAAATCAAGATTTTAATAGAAAAGGTAGATATCTATAACCCAAATGATTATTTCAAAACAAAAGTGAGCCCATCAGAAGTAATGGAAAAAGAGAAATTAGCTCAATATATAACAAAGATTAGCACACCATATCTAAAGGAGAAATAATAAGTTTTGCTATTTTCATCGTTAGATTTGTGGGAATTGAGAATTGCTCTCTTATTACATGATATAGGTAAGGTGCATCCAAAACATTTTGATTCTAATCATCAAAAAAGAAGTACAGAAATGATTCAATCAAGTTTAGATGAATTAAAAAAGAACAAAATGCTCAAAGAATCAATTGAAAGAATTGAATTATATATAAACTATCACCATGGGGAATGGCCAAAAATTATAGATTCCAAAGAAGAATGGGGATTATTTCTTACTAGAGTTGCAGATAATGCTAGTTCCATATATCAAAAAAGAAATGTTGAAGCATTTTGTGATAAACAGTCAAGTATAATACGAAGTTTTCCAACAGGTTCTAAGTATTTTCTAATTAGTCAAACCAAAGCTAAACAATATAAAAAATCAATAAGTGATATAATTAATAATTTTCTAAATGGAAAAAAAGTCAAAAAAATAGAAGATATTTTTCACAAATTTCTTACAAATTTGTTGATAACAGCAAATAAAAATCCTGACAAAGATATATATCATATTCTTGCAGAAGTACCATCAGATACACGTTTTCCCATTAATGACCATTCTTTGTATTCACATTTAAAAGCTGCCTGCTTAATAGGTGCTAACTTAGTTCCTTTTTTTGATAAAACTACTAAACAGCTAAATGCTTCTATTTGTTTAGTTAGATTAAGCTTTAAAACAAAGGAAAGATTATTACAAGCTATTAGAATCAAAGATACCACAGGAAGAATTGAATTACATAGTTTCTTCTTTAAAACACTAATAAATGAATTAATGAAACAACACATCCTAATAACAACTAATTCTGGAAAGTTTGATTACAATATATCTTGGGAAAATGTAGTTTATCCAGACCCAATCAGAATATTTAGATCACATGAAATAAGTGAATCCATCACTCCAGCAATAGACGAATTTGTGATTATTCTACCAGGAAATAAAGAAGTAATTCATAGAATAATTGGTGATACAATAAAGGCAGTTATAAATATTGCTTCAGAGAAATTTTCCCTAAACTCTCAGAAATTAAGTCAATATTTGCAACCTTGGTTATGTATTAAAGAAGAGAAAATTTCTGAAAATATAAATTTAAGAAAACCATGGATTATCGCAAGCAAGATTAGCAAAAAAATAGCAGATATGTTGGATTCTGATATCTATGAAATAAATAATTTACTAATAAATAATCTTCATGTTAATAATACTGCCAATTCCTCTGAAAGTAAATTTTGCTCTTCATGTGGATTGTTTCATGGTGAAAGCTCACTGGATAGTTTTGATTATGTATGCACTTTCTGTGAAAAAATTAGAGAATTAGGGAAAGGAGCATGGATTGATGATATAGCAGATTCTAATAATGATATAGCAAGATTTACCCTAGAAGCAAAAAATTTAGATAAATGGCTATCTGGAGAGATTAAATCAAAATTCTCAACAATTGTATTAGATATACCTAAAGCTTCTTTGGAAAGATCCCATTCATTGGCAAGAACTATAGAATTAGACTTGCGAATCGAGAAAGCAATGAGTAATTGTGTAAAGTTGATTGAAAATGAAATGAGAAAATATAAATTTAGAAGAATACATGCGAAATTTAATGCTAAAGGAAAGAATATACCAAATGTACCAGTTTTAGGTAATTTCCAATTAAATGGAGAAACATATGGGGCGTATTTTAGAAAAACTAGTAATGAAATACAAGTAGAGGTTATAGGGATTCCTTATAAGAAGAAAGTAGATTTCAAAAAAGCTTTGGAGAACACTTCAGAAATAAAAATTAGTACTCGTCAAAGAGAATTTTGTTTAAAGGGAATTAGAAACATAACCTTCTTAGAAAAAACAACACAATTTAAGATTATCTCACAAAGTAATGCTCTTTTAGAGGTTTTATTACCTGGAAAAATAGGATTTGAAATTTCAATTAAAATAAACAAATCTTTCTTTGAGGAAACAGGTATGGAAATACAATCATCTTGTTTAATTTTTAATAAGAAACAACCTTTGCCACAACTTAGGGGGTAATGTCTATTACAGATAAAAAAGTGATATATACTATTGAATTAAAGAATAATTCACCACTAGCCACCTATAAGAATAAATTATATCCAGTAAAAATCAGCATAACAAAAAATAATCATCTGGAATTTAGAAATAAACACTTTAAAGGTTTAATCAAGTCTTATCCCAATTTGAAGAAAGAATATTCGAATCTAGAAAGAATATTATTGTCATTTCAGACAAGTCCTTTAGATAGCAATATCTTATTACAGTTTGTGGATGATATTAATGATTTTTTAAATAAAATGAAAAATCAAGATAAAATTAGTGATATTTATGAGTTAATTTACAATAATATTTTTATCAGCTTTGATTTTATAATTAAATTACAACTAAATAATGGAATAGAAGACGAAATTAGTTGGAAATATCAACAAGGATCTTATAGTTTAAGATTAGGTTTATTTTTAGCGGGGCTTGAATCAATATTAATTGATTCGCCAAAATATACAAAATATATTGAGATTGCTTCAATAGATTCAGATGCAAATCGTTTATTATCAATAAATATAGAAGAGGATGAAAAGGAGAAAATTATTGGCAAGATTAATTTTAGAAAATTCATTCAAGGTTCGATAGAGTTAGAAAAAACGAAATCAATATACTCACTAAATGAATTTATTCAAACATCAACCCTAGCAAATGAACTAATACAATCTATTCAAAATGGTGGACCAAGGTCACTAAAAAAATCACAAATACATAATCACCTCAGAAGTTTAAAAACTAATAATATTCATGATTTTAAGTTTAAACTTAAAAATACAGTAGCAAATGGCTATATCCCTAGTAATTTAGGGAACAAATTACTAAATTGGTTAGAAGAGGAAAATCAAGTAATTTTAGAAAAACGCTTTCAATTATTATTAGATTTATTTAATTTGTTAATTCAAAGGGAGGATTAAAGTGAAGATAACAGCGAAATTAATGGAATTAAAATGGGAAGCAAAGAATCCAATTCATATAGGAAAAGGAATGTTAATAGGTAATACACATCTAACAATGGATTATATTCCTGGAACATCAATTAAAGGAGCTATTGGAAACAATTTTTTAAAACTATTTTGCATTAATAATGAATTTGCTACATGCACAAAGGGTGGAAATTGTAAAAAATGTAAGTTCCCAGATATTTTCTTAAATAATAACCATAGTTCGGGTGTTTATTTTTATTCATTTATTCCTGAAGATTATAAACTTGAGAACCAGTATTCAGTTACAATAGACCCTGATACTAAGTCTTCTAAAACTGGCGAGTTATATAATTACCAAAAATTGGTAATAATAAGTAAAGATAATACTTTGAAATTGATCATGACAGATACTATAGATGAAGAGATTGTTGAAAAAATAAAAACTGCAATTAACGTAAATTTACAAGTTGGTTCTAGAAAAAGCTGGGGATGGGGAATAATTAATATAAAAAGTATTAAAACAAAGGATATTGAAATCTTAGAAAAGAATTCAACCTCGAAAGAAAAAACTTTCAAGATTGAATTAAAATCACCCTTTCCTATTACTGAAAGAAATTTTGATGAAACATTAAAGAAGGGATTTAGAGATTTAGCAAAAGGATTCCAATTTGATGATTATCAAGATTTTACAAAAATCAATTATCAAAGATATGAAATAAAACCAATTAGTACTCGTTCGGAGATTAATACGAAAGTCATTCGGAATATGGCAGTAACTCCTCCTTTTTATTTTGAGCTTTTCGGAACATCAAAAAATGAATTTGTATTAAAACTTGGTCAGATTTTTGGCGTAACAACATCAAATAGTCCCTGGACGAAAACTGGTTATGGATTAATTAAACTTGTTTAAGGATTTTTATGAAAATGTCTTAACTTTGAAAATAATAATCTTAATTATGATAAGTAGTTCCTAGAATCTTGAGTTGTAGAGCAGTGAAAAAAGATGATAAAATTAATATTTAAAATAACAGCAACTAAAGAAGCATATTATCCAACATTTACAGGTCATATATTAAGGGGGGCAATATTATCTATTATTAATGAAGAAAAACCAACAATTGCAGAAATTTTGCATGAATCAAATAAAATGAGACCATATAGTATCGCACCTTTAAGTTATCAAGAAATAAGATGGACTAAACGAGGAGAAGTTCACATAATACCAGGAGATAGTATGAGTTTTCAATTGAATATTTTTGATAAGTCAATTGAATATTTAATTCTCCAAATTTTTGAAAGTAAAGAAATTTTTCAATTAAAATTGTTTCAGGATCCCTTCTTAATAGAGAAAATAGAAGTGATAAAAAATGAATTTTCGGATTTACTATCATTTGAAAAAAAATTAGAGAAATTTAGATTCAAATTTCTAACACCAACTTATTTTAGCATAAGAAAACAAAAATTCCCATTAAGATTTCCTGATCCTCGATACTTATTTGCTAATTTAAGTAGGATATGGAATAATTTCAATAAAGATATTCAAATAAATGAAGAAATGTTTCATGAATGGGTGTCAAATAGCATTTCAGTTACTGGATATAATTTAGAAACATCTACTTTGAACATTTCAAAAGGTATACCGAAAATTGGTTTTAAAGGATGGGTTAATTACAAAATCTATTCTGAAGAAAAGAAATACCAAATGTGGATTGATGTTTTAGCCAAATTTGCAGAATTCAGTAATATTGGCGGGGGACGAACAGCAGGTTTTGGGTGTGTAAAGTATATTCCTTAAATTAAAAATTCAGCTGAAAAGGAAAAGGGTGACTAAAAGTATCTTCTTCAAATTATTTTGTTAATAGAAAATATATTTTCATGACAATTATTTTACTTTAATTAAGTTTATCAAAATGAGAATTCTTTATCAATGTTTTAACATTTTTAGATTTAATCTTTAGGAATATATAACAATTGGTTGAATGTTTTTTTAACTCTTTATTGATCTTCTACACATACAAAAGAAAAAAACCTATTTAGACGATGCATCTTTCATTAAAACATCTCAAAACACTTTTGCGAAATTTGATTTTCACATCTACACTATAATCAAAGGTTATTTCCAATATTTGCTTAATCAATTTCAATACTCTTAGCTGAGCTTTAGCTTTTGCAACCTACAAGTAATGCAGCTAATAGATGTTATAATGACTCATAATTTCAATACTCATAATTGAGCTTTAGCTTTTGTAACTTTAGCAGATGCTAGCACAGGTGAACCATACCATCAAGAATTTCAATACTCATAATTGAGCTTTAGCTTTTGTAACAATATGTTTTATATGAGAGTACATCAGTTCAGTAAAATACATTTCAATACTCATAATTGAGCTTTAGCTTTTGTAACTAAAACCCCAGAAGAGCGAGACGTCGAAGGCCAAGAAATTTCAATACTCATAATTGAGCTTTAGCTTTTGTAACTTAGGAACATCTATCAGTGTTGACAAAGATTTAATATTATTTCAATACTCATAATTGAGCTTTAGCTTTTGTTACCTGAAGAGGTTTATGCAGGGGGATATATAGACTTTCCACTATTTCAATACTCATAATTGAGCTTTAGCTTTTACAATTAGTAAAGGTTTGCATTTACGGAGTATGCGATGTGATTGCATTTCAATACTCATAATTGAGCTTTAGCTTTTGTAACACTAATCTCAGCAATAGAAGAATACATACTAACACATTTATTTCAATACTCATATTTGAGCTTTAGCTTTTGTAACTCCGCATAGAATTAGATACTATGGCAAAAATGTTTGAAATATTTCAATACTCATAATTGAGCTTTAGCTTTTGTAACAACATGGTTTTTACTACAATAGCATTTTACGAAACAACATTTCAATACTCATAATTGAGCTTTAGCTTTTGTAACAGAAAGTAAAACTTAATAGCTATTTCATGTATCAATTAAATTTCAATACTCATAATTGAGCTTTAGCTTTTGTAACTTTATTACAAGCAATAATGAAATGGTTCTTCGGTAATTTATTTCAATACTCATAATTGAGCTTTAGCTTTTGTAACTTAAACTTGATGTTCTTAGCAAAAGCACTCATGGCTAGATTTCAATACTCATAATTGAGCTTTAGCTTTTGTAACTTAAACTTGATGTTCTTA
>JAHLVZ010000022.1 GCA_019058165.1 Candidatus Heimdallarchaeota archaeon
ATTTAGAAGTAGGTCGAATAGAAAATGCCTTACTCCTAAAAGCTGAGATTGCAAAAATAAGAAAGCCTACAGCATACATAGTGCCTGCAACCATTTGCATTGCAAAAAAGACTGGATTAGAATAAATAGGTCCAGTAGATAATTCAACTAGAGTAGGATCACTTGCTGCAAGAATCGGCCAAATAAAGGTTTCATAATATATACCAGCATTGTAGAATACTTGTCCTACAAAAGTTATCAAGAAACCTACTACTCCATACCATGTTAGTTCATTATATTGTTTGAAGAAAAGCCCTAAAATACCAACTAAAGCTAAAACAAATCCAAAAACCCCTAGAATATTTACGAGAAGCCAATTTGGATCAAGAATCAATAAATGATAATTTGTGGGAACTTCATTTAAAGGCAAAAGAATTGCATATAAAAACCAAAATAATAACAATAATACTGCAGATACTATATTTGCAACTCCAGTAATACGAAGGAAATTCTTATTCAACATAAATTATACTGAAAGTTTTCTAACTTAAAAATCTATTCAAGAAAAATCACTGTTTATCAAAGTGGAAATTTTCATTTTCTAATTTTACTGAGAGGGTTTCTTCCCTCTTCTTGTTTCTTTTTTGCTTAAACTCTTTTTCCTTTGAGCATTTCGGAAATCATTCCGACAAAATTCATCTTTTCGAGAAAAGCCTTATATAGCAATTCTCTCTGTATGGTTTTTACCAGAGAAGTAGCTTTTAATTCATAACTTCTTGAGTTGATTTGAAATGTCTAGACGAAGCAAAACTGAATTTCCATTGGCTCCTATTGAGCGTGTTATCAAAGAAACTACCAATTTGCTAGTTAGTGAAAGTGCTGCTAAAGAACTACGAGATGTTCTCACCGATATAGCAGAAGAGCTCGCACTAGATGCTGCAGACCTAGCAAAATTTGCTAATAGAAAAACTATAAAGGATCGGGATATAGCTCTCGCCTATAAAAATATGAGAAAGAGTAGATAGTATTTTTTGCTTCTACTCATTCTAATGCGGTAATACTAATTCTTTTAAAATCGTATGTTACATTAGAATTCCTAATCAAATTGCTAATAGGTGATACTCTTTGGCTGGAAAAATAACCTTGAATGATCTCAATATTATGTTTGGTGAAGATTTCATCCCACCGGAACTCGACAAGAAGATTCTTATGAAACATTTCGACGTAGGATCAAATCGAATTATTGGTGCAAAGACATTAGATAAAGTTAAAGAAGTTTTACTTGCAGCAATTGAAGCAACCAAAGCAGAGCAATTCAGAGATAAAGGGAGAGTCATCAGTTCACCCGCTGCTCGATATCATCAACATCTTGCTGTTAGTAAAGAATCACAATCTTTAGATAATGAAGAAAACGATTCAAAGTAAAACAAACTTAAATAATCAATTAGACTTTTGGAGCTTATTGAGGATTCGCTAAAATGAAAAAAGAGCTCCATATTGCTTTTGATGATACTGATTCACTCAAAGGTTCTTGTACTACTCATTTAGCTACCCTTATTGTTCACGAAATTTTTGATCAAGTGGATTTTATTGATTTTCCTAATCTCATCAGATTAAATCCCAATATACCTCATAAAACCAGAGGCAATGGAGCTGTTGCAATTAGAATTGAGGGAGATAACTCCGATCTAGAAGTTGTTCGAGATGTCGTTATTACAACCGTTAAGAAAATGGCTCGATTAGAAGATGAGAACACAAATCCAGGAATTGCTTTTGTATCCAATGCTATTCCTAAGGAAGTAAAGCAATTCTCTAGGAGAGCAATGTGGGACGTCATCTCGATTCCAGAAGCAGAAGAATTTAACTCACTAGCAAATGTTGAATTGATTAAATTGGGCAATGGTAGAGGAATTATTGGTGCCCTTGGGGCTATTGGTAATCCCTTGGAGGATGATTTCACATATGAACATCTTGCATATCGAACAGCAAAAAATTTTGGTACAAAAAGAATGATTGATCGCGAAAGCATTTTTGCAGCAGATAAAGCAACACCTCTCACATTTAGTAATGTGGATTATGAATACAATTCAGTTATGATTACTCCAAGAGGAGCAGACCCAGTTTTTGCAGGTATTAGAGGGGAAACCTTCGTGGAAGTAATGAAAGCTTGGAGTCTAGTGAAACCGCTAGAAGAAATTGCTATGTTAATGGTTTATAGAACGAATCAACATACAAATCAACATTTCATTAAGGAGTTTCCAATCAATCAATTAAAGCCACACCTCTCAGTAGTAGTTCATGGGACAATAAGTAAAAAACCCCATTATATAGAAGGTAGTCATCTTATTTTTTCAATTCGGGATGGCACAGACGAAATCGATTGTGCAGCTTATGAACCTACAAAAAGATTTAGAGGAGAATTAAGCAATTTAACTATTGGAGATGAGGTCACAGTCTTTGGTGGAGTTAGACCTGCTGGAAAGAACCATCCAATGACAATTAATATCGAACGATTGAGAGTTAGCTCACTAGTCAAACAATTCAGTTATGAAAATCCATTCTGCGAAAAATGTGGTGCCCGATTAAAATCAGCAGGGAAAAATAAAGGATTTAAATGCCAAAAATGTTCAGCTGTATATCGAGAGAAGAAACAAATAGAAAAAGAATTACCTAGAAAAATTTCCATAAAAGAATATTTACCACCAATAATCGCTCATCGGCATTTAACAAAACCATTTGAAAGAATGAATCGGAATAACAAGAACAAGCAAATTGGTAAATCAGACATCATCGAGACTTTGAAATTGTTAATTAATTTCAAGAAATCATCCTAAAAAAAGTGGTTTTTTTTAAAAAGGAAATAATATTTAAGGCAAGATTAAACATATATAGCATAAAATTATAATAAATACTAAAGGAATTCAACTTTAGATAGGCAAACATTAAGGAGGAAAATCCTTTGATTACAATAAATGAATACGAGTTTGATGAAACCTTACACTATTATACAGGTGGAGATGGACATATTTGGTTAAAGAAACTTGATGATGGAAAAGTTCGAGTTGGATTTGACGATTTCGGGCAAAAACTTGCAGGGAAAATACTTTTCGTAAGACTTATACCACCTGGTAAGGAAAGACCTAAGGGTAAGAGTATGGGAACAATTGAAAGCGGAAAATATGTTGGCAGTCTGAAATGTCCAATAAATGGTACGATTGTAGAGGTTAATGAAGAATTAAAGAAAAATGCAGCGTTACTAAATGATGATCCCTATGGAGCAGGTTGGATAGCAATTATTGAACCTAAGGATCTAGAGGGCGATTTGAAAGAGGATTTCATTTTCGGTGAAGCTGACCTTAAAACATGGATTGAGGAAGAAGTAGCTAAACACGTACAGTAAATCTAGTTCTTTCCTTTTATTTTATTTTTATATAAACTCAGAGGAATCTAGGTTTTCAAACAAAATGATTTATGTTTGAATTAAAAAATAATCAACCACCAGCAACAATTTGAGTTATGATTACTTTATCGGTAGTTTCAACTTCTTGTTCAATTTTAGCTGCTTTTTCATTTATTATTACAGCCATAAGATTAACAGGAACATCCGTGAAATCAAGAATTTCATCTAATCGTTTTTTTCCTTCGAAATTAACTTCTTTTTCTTCGAATCCAAAGTATTTTTTTACAAAACCGATTATCCTGATTTTCATTTTTGTTCACAATATAAGATTCAGCTAGATGTAAATTAAGCATTGCTATTTATGAAGTAAATAAAAACAAAAGTCTTTATTTTAGAAAGTGAACTGAAGGAAATTCAGTTTTTTCGCATTGAATTCATACACGAAAAGCATATTAAGAACATACTCTGTTGAAAACTCTAGACAAAGGAGTCTTTGATAAAATTGGTAAATTATGATAAAGATTTCTTGAGAAAATATCAAAAAGCCAGAGATGAAAAGGATTCTATTCTCTGTGCTGGTTTTGATCCAGCAATTCCCAATCAACGAGAGATAAACACAGTGTCCGAGAAATATTTCAAGGATAATAAATCTGTTGAAGAAGGAATCATTGCTTTTTTTGAAGAATTTCTTGAGAGTGTTCAAGATTATTGTTGTGCTATAAAACCGAATAATCAATATATATTCCACATGGGATTGAAATCATATCAAAAAATGAATAAAATGATTCATGATCAAGGATTAATTTCTATTTTAGATCAGAAATTAGGGGATATTGGTTCAACAAATGATTCAGGTTTTTATTGGATGAATGAAATGGGATTCGATGCAGTTACCTATTCTCCTTTTGCTGGTAATATTGCAGAGAGTTTGAATGCTGCCCACCAAGTGGGAATGGGATTGATAACTCTTACACTAATGTCTAATCCTGATGCAATATATTTTATGAAAAATGCAGTTGTAGAAGGGCAAAAGGGTTATGAATTCATCGCAGGAAAGATGAAGGAGCTAAATGGTGATGGAATTGTTGTCGGAGCTACCGGTCATGTAACAGCTGATGACCTTCAGAAAATCAGAGAATTAGCAGGAAATGAAGTAGTCATGCTTATTCCTGGCATAGGCAAACAGCAAGGGGACCTCGAGAAGGCAATTCAATTTGGAGGAGAAAATGTATTACTTAATGTAAGTCGAGCTATTTTATATTCAGAGAATCTGAAAGAAACAGCGAAGAAATACAATGATCAATTCAATGAAGTAAGAAAGGGAAAATAATCAAATAGTTGGTTATTTTCCATACTCACATTTCTCTTAAAAATTTTCTAAACATTGCTACATGAATGAATGGTAGAGTTATGATCTTACTTTTTCTTACATTACCAATTTCACTAATCTTTGCAGTATGTTCCTTTCCGTTAATTATTACTTTTGGCGAGTTTATCTGTCGTGATAAATTACCCTTAAGAACAAATGAAACGGAGAATTTCTTGTCTATATCCCATGACATTTCCTTTTCATCGCCAGGAGCTAACTCTGAAGGGAGGAACTCAGCAGCCACCAATCCACTTTCGACTTGATTTGTTATTGTACACGGAACAGGTGTGGAAGAAACAATAGTACAAATATAGGTGTTTTCTTTGGGTGCTTTTTCAAGTATTTTTGAAATCATACAAGATTCATCTTTTATTGGAAATGATAAGTCTGTTCTCCAAACTAAAGGAGCTGGTTTTATGATGTATTTTTGTAGGAACTTTGTTCCACTTTCAACATTTATTAGGTTTTGTTGTATGTTCATACCATATTTTAATCCAAAATCAATGAATTCCATTTCATCAGTGATCGTTTCTTCTGTTAACTGCATTTCAGTTGGAATTAAATCTCTAATAAATAATTCATCCAAAGTTACTGGTAATAGGTTTAAGACTTCTGATGTGAAGTAAGTTCTTACTTTTCCATCTTCATCTTCTTCTCTCAACAATGAATTATAATCCTGAACTATGCGAATTTCCTCTCCCTTGCGTATCATAATTGTTCTAGGAATTCTTTTTTCTAAAGTGTAAAATGTTTTTACTTCTCCACCGGGAGGAAGAGAAGAGACTTTCCATGTGATTTTCAAGCCACCTTCAACAAGTTCTTGTTTGTGTTTTCCTCCTTCTTTGCAAGTAACTTCTTTTATTTTGTAAAGGTAAGGGATAATATCTGAAACTATTACATTTGCTAGTTTATGCTCAGTCTCATTCTTAAAAGAAGCAACAAGGTTATGTTCTAGAATTAATTCTGAAGGAGTTATTTCTAAATTCAACTTGTCTTTATGCTCTACTCCACCACTGTTCTTATAGGAGATTTTTCTGAGAACGGTATTTGAAACAAGTGTCTGATGTTTTTCAAGCATATCATATAATTCATCCTCTGATAAAAGATGATCAGATTTCAAAGCTATCTGATTTGCTAAAACATCAACTTCAATTGAGACCAGATCAGATGCTTCAACATGCTCAATAGTTACTCGTGAAAGTTTTTCTAAAGCTTGAGATGCTTTCTTGATTATCTGGTATGCTTCTTCCTCTCCGAGTTTTATGCCAAGTTTTTCAAAATATATCGCACACCAAACAGCTAGTCTTCTGTCATTTATAGGCAAATTAGTTCTATTCTGTATAAACATCTTAAGAGCTTTAGCAATTGAAAATAATGATCTTGCTTTATGTTGCATGATTTGTTCATTATTATCGTCATAAATTCTGACAACTGCTTCAATCACTTCGAAATTATCTTTTTCACTTATTGGGGTGACGGATAGAGACAGACTTGCTATGCCTGGAAACTTAGTGATTTCAGCTTCTTTGTCTTTTGGTTCACTCATGTTTAACACCAATTCATCTGAACTTCTTTACACTAAATGTTACTTTTATATTAAATTTAGTTTTGAAGCACAAATATCAGTTGATTTTTTGAGAATAAATCTTTTGAGGTATGAACAATTCTAAGTAAATTGCGTTCAAAAGATTAATTTAGTATAACCACAGATTAAAAAACTCGTGAAGATATTTTTAGTGTAGATATCTTAACGTCGTGGAGTGAAACAGTTGCTATATGCTATAAAACACGCTTTAAGAGGCATCAGTCGACGAAAACTGAAAAACCTCATAAATACTGTAGGCATACTAATTGGAGTTTCACTTTTAGCTGGCGTGCAAATAGCTACTGATTCTCTTGTTAATGCTATGCAAGAAACTGTGAGTTTGCGGTATGGTGATGCAGATATAGTTATACAAAAAGGTGAATATATACCTGAATTTTTTGAATATAGCATTTATCAACAACTAAAATTAGATTGGGAACTGATACCCTATATTGATGGAATCGCCCCGAGAATAACTTCACAGGTTATAGCTATTTCGTCTGCAACGGAACAGACAGAACCTTTTGTAACGATTATTGGAATAGATGAAACATTAGATGAACCTTTTGGACAGTTAATACCGGATGATACATTTGGGAATAATGATTTTGAGTTCAACGATCTAGAACTTCAGTATAGTGGAGATCTATTACTATCCGCTGAGTGCGTAATTGGCAATCTTTTAGCAGAAGATGTCATTGACTTCGATGAAGGAGACGAAGGATTAGTTATGCCTAATGTAAATCTAATGTCAATTCTCTACACAAATGTTAGTGGGTTGTTAAATACCGAGACATTGAATGTTAAAGGAATTGTTAAAGTTGAAGGCAAAGGTGTGATTAACACTGGGTATGTAATTTTTATGAAATTAAGCCATCTACAAGTACTATTCAAAACAACCAGTTTAGGTATAAACAATATCATTATCAGCACATCTAAAGGAAATGATAATGCTGAATTTGTTAAGAATCTCATTCATGAAAGATTGGCATTTCATTATGGGGAAGAAGGTGAGAAATTCCAAGTTGATCCTCAAAAATTAGAAGCATTTAGAGACATTGAGGATTCTATCAGTAATTTCCGAGTTGTTTTGTATGTATTTGGTTCATTAATTATCATTTCTGGTGTAATGTTAATCATAAATATAACGTTGATGAATATTGATGAGAGACAACGTTCAATTGGTATTATGCGAGCCATAGGAATGACGCAAAGACAGTTACTCGTATCTTTAATTACTGAAAGTATGGTTCTCGGAGGAATAGGATCCGTATTAGGTCTTGGCGGAGGGGTATTAAGTGGTCAAGGCATAATTTTCCTTTTGGAAAATTTCCTTGATATAGGTTCAATTTTAAAAGATATACCATTAATTATTCAACCTCGAGGATTTTTGATATCATTTGCAATTGGAATAATCATATCTCTTCTGGCAGCACTTTATCCTGCATGGAAAGCTTCGCGAATTGATATAGTAGAAACAATAAATGAGGTTGAAACACCACAAGTTCGACGAAAAACCGGTAATTGGTCCATCATCCTAGGTATACTTTTGACTTTAGCATCAATAGGAGCATTTGTAATATCACTTAAAATTGATACATTACCTGATTGGCGTTGGATGATATTCATAAGTAGTATACTGGGATTTCTCTTTGGATTAGGATTCACTTTATCAAGAATAATTGGCTCAAGAATATCATTTAATGGATTTGCATTATCTTGGATGGTAACTGGATTACTTTCTGTATTATTATTGAATCCATTCATGAATAATATGGGAGTTGATGAGGAATGGGCTTTGTATACTTTCCTCATTGGAATGTTAGCATTAGTATTTGGAACGATAATCTTTATTGCATTAAACCTAGAATGGATTTCAAATCGATTTAATGATGTTTTTCAACAAATTAAGAAAATGCGTTCTATGGGAATTGTATCAATGCGTTATGTTGGGAAGAAACGAACCAGATCTGCATTAACATTTGCTATCTTTGGTGTCATTTTAACTATGAATGTTTTTTTGGCTGTTTTCACAGGTAGTTTTACTTTGGGTTTCGATGATTTTGCTGAAAGAGAAGAAGGAGGAGTAAATATCATTGCGTATTCACCTGGAATTGATCTTAGTTTTCTCAATATTACTGGAGATCCTATTGATATTATAACAAATGCAGATCCTAATGTAGAAAGAGTTGTAGGTATGAAATTCAAACTTTCACTTTTAGGAGCTTTTGCAAATCTACGTTTTTCAGCAACGAACGAATCAACAACGATTACTGAAGAACTCCCTATCCCTTCAGATATGTGGGGAATTAATGAAGAATTTCTAGAGATGACTGAATATCCTTTCGAAAGTGTTTGGGATGGAATTACCGGAGATCCCTGGATAGCTGCTATGGATAGTACATCAAATTATATTATTTTACCCAATCTTTTACAAGAATTTGAATTTGATGAGGGAGGAAAAACGTATGTATTAGATGTAGAGCTTGGCAGTAATATCACCGTACCTGAGTCGGTTAATCCAGTTACTCTAGAAGTGACCTTAGGTAACTATACTGTAATTGCTTTCGTGGAGACAACATCCTACTCTATGTTGTTTTCTAGTTTTCTCTTTGTAAGTGAAAACTCTACTATTTTCCAAGATATTAATGAACCCTCTGCATATCTTGTACAAACCAATCCAAGGTTATCCACAGAACAAAATTTAGAAGTAAGTAGAAATATAGAAGCAGAATTACTTGGTTTCGATACTTTGTGTATTAGAGATAGAATGGAATCCTTTATGGAAATTATCACCCAATCAGTGAGTTTCATGCAAGCGTTTGTTTCACTTGGTCTTGTAGTTGGGGTTCTGGGTTTAATTGTGGTTTCACTACGTGGTATTACTGAAAGAACTAGGGAAATTGGAATGATGCGAGCTTTAGGGTTCCAAAGATCAGAGGTGATAATTGCTGTTGTTGTGGAGATTTTTGCAGTAGCATTTGTGGGTTTGGTGATTGGTTTTGTGAATGGATTCATTCTTGGGTATGGTATGTATACACAATATTTGGTTGAATTTGATTTCAAATTTATTATTCCTTGGGCAACACTTGCTCTATTCACCTTTGTTACCATTGTACTTTCTATTATTGCAGCTGTTTTACCTGCAAGACGAGCTTCGAAAATACCCCCAAGTGAAGCCTTACGTTATACTGGTTGAAGATTCTTACTGTTAAGAGAATTCGAGAAACACTTATTATGTAAGAGGTTATTCTTTTTTTGATTATTCGCTGGGTGTGAAAAGTCCAAATTGGCATTAGAAACAGTTGAAGAATTGATTATATTTATCGATTTAGACAACTTCAAAGAGATATCAGAAAAGCAAGGCTGGGTAACCTTCAAACCAAATGAAATTACTGGAAGCCTGACAGAACTGGTTTCTAATTTTATTAGAAAACATGTTGGAGAAGTAATTTACGGTTTAGATGAGAAAAGAGGAACTGAAGAATGTATGTTACGTCTAACTGGGGCTTTATTACATGAAGTTATTGTTTCCGATTTAGAGTATATTGTCAGTAGAATACAAGAAACCGGTTTTGAGTGTGGGTGCGAAGCTTCTGTAAGTATCGGAGTTTCTCGAGGACCTTATACACCAATAAGACCGACCGGTCCCTATCAGTGGTCGAAAAGATTATTTAAGGGACAAGCACAAAGACTCGCACATAAAGCTTTGAAAAAAGCTAAAAAACAAGGTGGAAATAGAATCGTTTTCTTATGATTTTAGTCATACTTGGGTCTGTATGAAAATGAATCAAACTTTTGTGAAAAAAGTAACCTCTCGAAGTAAAAGGAAGGGTTTTCTTGTTGATATGCATATTCATACAAATTACTCTATGGACTCAGCATTCACTTTAGAGGAAACTCTAATAGAGTTGGATGGAATTGTGGATGCATTAATTATTACTGATCATAATACAATGGGGAACTTTTCCAAAGAAATCTTGCAAGGATTGGAATTAAAATATCAATTGAGGATTTTTTCAGCATCTGTCGAAATTTCTACCGCTCAAGGTGATATTTTAGCATATGGTATTACCGCTGTTCCATCACAAAATCTGAGACCTGACGAAGTAATTGAAATCATTCATTCAGAAAATGGTTTAGCAGTTGCTGCTCATCCATTTTCATTACTTGGATTAGGAGATTTGATTTATGACCTTGAACTAGATGCTATAGAAATAAATGGTTTGAGATCAAAACATACTAACGATTTAGCGAAGGAAGCAGCTGAATCAATGGGATTACCTTGTATTGGTGGTAGTGATTCTCATAACAGATTTCAAGTTGGCACTTGTGTAACAGAATTTCCTAAAAAGGTTGATTCCATAAAGGAAATTATTAATTTTGTTAAGAAGGGGAAATGTGCGCCAGTTTTTCTGCAATATTAGGAAATGAAGGATAGAAATTCATTCTTTAATTATCATCTTATCAATCATTTCATCAGTAAATTTGTTTCTTCTTTCTTGATGGCCTTCTACAAATGTCTTCACTTTTTCAGCCAAGGCTTTCTTGCAGTAACCACAGAGGAGTTTTCCTGAAAGGCAGTTTGTTCTCATATCTTCAATTTTCTTGTCATCTGGTTCGAAGAGATAATATTCATACCAATAAACATTACATTTATCTGGTTCACCACCGAGTTCTTTCTGTTCCTCAACGGTAGCTCGACCACCAGTATATGATCGCATAATTTTCTTACTAGCAGATGTAGGTGTATCAGTAGTAAAAATACAGGAATCTGGTTCTGAAGCGGACATCTTTCCTCCTTCTGCTAATCCCGGGAAGAACTTACAATGAATCGCTGCTGGTTTATAGTAACCAAGTTTTGGTGCAACATCTCGAGTTATCCTCCAATATGGATCTTGATCTATTGCTGCAGGAATTAGTATTGGGATATTTTTTCCTTTTAATTTTGAAGGAAGAAAACAAGGCATTGCTTGAATGGAGGGATAAAAAATCATACCAACATTGGATTCATTTGTGAAACCAAAGATAGCTCTGGCTGTTGAAAAAGTAGTTCTTTTGGCAACTTCTACAGCAATTTGATACATGGTTGGAGTTAGTTGAGAATCAAAAATGAAGTGAGTTTTTTTAGGATTAAACCCAACAGCCATAACATCTTTTGCATTTTCGTACGCATAATCCTTTGTTTCTTGAAAGGTCAGTTTTTGACTGAATAAGAATTTTTCATCATCAGTCATTTGGAAATAAAGCTCAACATCGAAAATATCTTGGAGCCATTTTGTGAAAATCCATGGAACTAAATGCCCAAGATGTGTGTGCCCAGACGGACCTCTTCCAGTGTAGAGAGCAAATTTCTCTCCTTTTTCCAATTGTTTCAGAATCCAATCAAAATCTCGATGACTGAAGAACAATCCTCTTCTTAATAAGAGATGCAATTTGCCTTTACTGTATTTATCCATAACTGCAATTTCTTTCTCTGTTAATAGGGTTGTCCCAAATTTCTTAACCAGTTTCTTATAATCAATATCACCGCTTACTTCCCAAGGTGTGACAACCATTTCTTTGGATTTCGTATTTTTTTCTTCAGACATTATTATTTCCTTCAAAGACTTTGAATAAATATAGATATCTAGAAGATTTCTTCTAATTTAAAAGTCTTTCAGCAACTAGAAACAATACTAGATAAAATAAATTATATTTGAGAATTCTAAAGCAATATATTCGAAAATAGAAATAAGAGGATGAAAAAATATTTAGGAAGCTTCTTCTGTTTCTTCCTCGATTTCACCGAGTATGATACCAGATTCCTCAGAGCTTTGAGCATCGACAGTATCGGGATCACCTGTTTCTTTGAACCATTCTCCTCTTATATCAATAGATTGCTCCTCTTTAATTAGAGCTTTTCTCTCATGTATCTTATCCATACCATCATACCATTTATCCATTTTTTCGGATCTCGCGATCTTCTCTGCTCTTCGCTTTGTAATCTCTGTTGGGGAGAATTTCCATCTCATCCATTCTCCAAATTTCATATTGTTTGGCTCGAGAACATATTTTCGGACAAAATACTGCGCTCCCATAATCTGGGCGAATACGACTAGAACTCCAGCACCTATTGTAAGATACAAATTTATTTGGTCGCTGACTCCACCTCGTGTGATTACTAAATACATAGCTACAGGAATTACTCCAATTGCCAACATTAGAAACGGAATTCCTATGAAAATAAATAGTCCTTCTATCAAGTAGAACATAAATACGTAAATGAAATCACCGAAACTACCGCCTCTGTGTTTCTTCTCTGGTGGAACATAAGTCAAAATCAATCACATGTGATATTTGTTATATGAACTTCAACTTCGTTATTTATAAGCTTGTGTTTAATTACAAAAATAACGCCAAAATTTCAAACAAGCTAAATTAAATTAGGTATTACCACCAAACGTCTTTCCAGCCCATCGTGTATCCTACGGCATTCGCAGCAAAATGAACTACTAATGCTAAAGGAATTACAATTACCCAATAAGTCCATGGAAAAGCAGAATCTATTCTTGCAAAAGCTAACCCAAATACAATGAAACCAATTTGATCCATGATAATAAGAGAACCACCTGAAGGGATGTCTAACCTTCTCTTAATAAAGGATCCAACGACATCTCCTGTAACTGCTCCAAAGCTTTGTAGGAAACCATTAGTTAACGGAACCACAAATGGTACATCAACTACTGATTTGAACCAATATGAAACAAATATCCCCATTAGAAATCCTCCTATAAAACCAGCAGCAAATCCTCTCATTGTTTTATTATTTCCAAGGATTCGTCTTCCATCAAACCAGTTCTTTCTAAAATCCATAGGTAACCCCCCTCCAAATAACATTGGGGTTGTATTTGAAAAGAAAGCTGGCATAACAAAAAATATTGCATTAAAAACCTCTGATTCAATTAAGAGTTCAAACCAAGATGGAATCATTTTTCAAACACGTTTAAGGAATTTTTATGCGTATTGAACGAGAATTATAAACTATTAAAATTTTCTCATGTTAAGCAATACAAGAAAATAGCTAAAGTGGTTAAAATACTTTAATATCAATATTTAGTAAGAGAGAATAGATTATCAAAAAGATAGGAGAGCAGCACTTACCATTGAATATCTTTTGTAAGAACAGAATTAATCTGAAATTTCGAAATTCTGAATTACTACTTGATCCTAAGGCAATGGATTCTAGTGCTAGCTGTATATTCGTCTCTCATGCGCACATGGATCATTTACCAAGAAGTAAGAAGAAACCCAATTTTACTCCGACTGCTGTGTGTTCAGAAGCAACTGCGAGACTCTTTTTTGAACGAATGGGGTATAAAATTCAGCAAAATAATGCTTGGAAAAATGATGAATTTAAAATTAAAACCCTTCCCGGTGGGCACACATTTGATTCTACAGTAGCTGAGATAATCGATCTTGAATCCAGTCAAAATATAGTTTATACAGGGGACGTTAATATTGAAGATAGAGGATATCTGAAAGGTTTCGAGCCAAAAAAATGTGATATATTAATACTCGAAGCTACTTGGGGGGATCGTGACTACAGATTTCCATCTTTTGAGAAACAAATCGAACAAGCAAAAGAATTCATTCGTAATGAATTAGAAAAAGGTTATCCGGTAGCACTTCTTGGATATCCACTTGGAAAATCACAATTATTGAATTATTGTCTTGGAAATTTGTGTGAAACTCGTTACTCAAGTAATTCTATTTGGAAAATGGAGCAAGTACACAAAGAGCTTGGATTAGAATTATTTGAAACAAATAAACTACCTCAAAATCCAGATGAAGAAGGATTAGTTGGTAACGATCCTTGGTTACTATTCTATAATCACGTTGGCATTCGAGATCCTACGCTTAGCAAGCTAAAAACAAAATACAATTTGAAGGTTGTTGGTTTTTCAGGTTGGGCTAAAAATCTTGAAAACTATAAATATAGAATGGGTGCAGATGCTGCTTTTACAATCAGCGATCATTCAGATTATAGTAGTTTATTAGAAATTGTTAAGGAAAGTAATCCAAGCAAAATTTTCACTGTTTTTGGGAATGCGCAAGATTTAGCGAGAGATCTGCAAAAAAATGGGTTTAATGCTGTACCATTAAAGGAAGGACAATCTACATTGGATAATTTCTTTTAGAAAGAAAATATTATTCTTCTTGAATTTCCAAATGCTCTCGAGCATAAATGATTAATCCTCTGCGTTTTGCGAATTTCACTGCTGAATCACTGAATATGTTTGACACAATCATTCCTTTTCTATCATTCAAATCATCTAAAATTCGTTCAAAACGTATTAGCCGATCTACCCCTACAGCTCGTTTCCAATCAACAATTTTCACAAATAATTGATTTATTTCTAAATCTGTGTTTGTTTTCAATAACATCTCAAAATGGTGTTTTTTTCCACTTGTACCGACTACATCAATTTCCCTTTGAATTACGAAATCCATGCTTTTAAAAAATGCCTTTGCTAACTCTAGTAAATCTTGTAACTCTTCATCGTTGTTTGGTAACACCTGTACAAGAGACCTCCTAATTCACCTGCGATAATTCATCACTAACATTACTACTATTTTAATTCTTGTTCTTTTACTTTTTCTCTTGAAATACGCGATTTTTCCACAAATTCTTCAAGATTTTGCATGCCTATTTCTCGTTTTTTGTTTTCTATTTCATGAATAGCTTTTACGAGAAAACTATTGAGTGGGGCTTCTAAACCAACTTCTTTTGCTTTCTTTGCTATATAACCATTTATGAAGTCAATCTCAGTTTTACGTCCAGCTTTCAAATCCCATAAGAGAGAAGATTTTATTGCTCCATGTCTTTTAATACTAATTCGTTTAATGATATTGCTAATTAGTCCAAATTTTATTCTTGTAAAGAGATTGTCTTTAGGTCTAGCTTTGTAAAAGAAAGAACGGAGATTTATATTATCTGCTTTTTCAAGTGTAATATTGTTTGCCTCGGCAATGTGTATGCCTTCTCTTTTCGTATCACCCATTATTTGGGATAAGATTTTGTGATTACAGAGTTCACCTACTGTTAAATCAAATAATGCACTTAATGGTGCAATTACAGAGTTTACTATTAATTTACCCCACCTATACCCAACAATATTATCAGTTAAAATAGTTGGTCTCCAAAGATCAAGTAAGGTTTTCATCTCAATTAATCTCGGATCATCAGAATTATTGCCAGCTTCAAACCCTAAGATAAAATCACCAGTTTTTGATGTAATCCTTATACTACCAGGTTCGGATTTAGTAGCTCCCCAACCAACTACCCCTGCAACAATTTGCTCTCGAGGAAGATATTTTGCCATAATGTCTGTATTGCCAAAACCGTTCTGTAAACTGTAAACGAGACTATTAGGAGTTAATATTGATTTTATATCCTTCATTACCTTATCAGTATCTAGATTTTTAACAACAACTAAGATATGCTTAAATTTCCGATCAAAATCTTTTATGTTATTCTCAATTGGTATCGTGAAAGGTTTTTCAAAGCCATCTATTTTCAATCCACTCTTCTTGATAGCATTGTAATGATCACCTTTTCTATTAACAAAACATACATCCTTATTTGCAGTTTGAATAATTGCTCCTATTGTTCCTCCAATAGCACCTGCTCCAATAATTAATACTTCTCCTGTTTGTATCTTCTTCATAGAAATTCTCCCCATGAAAGGAATTCTAATTCTGTGTTTGTAATAAACAATTAATAACATAAATCAGTTAATTTATTTCTTTCGCTAAATGTAGCGAAATCATTCAAAATAACTTTATTTCCTTATCAGTAAATACAGCAATACTAAAAATTCAAAAACAATTTAAGACACTATAGAATTAGTTTGTAATGGAAGGTATGACTATGGATTTGGATTCCTCAAAGGATATTGAACAAGAAACTCTTTTTGATAAAAAAATAAGCATTGAAAATATTTTAACTGAGGATATAGCACAATTCCATTTGAAAATCTCAGGAAACAAAATCTCTGCAGCGAGAATCGAAGGATCATTTGATAATTATTTTGAATATAGTAAGCAGCTGAAAAGCAATTTGTGGAATAAAGGATTAAACATTTCTCTTGATAATGTCACTCTTTATCCATATCATCTTCAAATAGCTTATGTACAAACTTTTGAAAAATTATTGGGAAATGCCTTGGAAGTTTCTAATAGAGCAAAATATCTACGAACAATCATTTTAGAATTAGAAAGAATTTCCTATCATCTCTCATTCATAAGTATTTTAGGATTAGGCATCTCTTATCCACTTTTATTCTCAAAAGCAATTTCATTACGAAAATTAATTCTTGGTTCTATAAATGATATAACGAATTCTTCTGATAGTGAATCCTACATTAATTTCGGAGGAGTTTCTAAAGATATTGATGTAAAACTAACTAATAGATTATTATCCGCTTTAGAGAGCATCAAGAAAAATAGTATAAGACTTAAAAAGAAAATTTCCAGAAATTCCTTATTAAAAGGATTATTGCAAGATGTAGGATTTTTATCTCGAGATTCAGCCAAAAAATTATCTTTAGTAGGACCCATAGC
Source organism: Candidatus Heimdallarchaeota archaeon (assembly GCA_019058165.1). GTDB lineage: Archaea > Asgardarchaeota > Heimdallarchaeia > JABLTI01 > JABLTI01 > JABLTI01. Next base: position 16,939 of record JAHLVZ010000022.1, read on the forward strand.
CAGAGCCTCAGGTATAACAGCTGATGTCAGAAGAACAGATCCTTACGCAGCCTATGAAACAGTTCAATTTAATGTTCCAGTGTATGATTCTTGTGATCTCTTCGGAGAAGTAATGGTTCGACTCGATGAAATCATTGAGTCTATATTTATATTGAAACAACTTCTATCAAACCTACCTGAAGAAAGTTTGAATCAGAAATTTATTCACGATCAGATTCCTGCAAATAATTCTGTTATGCTTATCGAAACACCATAAGGAGATCTCTTCAGTTTTGCAATTAGTAAGAAAGGAACACCTGCTGAAAAACCAGTAAATTATAGCATTGTCTCCCCAATTAAACTAAATATACAAGGAGTCCTTTCCCGTCTTTCTGGTGAGCCATATGATAATGCATTAACTATCTTACTGTTAATAGGTGAAGGCTGGAATAATTTCATTTAAGAGTACCAAAAATTAGTGTTCTACTCTTTTAATGAGTGGTTTTCAGAAGGCTCAATATTTATTTTTTTAAATTTTTTAATTGATTGAATAAATTTCCGAAAGTTTTTACGTTCAAAGATTAAGAAAATTACAAATTGAAGTGAAACTCCACCTACAATCCAGTATACTGACCCCATCTCTCTTCCGGGTTCTTCAAATGAGCTAGAAACAATATCGATGGTTTTCGTAATAACGAGTACACCTTCCGCAGCATTTGGAAAGCTACTTATTTGTTTCACTTTTGAAATGGTAGTTCCGGTAACTAATAAACCATCAGAATACCCATAAGAAAGCATAGTATGGTTTTCGAATTCACCAAAATAAACGAATTTTCCTAGGTAATCAGAGAAAATGAATTCTTCATATTGGGTAACATTCGTAAGTAAATTGGTTACATTGCGTATTCCCTCAAATGTTGAGATAAGACTATAGTTTGTAGCATGATAATTATTTGCTACAATGGTGAGATTTTCCCCAATTGTAAGATTGGCATGTGTCCAGAAAAAGGCGGAGGTATTTATTGGATAATAACTTGTATTTGAAGAGGAAGAGATTTGATGAGTATAACTATTGATAGTTATGTTATTTTTTATTAAAATAAAGTGTTCAGTAGAGTGTCTTCGTATAGTTTCGTTTTCATTTATCATTAATTCCTCATATGAGGAATAAGTATAGTGCTGCTCTATATCAAATTTTATTTCATCCTCTGTTACATTCATTACTTTTATCGCAATCCCTGTGATTTCTTCTATAGACCATCTCAAGGCAGTATAATTAACAGCTTCCAATGTTTGATTGTCGTTTTTCTCCGAATACAAGCCTGTTATGTTCCCTTCGAAATCAAAATTGTTTGTTTCTTCATAAGAAAAAATTTCATCAATTTTGAAGAGATAATGGTTTGCAGAAGTAGAATCATCTAAGAGTTTTGCACCAGAAACTGAGGATGCAAATACAATTAAAATGCAAAATATTACAGATAGCGAAGTTCGATATATTTGTTTGTAATTTTTTTGCATGACTTAATAGCTCCCAAATTTGCAAATCTATTTGTTGCGTCAAAAGATTTTTAGCATTTCTTAATTAATCATTTAAATATTAAATATCCTTAGTATTAAAAGGGAAAAACTAGATTAAATTTCCTTCTATATATAACAAAGGATAACTGATCGGAGAAGTGCTAGATGTTAGGTCCATGGTTTGAAATCGTAATATTCCCAGGATTTGTCTTTATAGTTATTCTAGCAATTTTAAGTGAACAAATAAATAGTCGACTTAACTCCCGCTTCTATTTCAAAACAGAAAAAACCCCAATGTTTATTCCAATTGTTGAAAACTTCAAGTTTTACATAAAAGGAGAAGAAGAAAGTATAAGTAGAAATTCTATTCTCCAAGGAATAATACTAGTTTTTATGGTAGCTTTACCATTATTTGCTTCCTTACTACTACCAATCAATCTTTGGAGATCTTTTGAAAACCTCCAAATACCAAACAGGATAGGTGTATATGGTGGGTATGCTGGTACAAATGAGGGTATTGTGGGAGTTATTACTTTTGAAGGGGATCTCTTACTTCTGTTTGCAATAATACTATTTTTTGGTTTCCTCACATTTTTGTCTCAATACTTGAATAAACATCATTTCACAAGAGATTCTCTAACAAAAACTTTCACTTTTATGATTTTTGACATTCCATTGTTGTTTGTATTAATTAGTCCAATTATCACTAAGAGATCTTTAAGTTTAACAATTCTTGCAGAAGATATTCGTAGGATTGTAAGTGCCAATTTAACTTTTGGATTGGTATTATTGCTTCCACTAGCTATTGTGATTTCGTTGTTTTGTTTAGCATTGAAATTTGATCAACCTTATTATGATCGAATTAATACTGATAGTATTATTAGAAGTAATGCTCCTACTCCTAAGAATTGGAAATTAAATTTTTGGAATCTTTCCATGAGACTAATGGAAGTTGTCATCGCAGGTTTAATAGTATCTGTTTTTCTAGGAGGTTCCTATTTGCCTATACCTATCCATGGAAATTATCAGATATTAGCCAATACTACGAATTTTATTTTCAAGTGTCTTGCTGTATTGATGATTACTACAATTATTAGAGCTTTAAGACCCCGAATGAAAGTAAATCAAACATTCAATTTTGCTTTGAAAATACTTACACCCCTTAGTTTTCTTTCGATTCTTCTAACTGGTGGTTATATTGGTTTAGTTGGTTTAAATTGAACTGTGTAAATGATTACGTTAATAAAACATGATGCAATATTCTTTCTTATAATAGGTGAAGTTTGCTATGGTAAGTGACTCATTTCAATTAGCTATGTTCATTATTTCACCAATCATACTTATTTTAGATGCTATTGTAATTACAACAGGCATTTTTAGAAAACTCATTCGTAAAGAAAAAGAGGATGTTAACGAACGCGAGAGACTTTTCTCTATGGTAGATATTATGGAGAAAATTGGCATCGGACTTGGTATTCTTACATTAATTTTAGCAGGTTTTCTAGCAGTAAATATTCCAGATATACAAGGTGAATGGTTAGGTTGGTTTAACCCAATTACAATTATCTTTCTAGTTATTATTGGATGTTTATTAGCACTAAGAACTTTAGATGATACACCTGTAACAGCTCTTATCGCAATTCTCGCAGGATTACTAGGAGCAGCAATTTTCGCAGCAGCTTTCGGAGAAAATGAATATGGAAGATGGATCTACTTTGCGGTATTCTTGGCAGTTGATGTAATAGTTTTCATGCTAGTACGAATGTTGACGAAACAAATGGCTATGATTGGCAGAATTTTAAATTGGTTCCCAGTAGCAATTATTGTTGTATTTGCTTGTTTAGGGTGGGGAATATTTCAAATCGTTTTGTTAATTATGCAGGGTATTAATCTGATTATACTGCCATAAATAACATATGATCGAGTTTCTCGATCAATTCTTTTTTCTTATAAAATTGTATCTAAAGCTGATAAGATGAAAAAAAAAGAAAAAAATGGAAAAAGAAAATGAAATATTAGATTAAAAATTTCTAATAATCATCTTCGTCGTCATCATCTTCTTCTAAAGCATCCATTTCAGCAATCTCTTCAGCAATTTCGTCGCCTGCACCACCATATTCTTCTTCTAGTGCTAGTTCAACTTCGTCAGTTTCTTCAATTTCCTCTGGTTCTTCAAAGAGATCTTCAGGAATTTCCTCAACTAATTCAGATGCTTCAGTCTTCAAGGCAATCATGAATCTACGAGCTAATAAATCATAAAACTTAGTTAGTTCACCAAGATCATTGGCTTCGTAAAATTCACCTCTACCGATTTCGGATAAGCGTTTCAATAATCGGTTATCAGCTTCTCCTAAACCAATAGTATAAAGAACTGTATTTGGATAATCTCGTCCGCATTTTCGAGCGATTGGTACAGGGTTTATGCCTAAACCGTTACCTTTGTTTGGTTGTCCATCTGTTAAGAGAACAATCATTGTTGGATTCGCTTTTCCAGTTATGGAATTGGGCTCAAATTTTGCAGTCATTTCGTAAGCTTGTTGTAATGCTCCACTCATAAAAGTGAGACCACCACCAGTTGAACATCTTTTTGAAACATAATCTGCAATTATTTCTAAGCCAGCAGATTTTGCTTGTCCAGTACAGGCAATGACCGGTGTGGGGCTTCCTGTTCCATAGTCTACTTCGAAAACATCGACGTCACCAGCAAAGCTAATTATGGAGAGCTGTTCTCCCCAGCCTCGAGATACTTTCTGCGATAAGAAAAGTAATGTAGCTAAAGCTGCGCCTTTAATTCGTGAAACCTTCTTCTCATCGAATTCATCTAAGAGATTGTCTAAGTCTTTTCCACCCTTTAAGCCACGTCGAAGACCTTCAACTGCTGTTCCTGTTCCTTTTACAACCATATCTTCTTTGCTCATTGAGCCAGATACATCAAGAACTAAGACTGCGTTAAATGACATTTCGCTTGCAGGAACCAATTGTACTTCAATTTCTTTTCCAGAAGGATCGATAATTCCTACTTCATCACCTTCTATTTCTGGATCTGATTCTAAGAAGCTTATTTTGACATGACCACAACCTGCGTCCGGCCAATCAACTTGTAAATTTCTGTAAATTGGACGATTTCTAATAACTGAAGTCATCTCATCGAAGTTTTCTAGAATATAAGAAATACACTCTTCAACTGGTTGACCTTCTAAAGGTTCGATTCCAAATTTTACTCGAGTAATGGGTTCTCTTTTCAAATGAGCTTTTCTGACCTTTACTCGATCACCATCACTGATATTGGCAGAATCTAATATTCCATTGTCAACTGCAATGGTTTCAGCTTCAACCTCATCATTCTCCAACACCTGTACTGCACAGCTATCTTCAAATTCATTGATGAGTTGAATAATATCAAAATCATCTACGCCAATTCTTTCCATATCACGTTTATTCAAGTAGGATCTTCCATCGATTTCACCTACATTGATGACTGAAATATCAATAATTTTCTCAACCATTTTACATCATCACGGTTTTTTTGTGTAATTTTTATATATAATTACATACATTTACATACTTTACCTTTTAAAAGGTTTGTATTTGGAATAACAAGAAAATTTTAAGAAAAAGAAGTGGAAAAAATTTTATGATTAATTGCTAAAAATTAAAAAAAGAATGAAAAAGGTACTTGATAAAAAAATCAAGCAACTAATCGTCGAAGACAAACAGATAATCCTTAAAACCTGTAACAGAACCTGTCTGATCTTCATAGATAATTCTTAAAGTATACTCTAAGTAACGACCAAAAATGAAAAGTCCATCGGGATTCTCACCTTCGGGAGGTAAGGGACTATACAAAATGTCCAGAGTAAAATTATAAGTAACAACCATTTCTTGACTTTTATAAAAAGTTATCAGAGTTTCATTATTGGCAGCTACAGGTGTTAATACGGGTTGTCCTGTGTCTTTGAAAATCACAACTTCTTTCAGAATTCCTACGTCATAATCACAAATAATCCTAAAAGATAGATGAATATTATCAGTAATATTTCCTTTTATAGTGCCGTCTTTTATGGACATGTCTAATTCTTTACGATATAACGGAATTGTTGCAGCCATAACAACAAAAAATACTGCTAAGACTGATGCAGCGACAATTATCCCTATCATTAAGGGGGTCATGGCTTTTCTATTTTTTAAGATATTTGAGAGCTTCATTGATTCTACACTATCCATCTTAACTGGTTTTTATCTAACTAATTAACCGAATGATTTCCAAACACTTTCTGATTGTTAATATTCCTTTAAAGTTATTTGGATAATTAATAATTTTTCCTTACAAATGTTAATTGAAGTCAGTTTTACTGTTAAAAAATGATTTTTAAAGAATTTGGTCAATTCTTTTTTATTATTATAAAATGAGTTTTTAGTACTTTTGCACTAATAATTGAATTTATTATAAGATTCGGAGAATATAATAGCAAGAAAACACACCCCTACCAAAATGAAAAAAAAACTGAAATTTGTCGAAGACTAGTACGTATCGAAAACTTAAATAGGTAATTTTTGTAGGGATATGATAAGTTTACTATGAATATAAATAAATCAAGGAAATAAAATCAATCGGAGATTCTCTCAGTGGTAACCTTCTTCAAAGTAGTAGTTCTTGGTGACGGCGGAATTGGAAAAACTTCCATATGCAATTATTTGACAACCGGTGAATTCTTTGGTAGTTATAAATTATCAATTGGGGCAGATTTCTTTAGTAAAAGATTAGTGGTTGATGGTGAGGAAGTAACCTTACAAATATGTGATATCGGCGGACAAGATCAGTTTGCTGAAATTAGTAATATTTTTACCAAAGGTGCACATGGATGTATTCTATGTTATGATACTACACGTCGAGATACATTAGATTCTTTAGATCGATGGCTTGGAAAGCTAGAAGATAACAATATCCCGAAAGTCTTAGTTAGCACTAAAAATGATGTTGAAGATCTTCGCGAAGTTTTAGATGAAGAAGGAATGGAGACCGCAAAACGACTTAATATCTCTTACTATATTCCAACAACAAGCTTGAAAGGAATAGGTATTACTGAAACTTTTGAAGCTATAAGTACATTAATGCTCTTACACAAAAAAGGAATTGATATGCCTGTAACAGAATTGGTAGATGTTACACAAGAAAAACAATTAGAAGTTCATACAATCTCTGGATCACAACATATGCAAGCTCAACCTTTAGGTATAGGACGAGTGCCTTCAGAAGCTAATCATCTTGAAGCACCATTAGCTCCGGTTATTGAACCAGAAAAAGAAGAATTCATACCACCTGTCGTTGAACCTACTGAAGCAGAACCCTCATTTACCCAACCAATAACCTTAGCACCACCAGTTGTTGAAGAACAAGCAGAAGAAAGAACCATTCCAACTCCAAAAGAAATACAAGGCATAGAACCCCCTACTGAACCAGAAAAAACTACTATACAACCAATTACTACAATTACACCACCAATTTCTGAACAAAAGACAAATGATACAAAACCCGAAGAGAAAGATATATCTACTTTTCTAGACAGATTACATCAAGAGCGAGAGAGAAAAGAAGATGAAGAAGAAGAATGAATAGGGAACTAAAACCTCTATTCTACTAGTTTTATTTATTGTTTAATTACCCATATTTCTGGATCATGAGCAATAGCAATTAATTTTTTTTGTATTGAACTATATTGCTGAATTAATTTTTTGCCATATTCTGTTAATGAAGTCTTTCCTCCTCCACCAGTCCCTCCCCTTTCACTAATCACTACTGGTTGTTCTAATTGCTCGTTAATTTCAGTTATTAGTTTCCAACCTTTCCTAAATGAAATATTACACTCTTTAGTAGCTTCTGTGAGGGAACCAGTACGGTCAATCGCCTCTAGAATAGCCATCCGACCAGGACCAAGAATAGAGACCCCTTTCCTTTCAATCCAAAATTTTACTTTAACTGTGAAATCGTGAGACACTTTCATCAACTCAAGTATTCACTAATGAACATTACATAAATATATTATGAATTTCAATGAAAATATAAGAAGAAAGGGAAATAGCTTTATCAAAACAAAACTTAAAAGGAACAATGAGTAGAGGATTGATATATTTATCAAAAAAGATATAAAACAATTAACCTACCATTACAACTGTTGGAGGAAAAACAATTGGGTTACGAAATGACAAGGCCATCCCAGAAGTGGATTGGTATAGGTATAATATTTACAGCATTCGTTTTAATGCTTTTTACATTAGCTGTTCCATATGTAAATCATTTTGGCACAGTCGTCGTAGGTGCAGATGGTAGCGAAACTGTACATAGATATACTTATTACACAAGATGGAATGGGCAATGGAAACAAGGGCAACAAACAACTTTTAATGATCCAGGATTATTATTGGACTTTCCTAGTGCTGCGCCTTGGTTTATTGGCTTAGGACTTTTAATAACAATTATTGGAGCAGGCTATCTTGTCTGGTTAACTTATTCGAATAAAGCATGTTACTTTACCAGGGAAAAACCTGGACCCGTAGGTGGAAGTGTAGCACTTGTTGGAGTAATGTTTTATTTCATTGGCAATTTTATTTATGAGCACTGGGCTACAGGAACACCACGACCTTTAGCTGGTTGGCCAGCCGATTCAGATTTTAGTATATTAGCTGTTCGTTTATCACCTACATTTTGGATTGGTCTCGTATTAGGTGTTGTAATACTTGCTTTAAGTACTATGAATATACTCTATTATTTTGACACAGTATCAAAGCGTCCCGTAAAATAAGTGTAATCCTCTTTAATAGAGGATTCATATTTTCTTATTTTTCATTTTTAGAATTTTTTTTTGAAATCTTATTATTTTAGACTTCTTTTTATTGAACCCTTAATTTTTGGGAATGTTAAACCACAAGCATCACAAGTTTCCCATACAAGCCCATCAATTAAATCACCAGTGTTATACCGGATAAACACAGTTCCACGCCAATCAATATGACTGAAACATAAATATCCTGGCTCTCCTGCTTCCACAGGTTCTAATGATTTTTTATCTAAAACTTCCCAATAGAAATATCTTGGATTTAGATGTATGCCACTGTTTTCAGAGCATTCGTAGAATGCCCCTTTTGTTCGATTATTTGTGTAGCTTTCAATAATTTCAGGTGTTGAACCTAGTTCTGCAAAAAGACTCTTTATCTCAGCTTCTGTTTCTTGTAATAATGGTTCTCCTGTTAATAAACAGACTTTGAAACTACTAATTTTGTTTATTTCCTTTTTGCTTAATTTTTCTATAGCTGAAGTTAACCATTTTTTAGTTAAAGTGGGTGTCCCTAAAAACAACTCAAAAGTAATGCTATTTGCTAATTTAAATTGCTCTTTAGGAGATGTTTGTTTATCACCACAAGTAAAGAATGTTCCCCCACCAACTGAGAGCGGTGCCCAAACACTTTGGAAAAAGCTAATAGAAGGTGATGCGGGTATTATATTGAAAACCTCCCAATTTGCTCTAAAACCAGTCATATACAAATGAGCAACAATCTCTGGAATATTAACTAGTAAATCACGCTTTGTGTAAGCAATTAAGGCAAGTTGTTTTGAACTACTTGTATTGTGAAAGTGAACAGGTAACCACTCATTCACAGCTTCCATTATTATGCGTTCTTCTTCACCAACAGGTTCCTTAGCAAACACACCTCTGAGATATGTTTTATTAAGAGCTTTCAACCAATACTTAAAAGATTGAAATGGAGATAATGGTTCTGTTTCAAAATTACATTCCCACCATTCAGGTTCGAATGGTTTTAGGATAAATTTCTCAGGATTTTTCATGTGGTCGGATTTTGTAGTCGGGGGAATCTTTTGAAAATCTGCAAGACTATCTATCCATTTTGGATCAATATTATGGGTTTGGAACCATTCTCGATAAAAGGGACTGTATTTTGCGACAACCTTTTGTAAATAAACAATGAGTCTATTCTCAGCTTTCCTTTTCTGTTTCTCAATACTCCAACGATAGTTGTATGATGCCAATAATTTCACCTTTAATTCACTAAAGATTTAACAAACAAGAAATGATATTTCTTATTCAAAATAAATATTTTCTGAAGAACACATCATTTGAAAGAGTAGAACGTAAAAGAATTTAAAAAACAGCCTTAAATTGTATAAATGAAAGACTCTCTTGTTGGTTTCTACAATGGCGAAGAAAATTGGTATATTAACAAGTGGTGGAGATGCACCTGGTTTAAATCCTGTTATTGCAGGCTATACAAAAACAGCTATAAAAAATGGTTTTGAGGTCATAGGTTTTCTTGATGGCTGGAAGGGATTAATTGAAGGATACTATGAGAATCTAACCTTAGATCGCGTTAAGGAAATAGTTCAAGAAGGTGGAACTATCTTAGGTTCATCTAGAACTAATCCTAGAAAAGAAGAAAAAGGATTTGAGAGAATTTTTGAAACTTTGAAGAAATTAGATATTTATGCCTTTGCCGCATGTGGTGGAGATGATACACTCGGAGTTGCTAAGGAACTCAATGAAAAAGGAGCTAATGTTGTTGGTGTACCAAAAACAATAGATAATGACCTTGAAGCAACAGACCAAACTTTTGGATTTGATACTTCGATAAATATCGCTATGGATGCAATTGATCGTTTGCGAACAACTGCTCGTTCGCATCATCGAATCTTTGTTTTAGAATTAATGGGAAGACATTCAGGATGGATTGCTTTAGAAGCTGGAATGGCTGGAAATGCGAATGCAATTATTATCCCAGAATTCGATTATCCATTAGCTGAATTATGTAAATTATTGAAGAAACGACATGAAGGAACACGCACGTATAGTATTGTTGTAGTTGCAGAGGGTGTTAGCTTTCCGGAAATGAAAGAGAAGGTCGAAAAAGCTGGTAAAGATTCTTTTGGTAATATTATTCTAGCAAATTTAAAGGTAGGAGAATTTTTAGCTGATGAAATAAAAGAACGCACTGGACTCCCAGTACGTGCTGTAACTTTAGGCCATATTCAAAGAGGTGGACCACCAAGTGCTTATGATAGATTCTTGGGATTAAGATATGGTGCAAAAGCTGCTGAATTGATTCATACCGGAAAATTTGGTCGCATGGCAAGTCTTCAAGGAACTAATATTGCAGATGTTCCTATTGAAAAAGCCGTTGCTAAACGAAAAATTGTATCCAAAGAATTGTGGTTATTAGCGAAATCATTTTTTGGTTAGCTTATTGTTTTTTCCTTTCATGTATACAAGGGTTTATAGGTTTAGTTGTAATGGTATGTAGTTGTATGTAGATTAGTCTTTTTAATTAAAGAGATTAAACTATAGTTATTGATAGTCTTGTACGTGATAGAAAGAGGACGCCGTTTATGATAATAGTATATGACAAAGAGCTACCAGATAGTAAACCCCTAACATTAAATGTAATTGATACGCATACACACCTTGGCAAAGAAGAGGTAGTAAGGGGGAAAGGTAAGGATTATCGAATTATTAGGCCAAAAGATCACTTAGATTTCTATGAGAAGTTAAAATTCGATGTGTTTCAAAGAATAACTGCTTATCCCGAGGATTATGCTTACTCTATGCCAGAGGATCCAAAAGATTTCAGTTTACCAGCAACGGAGCTTCAAAAATTGATCTTTAAAGAAAAAAGAAAAACTCAAAATTTAGGGTGGTTTGCAGATAAAATCGTTACTTTTCCATTACATGATATATTGCAATCTAAAACTGATCCAAATTTTAAGAAATCAAATGATTATATATTGACTAGAGCTCAAACTTTAGAATACGGTTCCCGACTAGTTCCATTTTGCAGAGTGAACCCAAAGGATGAAGAAAAAGCTACCGCTGAAATTAAGCGTTGTGTTGATTATGGAGCTAGGGGATTAAAGCTACACCCATTATCTGAAGAATGGATTGAAGAAATTGTAAGTGATAAAGTTATCGAAGTTGTTCGTACTGCGGTTGATAATAAACTACCAGTAATCTTTGATTGTCAGAATTATAAAACAGCTGAAGAAATTCACCAAGTAGCTATGGAAGTTCGAACACAAAGTAGAAATAAAGATTTTACTATAATTGTGGGACATTTTGGTTTTGATTATCTAACTCCAGGAATGTTCGAAATTTTAGGTGATCCAAATATTAAAACAGAAACTTCAGGCATGCGTGGGGATGATTGCGAAGTTTTTTACAAAAATTGTATAGATCTTGTTGATGATTGGCATTTATCAACTATGTATGGTACAGATCACAGTTACTTCAGTGTTCCTCAGGCAAGTGACCATATAACTTTTATATTTTCAAATACTGCAAAAGATTTGGGCATTACATTTGAGCATATCAGACATATACTAGGAATTAATGCTCTTAGAATTTTGAAGATTTATTGGCCAACGAAAGTGATTGATAGAAAAGGAGTTAGTAAATCAAAAGTTGTTTGGGAAGACTTCAATAAAATAATAGAATGTACAAATTATGAGGATTTAGCGAAAATTGTAACGGATTTATCTGAAATTTCTGGCGTGTATTTTAACACTGATTCTTTGTTTGATCCTTCTGGAGAAAATGTCTACGAGGATCTCTTCATTCTCAATATTTTTGCAGATATTATCGATCTTCGACGCAGTTTTGTTGTGCAGCATACAGATGACAACAAACTCAAAATTTCAGAAATTACAAAACTTATGGATTTCGCATCACAGATAACTCAGATACTAGAAGAAGAGGATGAAACATATCCATTTACTCAACAGTATTTGTTTGATTATTTATTGCATCAAAAACCAAAATGAGTTAAATCAAGTCCCAAAAGTAAGTGAAAAACAATGAGTATTCCCTCGAAAAAAATTCCAACAGCCAAAAAAACCAATACTTTACGTAAATTGGCTTTTTCACATGGAATTGAGGCTGAGAATTTTATTACTAACAAAAGAGGAGATATACTCGAAGATGGGAAAGAATTAGTTGCAGTTTGGGATCAAATGTTCAATGGCGCATTAAATTTCTTAAAATCCCTTACTAGCAGTTCTACCAATGTACCTGAATACATCCGCAGAAAAATAAAAAGAGTAACTCGAAAAGATGTTGAAAGACATGGTAAAATAATCAGATATGTTCAGATTCATTATCAATTCAATGGCAAAACAATCGCAATCAATGTTTTTGGGCCGGATCCAAATATTTCTCAAATCACTTGGTTACTTGAACTAGTTACTCCACCATGTGAGTACTTTGAGGAATTGGATTGGTGGATTAATACCCTCTATTTAGCAGCATCGAGATCTTTAACGAAAGGATATAATATACAACCTCTAGGATTTAATCCGTATCAAACTGAATACCGAGCAGGAGTAACATGTGGTGAACATCACCACCTTGGTGGATTTAAAAGTCAAAAAGAAAAGAAAGCAGCATACAATATGATAAGAGCTTACATTCCACATCTAATTGCTCTTTCTAATACATCACCATTTATCGATGGAAAACCAAATGGAAGGACTATTCTGAAAAAAGGAGAAGATGGTAGAACCTTAATTCTAGCTCCTGATTGTGTCAGAAGTCATAGATTAAAAGAGAATTCAGGGCAGCTTGGACCAAATATCCCTAAATATTTACCATATGTCGGACCATCCTTCACAAGGCAACAATTCTCAAGATATGTAAGAAAGGAAGTACCTGACGATCGATATGTGGATGCATTTCCTTTTACAACGTATGATACAATTGAGTGCCGCTTTTTTGACGTTCAATATGATCAGAATATTAGAAAATCAATCACAATATTACTACAAGCGCTTGCATTAAAAGCAGTCAAGATAACTCAAGCAGGAAAAGCTGTACCGGATGTAAAGGGTAATACATTATATGAACACAGAAAAAGAGCGGTGAATTTTGGTATGTTCGCCAAATTTCAAGGCGATCCAAGCATTGAATCTCTAGGCGGACAATTTGTAAAACATTATAATCACAATCCTGAAACCGGTGGACCTCCTGGAAAAATCTACGAATCTTTAAGGTCATTAATGATATGGTTGAAGCCCGAATTCGTTGATTTAAATATAAATGAAAATGATCTTACATCCATTTTAATTATGTTATGGGGAACCGCAAGAATTGCTCCGCCTATCTCTGCTGCAACTTATATGTTTTATTTGTTTGAAAAAAATCATGGGAATATTGCTAGTGTAATAAATTCATTAGCTTTAATCAATGGTAAACCTCGCAAATCATTTTCAGAAGTATTAGGTAGACCTCAATATTCAATGTCAAATTTAATTTCAACAAAAGTAGCGAAACCAATTCAAACAGCAGATACAACTAGAAGTACTTTAGCGAGAAAACTACAATTAGAATCAAGACAACGACGCAAAAAAACAATGGTGAAAGAAAAAGCGAGGTTAAGGGCAAAACAAAGTCTCAAAACAAAAATGATTCGTGAGAAAGTGAAAAAAGATAGGGCAATAGAAAAGAAACGACAAGATAGATTACGACAACTTGAAAAAGCTAAAAAACCTCCTCCAAGACTTATAAAAACATCATCTTCTGCTACTAGAACATCATCAAATATCTACAGAACTAAAATACCTGTTAGTAAAAGTAGAGTTCCACCGAAAAAAACAGCGAGTGTAAAAACTACAAAAAGAACTTCAGCCACAAAACCTGTAAGAAAACCTCCAGCTAAAAGTAGAACCCAGAAAATCTCTTCTAAACCAAAGCAATCAAAAAGAAGACCAAGCAAAAAAACTGTAACAAAAAGAGCTCCTTCATCTAAAAGTACAGTAAGAAAGCAACCGAGTAAAAAGAAAGTTCTAACAAAATCTGCAATTTCTAACAGATCCAAAGCTATCCATACCACAAGGAAAAAGCCTGTTCAAGCATATGCTTCAACAGCATCTAGAAGCGCTTATTCAAGAAAACAGATCAAACTTCCACAACCAACAATAAAAAAGCGAACGACAACAAAAACCGTTACAAGAAAAAAGAGCACACCAAAGAAAGCGACTGCATCAACAAAAGCCATCTCTACACAAACGATTCTTCAATACGAATCATATAGAGATACTAAATTCATAAGAAGTTTATCAATATCAAATATGCCTTCAAGAATTGATTACAACACTATTATTCCCGTTATTAGATTAAAATGGAGAAAATCAATTATTCAGTCAATGGTAACATATCCAATAAAAATTGAAGCACAAGTTTCTGCTCTTGAAAAAAGAAACAAGTTCAAAGCAACCGCTTTTCAAGAGACAATTAAATTGGAGAGATCATCCTTAAAGGACACTTGTTACTTGCCAATCCCGATTAATCTTAACAGCTCAACAGGGGAATTTCAAGTAAAGTTTATTGTTAGAGATGGTAAAAAGAGCAATATTTTAGGGACAGAATATCGAACTTTTAGTCGAATAAAAATTCCAAGCAATAAGAAACATCAGATTACAAGATTAAGTAATGCCCCAAACCAAGTTGGTGATTCAAAAGTTAATGTAAGAATAAATGCTACAAAGAATAATACTCGAGGAAAGATTACTCTTTATGGCATTTCACAACGAGGAATGATGAAATTTTATGAGAAGAAAGCAAAGTTTAGACAAAAGAAAATTTCTCTAGATATACCCATTCTTATACCCCCTAGCATGTGTTCCTCACAATGGATGTTATATTTAGTATTTAATGCAAGAGGAACGAGTATTTCAGCATACACGAAAACACCACCACTATTATCAAAGATTATTAATTTTAGTTTAAGTGGCAATCCACCCTTAAAATCAAGAGTTTACTCAGATTTCCATGC
>JAHLVZ010000141.1 GCA_019058165.1 Candidatus Heimdallarchaeota archaeon
CGATTCAAAGTACCACTCACACCGGGTATGACAGTTTTAGAAGCTCTATTCTATATTCAAGACCATTTTGATCATGAATTGGCTTTTCGGTACTCATGTCGTGGAGCTATTTGTGGCTCTTGTGGTTTGACGATAAATAAATTCCCTCAACTTGCATGCAAAACGCAAGTACACCCTAGCGAAATCAAGAAACATCCAAGAGTTCCTAACTTAGAATTCGGTGATCTCAAAGATTGGGATCAAGAGAAAGAAATCCTAATTGAACCATTGCCAAATATGCTAATCATAAAAGACTTAGTAGTAGATATGGAACCATTTTGGAAATTCTATAGAGAAGTACAACCATACTTTGATCGAGAAATTACCGATGAAGCTCCTGAATCAACACAAACCTTTGAAGATGCGAGAAGAATTGAACAATTAGTCTATTGTATCTTATGTGGCATGTGTTGGACATGCCCGGTTTCAGGCAAAAGAAAAGATTACATTGGACCTTCTAATTTAGCTAAAGCATTCCGCTTTATAGATGATACAAGAGTCTCTGATAAACATAGAAAAGAAATCTATGAAAAAGCAATGCAAGAAAATGGTGTTCCTGCGTGCGAAAAAATATTTGCTTGCAATGCAGTCTGTCCAAAAGAAGTAATGCCGGGAACTGCTATTGATAAAATAAGAAAACTCGAGAAGAAGTGATATGTCGAAAAAAATGAGGTTAGAAAAAGATCTTTTGGGTGAATTAGAAGTACCAGAGGATGTGTACTGGGGAATCAATACTCAAAGGACTCTAAATAATTTTAATATCAGTCACAGAAAATTTCCCAAAGTATTTCTCTATGCATTAGCACTAGTAAAAAGAGCATGCTTAAGTGCTAATCAAAAGTCTGAAATTATAGATGCAAAAATAGCAAAGGCAATCTATCAAGCGATTGATGAAATGTTAAACGAAGGAAAATTCTTTGATCAATTTCCTGTTGATGTATTTCAAACGGGTTCTGGTACTCAAATTAATATGAATATGAATGAAGTATTAGCCAACAGAGCTAATGAAATTCTAGGTCAACCAAAAGGTACGAAGCATCCCGTACATCCGAATGATCACATCAATAGAAGTCAATCTAGCAATGATGTGATACCTACAGCAATGCATCTCGCTTCTGTCAATTTAATTCAAAAAAATCTGATGCCTGCTCTGAAATTCCTTGAGAAAATTTTAGAACAAAAAATAAAAGAATTCAAAGGGATTGTAAAAGTTGGACGAACTCATTTACAGGACGCCGTTCCTATACCTCTTTCTACTGAATTTTCTGTTTATCTGAAGCAAATTCGTACAACAAAGAAAAGACTGATAGCAGTCCTAGATGAGCTCTATTTTTTACCTATTGGTGGAACCGCGCTAGGAACAGGATTAAATACCCCCAAGAATTTTGATCAACTTGTTGTAGATGCTTTATCACAATTGATTGGTTACAAATACCAAAGTAATCCAGTCAAAGCTGAAGGAATATCCTCTCACAATACCATTGTACATGTTAGCAGTGTACTAAGACTCCTTGCTCTCTCTGTCATGAAAATGGCAAATGATATACGATGGATGGGAAGTGGTCCAAGAGCTGGTCTGGGTGAATTGCATTTGCCGGAGAATGAACCTGGTTCCTCTATTATGCCTGGAAAAATCAATCCTACACAGTCCGAAGCATTAATACAGGTTTGTTTACAAGTCATTGGTAATGATACTGCAATATCTTATGCAGAAAGTACTAGTAGTCTACTAGATCTCAATGTAGCAAAACCAATAATGATTGTTAATTTGCTAGAGTCAATTTCAATATTATCAACAGGTATTGAGTCTTTTGTTCGACTTTGCTTGAAAGATCTAAGTGCAAACATAGACAACATCAACGAAACTCTTAGCAAATCATTAATGATAGTTACAAGACTAACTCCGATAATTGGTTATGAGAAAGCTGGTGAAATCGCTAAGAAAGCTCATGAAACAGGTAAAACGATCAAAGAGATTATTCTAGAGATGAAATTAGAAATCAAAGGAGACCTTGATGAAATTCTAGATCCTAAAAAAATGGTATAATTATTTGAAAGGTGTATCTTTTTGGATCCAATTACTCATGTTTTAATAGCTTTCAGTCTTGTTGCTTGGATTCATAAATTCAGAAAAATTCCTTATAAAATACTTGTACCATATCTTATCGGTTCTGTAATTCCTGACCTAGATCTAGTTTTCAATTTTTTAGTGTATTTTGCTCCTAAAGCCTATTGGTTAGAGCATAGAGGAATGTCTCATAGTTTCGTTGGAGTTATTCCGTATGTTTTTCTGGTTGCTGCTATAATGAATATTCCAAAACTTAAAAATAAAATTTGGAAAGATGAGCAATATCAAGAGCTAAACTTCTTGTCTTGGATAGGTCTTCTCTCTCTCTATTTAGGAACACTAACACATTTACTAGCGGACTTTTTTGTTCCCACAGGTGTAATGATTTTGTTTCCATTTTCATTCGAGTGGTATGGTTTGAAGATACTATCAACAAATAATATCCATTCAATTGCTGCACTAATAGCTGCTTTCTCCATTATTCCTCTGAATTGGAATAAGCGTAGAAGAAATGCTGCTCTGTTATTCTTTGTCGTAACATTCTCCTTTTACACATCAGCTAGAATTGCTGTAAATATTCGTGCTAATAATACCTTTGAGCAAAAATATGGAGATGGATTCTACTCAAGCAATGAATTAATCTTTACCAACAATATTAATTACAAAATTTTTAATTCTACGAATCCAGATAATAAAACATACATAATTGCGATAATTGATGGAATAGATCAAAGTTTCAAATATGAAGAAATTATACCTGAAATAAGAATCCATGAAAATTCATCTCTAATAAATCAAGGTTTACTGCTAATAAACTTGACAAAAGAGAATAACCATTATTATCGCCTTTGGCAAAAAAATCGAATTGTTTGTGTTGAAGCGAAAAAAGATTCCACAACAAGTTGGATAATTCGTTGGTTCTCTCCAATTAGAGAAGCAGAGAAACGTGTGATAATTGGGAATTTTGATTTTCAAAGTTCAACAGAAGTGGTTTTTCACATACAAGATAACGGTTTAATTACAAAAATAGTTAGACCTTTTTCTGTTTAGCAAGACACTTTCCTATTTCATAGAGCTTTCTATGGTAGTGTTGATTATTTCCTTTGTTAATTTTAATTGTATTCCATCTTCTACGACTTTCTCTAGAGTTTGACTAGAGAAAAGTATCTCAGTAGGTTCGTTCAGAGCATTAAAAATTGCAGGATCTAACTCAACAACTATTTGAAATAAATCCTCACGAATATCACAAATCTTGGTAGTATCATCTTTTTCGCTATCAGATTGATCTATTATTTTTGTGATTTTTCCAATAGCTATATTTTCACCAGAAAATGCTTTTTTTCCAATCATCTCAGAGATTGTAAATACGTTTTCGTCACATGCCAACGCGAATACACCTGTACACAATTATCTAACAAAACTGATAGTATTTAATAATAAATAAATGATTTGAAGAATGCTTTTTTGCAATTCTTTGAGAATTCTTAATACTTCATTAAATTTTTTTACTATAATGCTGTTCGTTTAATTGCAGGTTTGATTATATTGTGTAATGATAAAGTGGAAGACCTTGAAAATTTGAAACACATCTATAATGTTCTCGAAGAACGCATAGCTTTGTATAAAAAGCGACAACTTGAAACTAAAAGAGCAATGAAATCCATACATCGATTAGATATGCTGCCAGACCCTTCTGTAATTCACACTATGCTGGAAGCAGAAATTAGTTATCTAATCAATATCGTTGGACTTGAAGCTCTGAAAATCACAATTGAACAATTTGATGTAATGAATACAAGCAATTGGAAAGAACGATTAAGAAAGGATTTCATTATACAATTACAAGATAAAAATATTTTTTTTGAAAAGCAGCAACTTTCCCAAAAACAATATTCCACACTATTTGAAGTTGTTTTTAGTTTGGACGAAAATTTTCAAAGAAAGGAAATTGCTAGTTTTATTCATGAGTATACTGAAGAACTAATCACTCATGCGTTCAAAATCATCTCAATCTTAGATGATGATTATACTCGGAAAGTAATCGAGAATTTGAAAGATCACCTATATAATGAAAATTAATTGAAAATTCAATGATATTACTGCAGTAGATTTTATGAGTACTATAAGGCAAATAACTCCAATGTAAGATGTTTCTCTATTATTTCCCATATCCCGTAATGATCCAAAGAAATTCTTACTAAGCTTAGAATACCTAGAACGATTGTTCCGGAGCCTACTAAAACCTTGAGCCACTTACTATCAACTTTTTTAACAATCATTGCCCCTAAAGGAGCAGCTAAGGTTTTTCCAATTATTAAAAATGGTGCTAATTCAAGAAAATTCCAAGATATTGCTTCTCCTATGCTCCTATCTACGAAAAGGTGTGTGATGACATAAGCCAGGGCTGCAACAAAACACACTGCTGTTTTGGAAAAAATTGAGGCAGCTAAGGCGCTTTTCCCTTCTCTTCCAGTTAACATTTGTCCTGCAACTGTAACGGGTCTATATCCACCTCCAGACAAACCTTTATTGAATCCAGATATCGCTCCAAGTGCGATAATACGCTTCATTGAGAATTTCATTTTCATCTTTCTTAGAGCTAGAGTTAGAACTCCCATGCTGAGAACCATGATACCAATGTATATTTTCACACCTAAATTAAAGTAAACATTTTCAGTAAAAATAACATTGATTACTACCGCAATAATTGATGTTAGAATCCCTACACTTGCTAAAACTAATATGATTTTTGTATCTGTAGTTAGATTCCTAAGTTTATTAATAAAAGAACCGTTTTCTAATTTTACTTCCTTGATTTCATCAAATTCGCCAATTTCTATATCATTATCATCTTCTATTATAATCTCTTCTTCTATATCTTCTTCTGATTCGGCTTCATCTGGCTTTGAAGCACTAGAAGCTTTCGCCATTTCACTATTTGGTAAAGAATTAACTTTTGCCTTTCTGCGTCGTCTTCTCCTAAAGGCTCGTTTTTGTCCCAATCTAACATTTTTGAGAAGAGCATGAAAAATCATAGCAACAATTCCTGCAATTACCTCAGCTGTAAGAATCGATGGAACTATAGTATACACTGTAAATCCAATTATTAACAAAATTGGTGTAAAAGTTGTTCCAAATCCGATACCAAAAGATGCATCCATTAGTTCAAAGAGAAAAGCAAGTACCATAATAACTATCAAAGTTGGAGTGATAATAGTTAAAACGCTCATGCAAATCCATCCTAGAAGCCAAGATATTTTCAAAATGAATCGAATTTAAACTTACCTTTATTATTTGCTATTTGAGTAAAAACCCGTATTTTCTCTACTCTTTATATAAACGCATTAAAGCTCGAGTTTCTCTTACTTCTTGTTCGAAATCCTCTTTTTCCAAATCAAATAAAGCATATGTTACTTCAGCTTGCAATAATTTTTCAGCATCAACTAGAATCACTACATCTTTTCGAAAAATGTTATGCACAAGGATTAGTATCATCTCTTTCCAGATTTTTGTTTTTTGATCTTGTATCTTTTCTATCTTGATAATTTTACCAAGCTTTTTGCTGTTTTTATCTGCAGCTATTTTCCCTGCTAATTCTTGAAGGTTCATAATATTTAATCCTTTAATTTAATTATTGACTGTCAATTTCTATGTTAATTCTATTTTTAAACTGTAACGTTAGTTTTTCATTTTTTATAACCGGTTTAACAGTATAAACAAGCATCTCTACACCTTTTATAATAGCTTCTTTAAATTGAAAACTAAACTCGGGGTCAGTTTCTTTATTCGGCGAAAAATTTTTTGGATCATCTCTCATACAAACAAATAAGGCAATTGCTCTACAACCTTTTGACTTAATATCGATTAATTCCCGAAGATGTCGTGTTCCTCTTTTAGTTGGTGCATCAGGAAAAAGAGCTTTTTTTCCTTTCACCAAGGTTACACCCTTTACTTCTACAAAGCATGTTTCTTTATCATTAGACAACATGAAATCTAAACGACTACTTCCATATTTTACTTCTGCTTTCAAATTATTGTAATTCGAGATTTCATTTATCCATTTATTATTGATTGCTTGTTTTATCACTTGATTAGGTAAGCTTGAATTTATAGTAACAATTCGGTTTTCGTACTCAACAGCAAGAATGTCCCAACTAGTTTTTCTATCTTTAAGTCTTAATGGTTCTCGAATAATTAATTTAGTATTTGGCACCAATAATTCTTTCATTCGACCTGGGTCATGTAAAAATGCTTTTTCTGTTTTATTGGATCCATCGAGTTTAAGATTCACTAAAAAACGATTTGGACGATCACTAAAAGTAGCATATCTTATGTTTCCTTCAATGACTACTTCTCTTTCTTGCATATGTGTGTTGACCCATTGACTTGTATATATTTTTTCATAGATTTTTTTCGATTATTAGTTATCCTTTTTTAGTCTCTAATTGAGTATAGGGAGAATTCTTTTTAAACTGTGAATAAGAACAATTTTGAGTGATATAGATGGCATTCTTCGAAAAATACAAAGAACGGGCAGAAACCGAGTTACTTGCGGAAGTTCGAATGGCAAAAGATTTGGGTATATACCCTTATTTCAAAGAGTTGTGCAGCGAACAAGGACCTATCGTTGAGATAGAAGGTAGAGAAGTTATCATGCTAGGTTCTAATAATTATCTTGGTTTTACAACTGATAAGCGTATAAAGAACGCAGCGAAAAAAGCAATAGATGAATTTGGTGTTGGTTCCACTGGTTCAAGATTGCTAAATGGTACCATGGAATTGCATAACCAATTAGAGAAACGTTTAGCAAACTTTTTTGGAACAGAAGAAGCAGTTATTTTTTCCACTGGAATGCAGGCAAACCTAGGAACATTATCATGCTTTTTAGGAAAAGATGACTGGGTTATATCTGATGAACAAAATCATGCTTCCATTATTGATGGTATACGGCTTGGTGGATTACCAGCTAAACACAAGAAAATCTACAAACATAATGATATGGCTGACCTTGAAAAATGTTTGAAAGAGATACCCGAAGGTGATCATGGACTAATTGTCACTGATGGAGTGTTTTCTATGCATGGGGATATAGCACGTGTAGATGTCATTACAGAATTAGCTGAAAAATATGGTGCCGGTGTGTACGTAG
>JAHLVZ010000142.1 GCA_019058165.1 Candidatus Heimdallarchaeota archaeon
ATATTAGTTCATAGAGAGGAACATAGTAACCAAGTCTACAATAGTCAATAAACAAGGTTCCTACAAGTTCAAATGCCCCTCGTTCTACCACTTCAATAAATGATCCTAGAAGCATTTTGAATGGCAAACACATCCACTCAGGTGAATGACGAGATCCAAGTTGTTTTGTTTTATATGTTGGTTTATTTGGAACAACAACATCTTTTCTACCCATCTCATAGCATATTGACTCCATAACATATGTGAAAGTTCCAACGTGTGGAAATGATATTGACATTTTTTTCTCCCTCAATTTTTATTGTATCGTGATTTTTTTTCTTTTTCTCCTACCAATTATACATGTACTTTTGTAGCAATGTAAATTGGCTTCTCCTTTGCACCTCTTCTTAGCATATCTATGAAAGCTTCAATTCTAGTTCTAAGACCTGCCTCAGCTGTTAATTCATCAAAGACTAGTTGTAACAAAGGAATTTTAGAATCTCTTTTAGAGAATTGACTAGCCATTTCTCCAGCTATTGAATCTGGACCACAGCTAAAAACCATTATATGAATTATCCCATCAATAGTCTTACTTTCTATGAAGTGCATAATTGTGCCTAATATTTCTTTTTCATAATCAAAATAGAGTGCAAAGTTCAGCTTATCAATTTGTCTTTCTATCAAATTTCTAGGCATTTGTTCCGAGGTAATTAAATCTACACCATGATTTTGCAATATCTTACGAATGTTTAGGGATGCAAATGGATCATTTATTACATATGAATGACCAACTAATGCAATTTTAAGCATTCTTTCATTTTCTTCAATGATTGGAGGATCGTTCAGAGATAGTACAGATTGTTCCCATTTTAGAAGAGATTCTTCATCGATAATTAATTCTAATTTATACTGTTTATGCTCTCTCAGAGCAAGTTTGAATGCTTTGATAATTTTGAATGGATTCTTTGTGAAATACAGCCCTACTTTATAGGCTTTAATAAAGAAACTCAATTTTCCGTCTCTGCCTTTTGCCATATTATAATGTGGCATTATTATTGGTGGTAAATCAGGAAACATTGATCTTAAAACTTCAGCTAATCCTATAAATTTAGGACAACCAACACTGTCTTTGTTTTCACTACCAAATCGTGGGATAAAGAGGTAGTCGACTTGATCCTTAATTGCCATGGTATGACCAAAAAAAAGTTTTGTTGAATAGCAGTCTTCATTGGGAGCTAATCTTGTAGAATCACTTTTTATTTTCTTATTAGTTAAAGGTGAAATTATGATTTCTGCTCCCAGTTCGTTAAAAAATTTCTCCCACATCTTTGCGAATTTATAGTAAATCAAAGCTCTTGGTATACCAACTCTCTTCATCTAAAATCACTCGATTTAACCTTAATTTTTCCGTAATTTTTCTTCATAATTCAAATTAACTTTAAATGGGATTCTGATGGAGGGGCGAGTACTTAGATCTAGTTGATTCTCAAATAATCTAATTACACTTTTCTTAAATGTACAATTTAAAATTATATCTAAATAAATAGAAGCACCCTCCATTTAAATTGCTTCTTTTTATTGACTTCTATATAAGTTGTTTTGACAACAATTTTTCTTATGTAAAATAATTATAATACGATTACTAAAGAAAAATCTTTTCCAAGAAAGATGTTTTTAAAAATAGAAATTATCAGTTTGATATAGGTTTAAGAGATTAACAGTCATAAAAGCTATATCCGTATCAGCACTATAGGTAAACTTTATTAGAACTTTAGCAGTTTTATTTACTACTTAAACCTTAATTGCAGATAAACTCAGGAGAACAATATTGGTTTCAGATAACGCTTTGGCAATAATATTAGGTGTTTTAGCAAATTCAATTTATAATGTTGGATTAGTTTTCAAAAGAAAAGGAGCTTGTACGTTACCTGAAATAGAAGAGCAAACTGCATGGCAAAATATTAAGAATTTTACTAAATGTAAATCATGGGTTTTTGGTTTCTCTTTAACCATAATACAATGGTTCCCTTTGATGTATGCGGTCAAGATCGGTTCTTTGTCACTGGTTGCTCCAACTATGGCTATTGGTTTTATTGTTTTAGTTATCTTTTCATGGCTTTTCCTTAAAGAACCGATTAGGATTGTAGAAATAATTGGCATAGCAGTAGTAATGAGTGGACTAGTTGCTTTATACGTAATTGCCCCTATTGAGTCAGGCAACTATAATCTGGCAGAAATGACTGATTTCTTTAGAGAGATAAATGCAATTGCTTTTCTTTGTACATTTACCATTATCATTGGCGTTATTGTTAGTGTAACTTATAGGAGAAAATATCCTCAAGCTGGTGGATTACTTGCTATGGCTTCTGGATTGTCCTATGCAACTGCCACAATATTTGCTAAAGGTGCTATTGGCAGTTTAACATTTGCCAATGCAGTAGATTTTCTAAAAAATTCATTAAGTGCATGGCAGTGGTGGATATATCTTTTCTTAATGTGTTGTGGGTATTTTGTTGCATTTACTTCACAACAAATAGCTTTACAAAAAGGCAAAGCTTTAGTAGTTTCTCCGACGATTGATATCATGAATCTTTTTATGCAAGTAATGGCTGGAATTTTTGTTTTTAATGAATGGCTACATATCTGGGAGTATGAATTAGTAACTTGGCAAAAAGCTCTGAAGGTTATTTCAATTATTATGATTATAGCTGGCGTTGCAATACTTTCATTCTTTTCTAAGAAAGATGAACTGATAACTGAAGATGCTGGTACAGAAAAAAAGACAGAAGATGAATCTGAAGAGGAAGCATCACAGGAGCTAGAAGAAGAAAAGGATGAAACTGTAATTATTAGCTTAGAAGAAAAAATTGGGAGTACTTCGATAAAGGAGCCAAAAAAATCTGCCGGAAATATCAATAAATAGTGCAATTGGTAAAAAAAAGGAAATCACACATGTTGATTGAATATTTCTAATAAACTTTTTATTGTATTGTTATACTTGTTATCAATGAAATATTAACAGGTAGTTTTGAGAAATGGATGCATTAGAGTTACTAAAATCAAGAAGAAGTATTAGAAAGTACAAATCAACTCCCGTTGAAGATGAAAAAATTGAGAAATGCATAGAAGCAGCTAGATGGGCCCCCTCTGCTTCAAATAAGCAACCATGGGAATTCATAATTGTTAAAGATGAGAAAATGCGAAAGAAATTTGCTGAGCTACATCCTTATGCAAAATTCGTTGCAGAAAGTCCAGTGGTATTTGTACCATTAACTAATCCAGAAATTCATCCAAAATATCATATGTCTGATACTGGTTCAACAATCATGCATTTCATGATCGAAGCTCATAGCTTAGGTTTGGCTACTTGTTGGGCAGGAGTTATTGGCGCTTCTTTTGAGTCTGAGTTAAAGAAATTGCTCAATATTCCCGATCATCTCAATATTATGGCAATAGTTGCACTTGGTTATCCTGACCAAACTCGAGAATCTTCAAGAAAACCATTAGATGAATTAGTTCATTGGGAGAAATATTCTAAATAATAATCATTAGGAGTAAAAAGAAGAATGCTAGTCTTCAAGATATTAGCAATTTTTGGGATGTTAAGCCCAATTATCTATACATTAATGTGGATACTTGGTGGTTTTATCGTCCCTGAGTATAGTCACCTACACAAAGATATCAGTTCTTTATTTGCCGTTAAAGCACATAGAAGATGGTTGTTTCAATCGCTAATGATTGTTTGTAGTGCGTTTTTATTGATCTTCTTTGCTAGTTCTCAATGGGCAACAAATAATGGTGAAGGATCGATTGTTGGGTCAGTTCTTTTTATAATTAGTGGTGTTATGGGTTTACTTGTTGCTTGTTTGTTCCCATTAGATGAAGGAGGTCTACCCACTGCTTGGCGAGGTAAAGGACATGTAATCTTAGTAGTTGGTATGGGAATCCTTCAGATTGTTGCGATGTTCTTTATATTCTTTAGATTAAGATTAATTGTTGGTTGGAATGGACTTGCTATTTTCACATTAGTTGCGGCCATTGTCTCGTTAATTCTAGTTGGAGTAATGAGTTTCTTTGGAGGAAAACCTTACATGGGATTAGCTGAACGATTCATGGCTAGTTCCTATCAAATCTTCTACTTTGTTTTTGCTCTAGTAGTGTATCTTAACAATTAACTCAAGCAATTAGTTAACTACCTCAAATTGAAAGGTTTAAAAGCAAGTTTTCTCAATAGCTTCTTGAGGTTTTTTATTGGATTATATAGAAACGGGTTATAGTAATCACACATTAACTAATACTGAAATTAATAATCGAATGAATTTGATAAAAATAGGATGTGTTCTGCAAATTATCATCTTTTTTTTGTTGATGGTTATGAACATAATTTTCACGATATTTTTGACAATATTAGACTCAAGTAGCTTTGATAATTTTTATATTACATACTCAATTATAGCATTAGTATTACAAATTCTCACTATAGCAATGTCTATTGGCTCTATTGTTTTGTTCGTGATTGGTTTTTTCAAACTTTCAGAGACTTTCATAGAAGTAATTAACAACAATATGCGTCTTTCTGCAATACTATTAATTACGTATATTGCTCTTTCTCAATTAATTCTGGTTTCAATAAACTTGTTTTTAAATATTTATCCTTTTGGTGAAACAGCAGGACTTGTTTATTATTGCATTACAAATACATTAAGTTCGATACTCATCATAGCAGCTTTTATTTTCATGGATCAAACAGTTCAGAAAGCACACAGTTTTGGAATGCAAAAAAAACGAAGCATCTATTCTAATTATTTTGTTCTTGCTATAGGGATTGTATACATAATTTTTTATTTTATTTATATAATACGAGATTTAGAGCCTTATACAACAACAATAATTTATTCGTTGTTTAGTACAGCAGTAATAATTGGTTTCATTGAATACATCATATTTCTGGGTAGTTTTTATTCAACGTTCCAACCAACTATAGAATCAGTAAAACCAGAAGATGCAATGATTTATCAAAATGAATGATAATAAATGAATAAGTGAGTTTAAGAATGAATAATAAGATTATACAGAATTATCATTTAGAAAAGCAATCACTGATATCGAAAACAAGCCAACAAGATTTTGAAAATATATTAAAATCACAAATTGGATTACACTCAACCGATTATTTGACACCATATTTTTCACTTTGGGCTCGAGTTGAAAACTTTGAGCCATCCAGTCTTTTTCAAGCTATTTCTAATACTAAATCAGCAATACGAATGAGAGCATTTCGAAGAACAATTTTTGTTGTTCATCGAGAAAATCTAGAGTTAATCATAGGTTCAATGATTCACTTTCTTGACAAATTTAAGCATGATAACATTAAGCATATGGTTAAAATGGGTATGAAAGAGGGAAATTATGAGAAGATGAGAGTAGATCTTATTAATTTGCTAAAAAAAGAATCTCCTCTAACAACAAATCAAATCAAGAAAGAACTTTCAAATAAATGGTCTGGTGATTGGATAAAATCCTCTTTACACCTTTTGGAATTTGAGGGAATGATAGCAAGAATAGGTCAACGATATATTACAGATAGAACTATCAAATATGGTTTATTTGAGGACTACTTTCCAGAATTGAAAAGAGAAACATTTGATATTGAGAAATCAATGCAGAATTTATTTATGAAATATCTTCAACAATTTGGTCCTATAACTGCTGACGATTTCTGTTGGTGGCTTCCATTAACCAAGACACAAACTAAGAAAATTATTAAGTCATTTGAAGATGAAATTAAAGAATTTGAATTTAATTCAAATCAATATTTTATGCACAAAGATGATTATGAGAATTTACAAAGTATTATAGACGCAGAAATCGAATCACCAGTTGTAAATTTCTTACCGTATGAAGATCATTTTCCGAAAGCATATAAAATTAGAAATTGGCACATTTCTGATGAGGTTGCTACTAAGTTATATAACAAAGGAACAATGTTCTTGGGACAATTCATGCCATCTATTTGGGTAAATGGAGAGGTAAAAGGTAGATGGAAGATAGATTTTGTAGATGCTAAAAAAACCGAAATGAAAGTAGAAATTGTCCATTTAGAGAAAGAAATTAACAAATCCAAAGAGTTAGCTCAATTAATAGAAGAAAAAAAGAATGAACTTAAATATTTTGCGAATGAAAAATTAATACCATTAATGAAAAAGAATTAATGAGTTAATTTTTCTGGTAGTTCAATTTCTTCAAATTTATCCTCTTTCATTTTTTGACGAATAACAAAAATGATGCTTCCTAACCAGAAGAAATAGAGAATTGAAGCTATTGACGCCATAAAAATTAGTACAGTGCCAAAATTAGAAGGGATAAAAATTCCAATTTGACCTAGACCAAGGAATGCTGTAAAAATTCCTATCCATGTTGTAGTTTCTCTTGCTAATTGATACTTGAAGCTAAGAATACTAAAACTTCCAGTTCCAATTGTGAATAAAAGAATGTAAGCGATCATTTGAAAGATATTGATATAGAAAATCCAATTTTCAAACTTTGCTAATAAAAGAGATTTTGTTGGTTCAATAGCTACTACATAGTCAGGAGCTATTTGGAAAATTATTATTAATTTCGGGATAATTAAGGAAAATATCAAGAGTGAACTCACAATTGAAGTAATTGTTGGTAAAAGTAACCAATTCTTAACCTCTTGTTTGATTTTAGAATAAAAAACAAAAAACACACCAATAGTTGCAGGAATAATAAAGATTGCACTAATTAAAACCATAATAGAATCAATAGAATGAATGATCATTCCATCTACATAATTTTGGAGTAATTCTGGATAGCCACCAGTTGGTAATTGTCGTGTAATTAGGAAACTAGTGACTATTTTACTGATAAAAGAAACTATAACAATAACAATTGAAATTAATCCTATATTATCGATGATATTCTTTTTCCTTGTCATACAAATAACTCCATTAAAATCAAGTGAATTTAGATAGCTTCTCGAATAGATAGGAACAATTCCTATTAAATAGCTTTCCAACAAAATTAAAAAAAGAAGGAATTACTTTCCCTCTATTGCTTTTGCATCTTCTTTCCGGATGATCATAATTACACCTATTGCTACCATCCACACAAGCATTAGTCCCAAAGAAATCATCGTTACTATGTCAAATACTTGTTTTACAACTCCAGTACCTAAAGTTCCGAGTAAGCCAAGACCTAAAACGCCAGTACCAATAGCTAACCAATTGAGCCACTTTGGTAGGATAGATCGTTTC
>JAHLVZ010000143.1 GCA_019058165.1 Candidatus Heimdallarchaeota archaeon
TAGCTTTTCCTTCGAATTCTATAGCTCTACCGAGAGCACCTTTTGAAGTCAATTTCCTGATTACTGCCAAGGTTAAATCTTTCGCAGAACAGGGAGCTTTCAATTCTCCTTCAATAATAACTTTCATTGTAGGTGGAACTTCAAACCAAGTTTTACCTGCTTTCATACCAAAAGCAATGTCTTGATCGCCCATGCCTTGCCCGAAGGACCCAACACTTCCCATTATGTTGAGATGGCTATCTGTTCCTACAACAGTTGAACCGGGAACACTATAACCTTCTTCAATCAATATATGTGAACCAATTCCCCATTCGGAATCAAAAACTCTAATGCCTTCTTCTCGAGCAAAAACTCGGATAATTTGCTGATTTTCAGCATACCCTAAATTATTTGCTGGAACCACGCAATCAAAAGTAAAAACGGTTTTTTCTTTATCTTCGAATTTCTCTTGATCATCATAGTGTTTCTTTAAATTACCAACGACATTTGCCCCGGCAAAATCTCTCGCACTCCTCACATCCAAATCCAACCAGATAATATTACCAGGTTTTACTTCATCTTTTGAATGAGCTGAAAATATTTTTTCAATAACTGTTTGTCCCATAGATGACATTTCTCCAGATAGAATGTTACTACAATGTTATAGAGTGTCAATTTTCATATGCTATTTTAAAATTTCTATAATCTTTTAATTCGAAATGATAGATAATTTGACTTTTGCGAAATTTAGTAAGAATTAAAAATAGAACAAAGTCATTTTATTCTAAAATAGAAACTAAGTAATATAAGAAAAATCAGTAGTTTAAATAGAAAGTAGATTTAGAAATGTGAAAGTTATTTATACTTGCTTGAATCACACAAATTAAATACTTTAAAAAAACAGGAAAAATCGATTAAATTAATTTCATGGTGGTCACAATGAGTAGCTCAAAAAAAGATCCTTATGAGGTATTAGGAATACAAAGAAATGCCACTGATGTTGAAATTAAAAAAGCTTATAGGAAATTGGCTCGTAAAAATCATCCTGATGCAAATCCTGGAGATGAAAAAGCAGAAACACGTTTCAAGGAAGTTGCTGAGGCATATTCAATTTTAAGTGACCCTGATCAAAGAGCTGTTTATGATCGATTGGGTTGGGGAGGTTTAGGAGCAACTGCAGGTGGAACTGGCGGAGATCCTTTTGCTGGTTTTGGTTTCGGAGATATCTTTAGTAGTATATTTGGTGATTTCTTCGGAGGGGGAACCTCATCAAGATCTCGTCGACAATCATCAGGTCGTAGTATTCGTATTGTGATACCAATAACTTTTGAAGAAGCTGCTTCAGGTATTGAGAAAAAAGTTGATGTCAAGAAGAATGTAGTTTGTGATGTTTGCAAAGGTTCTCGAGCAGCAGGAGGAACAAGCCCAAAAAGATGTTCTGTCTGTAATGGATCAGGAGTTGAACGAATACAACAAAGAACTCGGTTTGGATATATGATTAATGAAACATCGTGTAGAAATTGCAAAGGATTAGGAGAAATTGTTGATCATCCTTGTCCAGAATGTAAAGGACGAGGAATGGTTGGAAAAAGCAAGAAAATTACTGTAAAAATTCCAGCTGGTATCAACAATGGTCAACGTCTTAGAGTATCAGGTGAAGGCGAACCAGGTCCTCGTGGAGCTCCTCAAGGGGATTTATATGTTGATATTCAATTGAAGAAACACAAATATTTCCATCGTGAGAGAAACGAGGTAATCTACGAACAGAAAATAAATTTTGCCCAAGCAGCATTAGGAGATACTATACTTGTTCCTACATTAGTGAAAGGAGAAAAAGCTAAAGTAAAGATTCCTTCCGGAACACAAAGTGATACTATATTCAGATTAAGAGGAAAAGGATTTCCGAACCTCCAAGGTTTTGGTAAAGGGAATATGCATGTTATTGTAAGAGTTGAAACACCAAAGAAATTATCAGCTAAAGAAAAAGAGCTGTTTAGTGAATTACTGGTTTTTTGGGATAAAAAGAACAAAGAATCTAAAAAGGGCAGTAAATAGTGATTCTAATTAGGATCAATCTTTTTCATTGCTTCTAAATGATCGTTGAAGGCTTTTTGCCATAATGCTCCACAGACAACGATGATGAAGAAACCAGCACCAAACATTGCTACTGAAATCCATAAGATAATGCTTTGGAAAAAGAAAACTTCAAATCCATATGTTATGTTCAAAATCAAGGTAGGAATGGCAATAGGTAATGAGAGTAAATATAGAATTAATCCTGTAAGATATACACCAGAATGAGGAGATTTTGTGGGAGCTGTATCTTTACTTTGTTTTTTTAGATGAAAATAAAGCATTGAATATTTTGCAACCGCAGCAGAAAAAATATCAAAAACAATAGTAATTAAACCAAATAGTCCAGCGTACCAGGGACTATAAAAAAATCTATCACGAACCATGCTATTGAAATTGGGGAAAAGCTCACCATCAGATAAAATTGGTTCTGCACCTACTTCAATTTTGTATTCAGAATTATGATTTTCCAAGTCTCTTAAATTTCTGAACATATAAACAATGAATCCTATTCCTAAGGTCCATACACCGAATAAAAAGTATAAGAAATACGTTCTCTTTTTCCCATATTCGCGTGTTTTTCTTGGGGTTGTTTGAGACACTTTACCTTTTGAAATTTTAACATGTTTTCCTAAATCTACTAATTCTTTAGTTTCTAGGTCATAAGCTAACTTTGTTTCGCAACCATTACAAGTTATTGTATAAATTCCATCCATAATTACTAAATTAGTGTCGCAAATTGGACAGTTTTTGTATATGGTGCTCTCACTCAAATCTTGTATCCCTTCAAAATTTACTCATATTATTAGAAAATAGCTTAAAAAAGATTTTCGAGATTGTGAGTTTCATTTAATTCCACAATTATAATCTATTTATATTAGTTCTTTAGTTTCTAATGGAATGCAATGTCATATCGATGTATATCATATTCATTTCAAGTTTGATATACGAGAAAACTTTATTATAGGGATTATTTACAAACATTGTTTAGCTTATAAATATATAAAGAAAAAACACTATAAGATTATTTTAAGGAAGTAATAACATTGGAGAATCTAGTCATAAGTCATGGAAGGGATGTAGTTCCATCGAAACTTCCTGTGGAAATCGTGGAACGAAAAGGGCAAGGTCATCCTGATTATTTATGTGATAAAGCTGCTGAAGAGATGAGTATCGCTATCAGTAAATGGTATATTGAAAATACAGGGAGAATCCTACATCATAATCTCGATAAGGCTGTTCTCGCCGGAGGACAATCAGATGCAAGAATTGGTTATGGAGAAATATTAGAACCAATTTATCTTCTATTAGTTGGACGAGCTGTAGGAGTAAATTCAAAAATCAATGGAAAATTCTTACCAATTGGAAAATTAGTCATTGAAACTACAAAAAATTGGTTACAAGAAGATCTCCCACACTTAAACATTGCACATGATATTATTGTTGATTACAAAGTTAGATCAGGAAGCACAGATTTAGTTGGAAATTTTGAAGAAAGTACTGAAATTCCATTAGCAAATGATACATCAATAGGTATTGGTTATGCTCCTCTAACAAAAATAG
The DNA here is from genome assembly GCA_019058165.1 of Candidatus Heimdallarchaeota archaeon. GTDB lineage: Archaea > Asgardarchaeota > Heimdallarchaeia > JABLTI01 > JABLTI01 > JABLTI01. The sequence continues at coordinate 3,616 of JAHLVZ010000143.1, forward strand.
AGCAATTAACATATCAAACTGAAAGAATGCTCAATGATCCTGCAACTAAGAAGAAAAATCCTGCAATTGGTGAAGACATCAAAGTCATGGGTGTTCGACACAAGAATAAAATCGATCTCACCATTGCTTGTGCTATGATTTGCACGGAATTAGTTGATGTTGATCATTATTTTTCAACTAAAGAAGAAGTACAAAGTCTTACCTTGGACTTAGCAGCAAAGATCTGGGATGGAGATGTTACTGTCGATGTTAACGTAGCTGATGTTCCCGGAAATGATGATTGTCTCTACCTTACTGTTACAGGAACTTCTGCTGAACAAGGTGATGATGGACAAGTTGGCAGAGGAAATCGAACAAACGGTCTAATTACACCATATCGTCCAATGACCCTTGAAGCAGCTGCTGGTAAAAATCCTATTAGTCATGTTGGGAAAACTTACAATATTGCAGCAAAAAAAGTCTGTGAAGAAATTGTTAATGAGCTTAGTGTTGAGAATGTTGACTGTTATCTTGTTAGCAAAATTGGTAAGAAAATCACTGAACCACAGATAATTGAGGTAGCATTAGTTGGTGGAAGTAAAGAAAGTAAAACCAAACGAAGAATTGAAGAGATAGTTCAAGAGCAAATGAATAAAATGCCTGATATTTGGCGAGGATTTTTGAATAGATCCTATGAGCTCTACTAAACTATCATTTTTTCTTTATTTTCAAAGGTGGAAATGGTAAAGAGACATAGTGCTTTATACCAAAGGGATCATTGAATCTTATCATCAGGTTTCGAATATTAATTGTTCCTTCCTTCTTAGGTATAATTGGTATGGCAATTGTATATTCTTCATCAGGAGCTAAGGTTTTAATCCTTATTTTTCTCTTTTCTCCGATGATTTCCATTGCTTCTATTGGTGTCCAGTGGACATCTTCGGCTACTACAGTTCCTAAAACTGCATCTGAGTTGTTTTTGATTTTAATAATTATCTCACCAGGACTATCAAATGCATTTGTTGTGAAGTCAACATGAAGTTCCAGTATCTTCTTGAATACCATATCAGTGAGTTCATCGACTTTAACATTTACACTATCTGAAAAAATATCCTTGTTTGTTCTCCAATATTTGATAAGTGATTCAATTTGCATTTTCTGTAAATTTTCTACGAATTTCTTAATAAAAGTCGAAATTTGTGAATCCTTTGAAATTTTTTCTGTAATTTCTTGTGTTGCAGGAGAGATTCTCCCAGGTGTTTTTGAAAATATTTCCAAAAATAAAACAATGAATAGAAGTCTCGCAGCAGTCTCAAATTCTCTCGCAGCAATTTTCTTTTTGATTTCCTTGTGTAAGAATTTCGCAAAACGTGATTTAGCATCAATTTTTGATGACAATTCATTCAAAAGAGTCCAATTGAAATTCTCCATAAATTTTGGATGTAAAATTGATTCAAAAACGACGAAATCACCTTTTATAATATAAGAATTAAAATCAGACAATATTTCTATTACATTATTAATCTCATTCCTACGATTCAATTTCTTGAAGTTTTTAGGAATGAGATTTGAAACATTCCATTGTGTTATAGCAAAATCTAACAGCTCTTCTTTTTCAATAAATAAAAGCGATAGTGTTGCAGCTTGATCAAATGCCATCTCTTTAATATCCAGCATTAATTTGCTGAATTCATAAAATGCACTTTGAACAAGAACAATTTCTACTTGCTCATATTTCTCTATTCCAAAGGGTAATTCAATAAATTCATCTTCCCTATTAATGCTGGCAAACCAATCATCTTCCCTAAGTTCAAGGTTTTTACTTAAAGTAATAATTGGTCTGCTAGGAAGCTTTAGTTTCGTAAGCATTTCAATTTCATTAATAATTTCTGCAAATCTGTTGTCTAATTTCACAGATAAATTGCCAATTTTTGGTTTTACTTCAATTTTTGGATATCTTAAAACTCGAGTCGTAGTTTTCTTCATGTGGGTTTTAATTTTATCCAATTGATTATCAGAATAGCTAGAATCGTTAATGCAGTAACCTTCCCTATTAAAATAATATAAACGACAGATGGTTCCATAGTCAGCAAAAACAGTATATGCAATTGCTTTGTATCTGGTTAAGATTAATTGTGGAACAGGGCCATGATAAAATGTTTTTGTACCTTTTGCCTTTCTTACTTCAACATACTCCGGTTTTTTGGTTTCAAATTCATTTCTTGCGAATTCAAATAATCTTTTCTTTATATCACGAGATGAAGTTTTAGGCAAAGTGAAAACCTTGTAAATTAAAGCGTTTTTGAGGTAATAGAAGTTATTAATATCTAATAATCTTAATATTTATCGTTTGATATTCTCTAATAAGGATAAAATGAATATCTAAACGTTCTTATTTTAGAAGACTCAAAATAATTCTAGAAAAAAAGAAAAATAAATCATTTCGTAAAAAAAAACAGGTGTTGTAAAGAGAATGACCTATAATGAGATTAATGACGGAATATGGAATGTTTATGGAGAACACGGTCAAGGGGGAGAAAGAAATGCTGTGTATATTATTATGGATGATGATATTGCTATCATAGACACAGGGATAAGGGATACCATACAACACGAAATAGCTGAATGTATTGATCATGCTGGTAGAAAAGCAAAGGATGTTAAACACATTATTTTGACTCGAGAACATCATGATGCAATTGGTGGGGCTAAAAGACTCCAAGATACCTTTAGTAAAGCACAATTAATCTGTCACAAGGATGCAGAAGATACCATCAGAAAACCATATTTGTATTTACCAGAAAAACACTTTGAACCAGATAAAAAGGGTGGTAAATTTTCATATCAACCGTGGGAACGTTTGAAAGGTATTAAAGTTGATGCTGTTTTTGAGGACGGAGATAAAATAAAAATTGGAAAGTCTACGCTCTATGTTGTTGCGTATCCTGGATTCAGTCAAGGACATTCAATGATCTTTAGCTCACAACAGAAAGCAATCTTTACTGGCGCTGAACTCTATATTTATCCAATGAGATTCAGTAATTATCTTATTGATAAAACTGGAAGCGCTGCAGCACGTGAAAAAGCCTTAAAATTCATCTCAAGAGCAAAAACAGATATGTTGTGTCCAGCTTATGATGGGGCATATATTGGTGGTCAAGCAAAAGAACTAATCAAGCAAGCACTCCACGCTCATCATACATTTGAAGAAACAATTCTGGTTACTCTTACTACTAATGGTGCAAGCACATTTGAGGATATACGTGATGAAGTCAATCTTAGCCTTGGAATTGAATGGTACAAACCATGGAAAGAACTTGTTGATGATCTCACATTGAAAGCACACATGCGACAATTAGAAGAAGAAGACAAAATTTTCCAATCCTCAAAGAAACGAGGAAAAGAAGCACTCTGGGAAGTTCATGATGACCATAAGATAGATGCTGACAGTGTTCTATACATCTAGAAAACATTCTACTTAATCCAAAAAAGAAAGAAAATCAAAGGGATGTAGAAACATCCTCTTTATTTTTTATAAAAATTTTAATCCTCAGCTTTACGAATTTGTTTTAAAACCTCGACAAGAGTAGTCTTTGTCCCCTCGCCATGCAATGCAGATGACCCTATGAC
>JAHLVZ010000144.1 GCA_019058165.1 Candidatus Heimdallarchaeota archaeon
TGTTGTAATATTAAACATTATTAGCAGAGGAGATCCAAACCAAGGTATTTTAGAAACAAGTGATTTCCGAACAGAAGTACCAGCTATTTTAAGACAAGTAGGACAATAAGTCTAGATAACAATGAGGGTAAATTTACCCCTCTATTTTTTCTTTTTAAATGAAATAAACCAATTCTAAACGTTCCCTAAACCATTATTGACTCAAAGGCAACCATTGTCAAAGATTCCTTAAGTAATTTTGTGCCCATAGAATACTTGTGATTCAAAATGAAGAAATCAATACTCATCCCAATAATCATTGCATCCATCGTTGTGGTTGCAGGTCTATCCGTTGGATTATCTTTAGCATTAACTCCAACAGCAGATAGCGAACTAGTAATAGTAAATGCTACAGCCGAAGAAGAAACAGATACTGTAACAGTTACCATAGAATGTGAAGGAGAACAAACTCAGACTCAAACTCAAGCAGGTAAAAACTTCAAATATCAAAGACAATTTGCTTACATGCATCAAATACAAATCAAGAATGGAAATAATGACCAAGTCCTTTATCAAGAACAATATCAATATCAATACAGAAACAGAATTCAAGCAGGCAACACATTCATGTATCAATACCATGTTGAAGGCCTTGAAAGTGGTATGCAATTACAATTAAGAATTGAATACAACAATGGCAAAGTATTAACCCACATATTTACAGTATAAACTAATTACCCCTTAACAAAGATTAGAAATACTCAAGATTTTTAGAGTATTTCTTATTTTGTTTTTCTTTTTAGAAGTAAAATGGTGACCGAGCGGGGATTTGTTCGAAAGGAAGTCGCAACTTCCAACCATTGAACCCCGGATCCCTACAATTTTGGCAGAGACGGATTTTTCCATCCTTGTCCCCAATGTAGAATCATACCAATCTAGACCACCCGGCCAGTTTTTGTCTATTTTTGTGCTTTTCTCGTTTATTAAAAATGTTTTCTCATTTTTGTCTTGCAGAATATTGTTTTCTCTTCCTTATAAGGGTAATTTTTCAAGTAATACTTGGATATTCTTCGGTCTTTTTTAGATACTTGTCACATCTTATGCATATTTGTCTCCACTTTAGCAGTTTAAAAGCAACCATTTGAAGAGTAATAATAAAGGAGAAGACCCTCGTTTGACCCTATCAAAAAGTTGTATTGAATCACCATCCGAAACCAAAAAATCTAGTTCCATGAACGATGACGATTGTCTTATTTGCCGCATTTCAAAAATCAGGCATGAACGTCCGGACATTGTCAAATGGTATTTTTCCTCTGACAAACCACAACAAGAGAAAATAAAATTAGCAACTCTTCTTACTGGCATTAAATTTGATAAGGAAATTGTTGATTATCTTAACGATCCCACTGTTCGTGAGTTTGTTTTTTCCGACTGAATAATTTTTTCTTCATTCCTCATCTAATATTTCTTCTGCTATCTCTTCTATTGGTTCTGTATCTGTTCTTTTTCTTCTTGAACTTGTAAAAATCAGAATCCAAGGAAGTGCCATTGCTACTATTAATCCTAGTGTTAAGAGAATTATGCTCCAAGGTGGTAGATTAATTCCTCCTGTGAAGTTGATTCTGATGATAAAATATCCTAATGGATAAATACCATCTAAGAAAAGTAGGGTGTTGTTATTTTCTTGATTTGGATTCAGCCAACTTTTTTTACTTTCTAATGCTGGGGAAGTGAGGTTAAAAGATGACATATTGAGTTCTAAACTGTACAGTGGTATTAAATCGTACAGTAACACATCTAATCTTATATTATCCAGATCCAGATGTAAATCATCAATTTCGAATTGGAATTCTTCTAATGGAATTGCATAGAAATCTTCCACTTCTTCTGGTATCTGTATTGGTATTATTATTTCTTCACCATCTGTTGTCCAATCGAGTTCATATTGGGTCATGTTATCGGTGATCCCTGCTGTTACAGTTGCTGTTCCTGTTACATTGAAAAATGGCGTCAACAAAACTGAGACAGTATAGTTAAGAAATGTAATGTTAAACAATCTCACTGAATTCAAATTTGTGATTTCTGTGAGATTTTCCCCAATGAATGTCTTAAAAGCTGCAAAATCAACTTGTTCAGGAATTCCTAATTCTGTTAAAGAAAAGACTTCAGTATCACCTAAAGGTGTAATAAGTTTCACTGTTCCTTCAAAGCGCCCCCAAAATCGACTGTTTTCTCCAGTTATACCTAGTTTTAGATTCACATTATCTCCTGCGTTTACTTTTGTAGGAACATCAGCTGTTACTAATATTGGTGACATTAGTCCTATGTCCAAAAAAAGACTCATGTTCAACGCAAGTGTTTCATCTCCAAGATATGCTTCTGCACCAAAAGGTCCAACTGAATGATTAAAGTTGAATGATCTTGAGTCGATTCTTACGTAATCATCTTCCATTGGTAATGGTGCTGTTGTTTTCCAGCTGTATATTTTTAGTCCTTCTTCATATTCCGCTGAAAAAATGAAATCGTTTTCTGCGATTACCCTGAAAGATTGGCTTTCTCCTTCATCTTTGAATTGACCTACACTCTTTATATTTTCAAAATTCGTGATATCTACGATTTCAATGCCATCTTTTTCATTTGCTAGATAGGCAAAACTATCTTTTATCCAAATACTCCATGTTTTACCATTTTCCAAATTACTATAATTAGCTATGATTTTTGGTCTTCTTATTCCTTTTATGTTTACTACCTTGATACCATTTTCTCTATTTGCTATATATGCTAGATCATTTCTTACTGCTACACTTACTGTGTCCTCGAATTCATTTCGAACTTCTGAGATCTTCTTTGGTGAACTTGGATCAGAGATATCTACTATTTCTAGTCCTTTATTTACTCCTGCAGCCACAAAAGCAATCTCATCTCTTATGTAAATGTCAAATGGTTGTCCATCAAATGTAGCAATTTTTTGAGGATTTTCTATATCTGTAATATCAATAATTTCTATTCCATTGATTCGGTCTACAAGATAGGCGTAATTATTTACCACAAGGACTTTCCAGGCAATTCCCCCATCACTTATTACACCCTTTTCGATTATAGTGAGTGGGTTTGCTACGTCTAATATTCTGAGTCCCGCTCTTCCGTGGGCAACATATGCTATGTCGTCTATTATTTTTACATCATAAACGCTTTCTCCCTCAGCTTGGTACTCATTTACATATATTGGATTTACTGGATTGGTTATATCTATAACAACTAATCCTTTGACTTGATCCGCTAGAAAAGCATAATTATTATGAATAGCCACACCCACCACTTCTCCCCCGGAATCATATTGCCCCACCTTCTTTATATTATTGTTTTCTGATATTAACTGAGTAGTGGTTATTCCGTTATTAGTGCCTTGTATATTTGCAACTAGAAAGGTTTGTGAAAACACGCTTATTATCATAATGATTGTGAGAAACGAAAAATAACTTGTTTTTTTTAATCGCATGTTTTCCGCCTTCGCTCTTTTCAGAACCTATACTTTAATTTATCACTTTCACCAATTTTAAGCTATACGTTCAGTTTATTAGTAGTTTGTCTGCTATTTTATCAGTTTCTAGGGTTTTTATATAGTCTTTTTACAATTCTTTTTCGAGTTGATTGAAATGGTTACAACATTTAATCTCTTTACATCCGTTTCATGGATAATAACTGGGTTAATTTCTGCGGTACTTAGTACCTTATTTCTTGGTAAGAATCCTAAGAAAAGGTTGAATCAGCTTTTTTCTGCAGGATTTATTGCCTGGTCTTTGTCAATGGTCTTTAATGGAATTGTTTTTGCTGTTGCTTATCGTTCACTAACTGCTGCTAATATCTTTCGTGATCTTACAGTTGTCTTTGGTATTCTTAGCGCATTCATTCTCTTTGCAGCTGCTTATGGCATTTATTTTGGTGCTGAATCTTTAAACTGGCTTCTTTACATTAGCTTAATTGTCATTGCCGGAGTTTTATCTGGTTTTGGCGCTGTTAATGATTGGGTAACTCTAGATGGTTTGGGTGGTTTCAAAACTACTGATAATCTTGTTGGTAAAATCTGCACTCAAATTATTACTGCTGTTTTCGTTGTTGCTGCGAATATATTACTTATCCTAACATATCGTTCCTCTAAAAATCCTCAAGCTAAGAAGCGTGTTGGTTATTTTGTTATCGGTTATTCCACAATCATTATTGGTTTACTTATGTTCGTCATTGATTCCTTTATCCAGATCTCACCCTATGTGTTCCCAACCTTTGCTTTAATCGCATGGGTCATGGGTCATGGGTCCCATCTTAATGCTTATTGGTTTCTATGTGAAGGCAGTATCCGACTCGCCAACTCTAGCCAAGGAAGCGGCTATGAGTGAATCCCAACTTCTTAAGACAAAACAAGAGCAGAAAATCGAAAAACCCTCGTGAATAGGTGGTTCGGCAGCCGAAGTCATTTCCCTTGTAACTTTTTGCTCTGCCGCCTATTCCCTCTTCTCATTTTTTAATATAAAATCTTCTTTTGTAAGATTAACACACTAATTCTCTGTTTTATGCCATTTCTTCTTTGTTGTGTTTGAAAAATAAGCAACTCTGAAATCAACACAAAATTAGTGATGCAAGGCTCATAAAACATAAAGATATCACAGGAACTTCAGGGGATTCAGCTTTTATAGATTAAAAACCATTATTAAAAAAATTATTTCATTATATTCCTATCATTATATTTACTATTAACAAAGAAGCTTTCAACTATCTTGTTTAGAGTCGCAAGGTATTTTTCCTCGCACTGATGTTTACATTCTTGATCACACCAAGTTTTGAAGGGGTTCTTCATTGGTTTTGTGTGGAAAAATTTTTGACAACCTTTCATTTTCTCGTAAGCTTCATTGATTATTAGAATCATTTCTTCATTTTTTGTTTTCAGATAATGATTGGTAAGGTAATATAAATAGAGGTATTTCTTTTTCAAATCACCAATGAATCTCTCAGAAATTAGTTTCGCAACAACACTAAATTTCTCGTAATCTTTAACATTAAAATAAAGTGACGCTAAAACTAATAATCCTTCTTTTAAACCATTTAATTCATTACTTACAGTAGTAATTTCACTATCAGTAACTTGTATGAAGTCACGTAATATTTTACTTTCTAAAAGGTCTTGGTATTTTTGGTTGTTTAACCACTTACCATCTGTGTGCATATGAATGAAATCCGTATTTGTAGAACCAAATTTGATCCAGTTCAATAAATCCTCAAATTCATAATTTAAGAAGTTCAATGTGCTTGAATAACCAGGGATAATGACTCTTACTGTTGGGAATTGTAGAATTGGATGAGTAAGATTAACAACTATGAAATCACTTTTTAGTTTCTTACAAGTCTCTTTGATATAATCAATTTCCATTAAGAAATTATAAGTTTCTTTGTTTTGTATAAATGGAATTACTTTCCCTTTTGTCAAGAATTTCTTATCACCAAAAAATCGTGATTTCCGAATTAATCCAAGATACGATTCGTTTACTGTGACTTTTGCCCCCAGTTTTTTAATAAGATTATCTTCATAGATACTTGTGTATCCTTTCTTAAAAACTGATAACCGCATCCCAGCAATTTTTTCAGTAAAACAACGAGTAATAGCTATTCCAGGATTATATGATGCACCTGCATTCACTCGAATATGTTCAAACTTATAATTATATGAATTAGATTCTTCGAGATTATCATTGATAAAAACAACTGCAACTACAGGGAAACGATTCCCGAATGAAAAATCTTTGATTAATATTCTGATATTGTTTCTCTCATAGACTTTTATCGTTTTCTTAATACTTTTTTCTTTTAATGTAGAGAGATCGAAAGTAGGAGTGATGATTTTCTTAGCAAAAACTTCGCTCAAACTATGTCTTTCAAAAATCTCGCATGATGCGTGAACAATTGCTTCTTCAAGCCTATTCCCTGAAGCTACTCCATTTGCTCTATTTATTATTTGTAATAACCTCAGTGGAACTTTTACTGGTTTCTTTGTCAATACTGAATAACCATCAACCCAATGTTTCGCTACATCCATATTTTTTAAAACATTAATCTGTTTTTCAGTAAAAGGAATATTGCTATTTTTGAAGAGCTCCTCAATTCGAATTTTGTTTTCTAAATCATCTTGATGACTAAATTGGTAACCAGATAAATGTTCCCTATTAATGAATTGTAATAAGCGACTATTTTTGATCTGGTTATAATCTGGATACATTCGTTTAAAATACAAGTTTGCTGAAAACCTCTCTGCTAATTCCGCAAGAGCTGAGGCAAGGGCTTGTTTCTGAGTAGTTCCTTTGCCGTGTTGAGTGAAATTTAGTTCAGGTATTTTACTACTATAACTATATGAGTTAATTTTTCGATTTTTTGACAGTGAATGAGTGACTACATTTAGTCCCATCTGTCTAAATCCAGAAAGAATATCCTTAATTGTCTCGTCATAGCTTTTGCATTTTAAAGTCTGTTTATCCTTGTAGGCATTTTCTAAAAGCATTAGTTATCCTCAAATTCCAATGAATAAAGACACATTATAAGTAAGCAAATCATACTAAATTTCACAGCAAATTAATATTCAGTGATATTTTTAATGAGATACAGAAGAAAGAAAAAACAAACATAAAAAATCGAAAGACCCTCGTGAATAGGTGGTTCGGCAGCCCGAAGTCATTTCCCTTGTAACTTTTTGCTATGCCACCTATTCCCTCTTCTCATTTTTTTAAAAAAAAATAGAAATGATAATGAGTGATTAACTCATTAAAATGCGGTTTGTTATATCAACTGCTTTGTGAGCATCAGCTCTTGATGGACGATAGTTCTCATGCTCAATTCTGTTTATGATGATGTTTACGAATTTAAATTCTTTAAGAACTTCCAATCCTTTATTTATCCCTTTATCAATCAACATACCCAAAGTTAACTGCTCATCAAATAATCCTAATCTAACTCTTAGTTCTGCTTCGACACTTTTTGCACATTCTGTAATACAATCACGGTATTTTTCTTCATCGAATAATAGTTCAAAAGTGGTTTTTGTTGGTAAATCAATTTCTTTTGGGGCTGGTTTCGTTGGTGGGGGAGGAGGTGGTGTTTGTTTTTCATCACGTCTTGTTTCATCTTTCGCAGGAGGAGGGGGGGGGGGAGTATCTTCTCCTCTCATCAAATTCTTTG
>JAHLVZ010000145.1 GCA_019058165.1 Candidatus Heimdallarchaeota archaeon
CTATAATACCTCTGCACACCTGGCTCCCTGACGCACACCCAGCCGCTCCAAGCGGAATCAGTGCTATGCTATCAGGTGTCGTTATCATGACAGGTATGTATGGATTGACAAACACTCTCTCAACTTTCTTCACAAGCACAAATACCGTTGGTTTCGTTCTACTCTGGTTAGCAATAGTCACTATGCTTGTTGGTAACCTCATGGCTCTGCGGCAAACCGATATTAAGAGTTTGCTGGCATTCTCGACCATCCTAAACGTTGGTTTCATCCTCTTCGGACTCTCTATGTCAATGTCTGGCATAAATGCAGATGCTGCTGCACTTGGTGTGCAAGGTGGTTATTTCCACATCTTTACTCATGCACTTGGGAAAGGACTTGCATTTCTCTGCGCAGGCGCTATCTTGTATCGTTTCCATGACAGAGAATTGGATCAACTAGAAGGAATTGGCAAGAAGATGCCTATTACCGTTGGAGCGTTAACAATCGCTTTGTTGAGTTTAGCTGGTGTTCCACCTCTTCCAGGTTTCTGGAGCAAGCTTAACATGGTTGTCGCTGCAGTCGGTAGTGGAGATCCACAGTACTACGTTGGAGTAGCCTTATTCCTACTTTCGAGTGTTATCAGTGTAGTTTACTATCTTATCGTCTTACAAAGACTCTGGTTCAAAGAACCCGGAGACCAATTGAAAGATGTTAAAGAAACTCCTGTCGAAATCGCTGTTCCCCTTGTGGTAATGGTGGTCTTATTACTCGTAGTTGGAGTAGCACCCTTCGTGTTCTCAGATCTGGCAAGTAAAGCTGCAGAAGCGCTACTAGGCATATAGTTAAACTGTAGAAATAAGAACTGCATGAAGTTTTTCTTCATGCTTTTCAACTCTTTTTTTTATTTATTAAATTCATACCCACAATTGGGACAAAAATCAGAACCCGGATCAAATGGATTTTCACAATTACCACAAATGCCTTGCGCCTGTAACATTCTTTCTCTTCTTACTTTTTCATCCGTGATTGTTTTTAAATTAATAATATTCTCATCTTCAATTAGATAATCTGGATTTTTAGCAATAATTTCTTTTATTCGCTTCTTAGTTAGTTTTGTCATTTTACAAGCTGTTTCAATGCTTATTGATGGCATTCCATGAATTAGAACTTTCACTTTGTTCTCTTCTCTTTGCTCTTCTGAAATTCGGTATTTTTCGTCTATTTCATCATCCTTTATTGTCTCTTGTATTCCGGTGACTTTTGTTTCATAATCACTAACTACATATGGTTTTTCCTCAGCTCCGGTGAGACATGCACAGCATTGAAAACAAATCGCAAATCCTGCTTCTATTTCACTCAAAAATAGAATCCCAGGTAAATTAGGTGATTCTTTCCTAAACTTTCGAAATCTAAGAACTAACCGAATTTGAATAAATAGAAAAAGGGTCGAAATAAAAACCACGAGTGTTATAATTTTGTCTTGCATTATAGTGATCTCCCTCTTTTTAATCAGTATTCTTTGTTTTATTTTAAGATTACTCAATGAATTACGAAATTAGGTTCAAAATCTAAATTTATTTCTAATTTAATTTGTCCTATGCAGCAACTTGTAATTCTGGTTGTTTTCTCTTACCTTTGCCACGCATTGTTAATAGTCCACCAATGAAACCTGGAATCAAGACATTCAAGAAGGTTTGAATTATTGAGAGATTTATTGCATCTGCATTTGCTATTCCCAAAATTAATGCAAGTAAAGTCATTATAATTGTGTCTCGAACACCAATTCCACTTATGCTTATAGGAATTGATAATGCAACAATAGCTGCGATACATAAAACAGCAATGATAACTAATGGATTTATGTTCTGATAATTAAAAGCAAGTAGTAAAACGTAACCTTGAATGCCAAGAATGATCCAGAAAGCAATTGATAAGAAACCCAACCAAAGGTAATTCCTCACTTTGTAATTCTTTTGACCTTCATAGAAATCATTCACAATTTCTTCGGTTGTTATCTTGATTTTTTTTCTAGCTTCTTTCTTCTTGAAAACTCTTGAAATGAATTTTACTGCGAAAGTTATAATTGGTCCTGTTATCTTCTTGTTGAATACTAAAACAATTAAAACGATGAATAAAACAAAACCAATAGAAATACCTGCTGGAATCCACGGTTTAATATTTTCAATTCCCATTAAAACAAAAGGAGTTGTAACTCCAACGATAAGAATAATTCCTGCAAAATCAAAAATTCTATCAAATACCACAGAAAAAACAGCTTTCCCTATTTTCACATCTTCTTTTCTTTTTGCTAGGTAAAATGCTCTGAGAATATCTCCGACTTTAGCAGGTGTGATCGCAGAACCAAAAGTTCCTATTAAAATTAAATCCAAAGCTTCGAAGAAAGAGACCTTACAATCTTGAGCTCTAAGAATAAACTGCCACCTAAGTATTTTGATGGTAAATAGCAATAATGTTAAACCAAAAGATGCAAGAATTAACCAATAATTTGAACCTATAAGACCAGCCTTAATTGCAACAGGATCAGCTTGCCAGATTAAAATACCCAACAAACCTGCAGTAACAATGAAACCGAGAATGTACTTCCAGTATTTTTTAAGCCATTTTATTGAACGTTTTTCATCTATCTCTTCTATGATTTCTAAAATTTCATCTTGGTCATTAATGTCATCTGGCAATTTTTTCAACTAACCTTTTTTAGATAATTCCCTAGTCCAATTCATTCATGACAGTTATTTTACCGGAATAGAACTTGCAGTTTGGTTCGAGGTTTCGTTAGCTAAGAGTTGGTTACTATAATACTGTGTTATCCAAAATTCTGTGAAATCTTCTATAGCATCATAGATAGTTTTCTTAGGATCATACCCTAGTAGTCTTTTAGCTTTGGAAATATCAGCAAAAGTATCACGAACATCTGCTCTATTCATTTCAGCGTATTCAAGATATAATTCTCTATTAGTTACCTCTGAAACCATTGAAAGAACCCTGTTCACAGATATTCTTGTGCCAGCTCCAATATTGAAATTTTCATTTTTCGCAGAAGATTTGGTTGCTGCAAGGTGAAATGCTTGAGCCATATTCTCAACATTCGTCCAGTCTCTGGTTTGTTTTCCATCACCGAAAACAGTAATGGGTTCATCAGTCATTGCTTTAGATACGAATTTGTTAATAGCCATATCCGGACGCTGACGAGAACCAACAACGGTGAAAGGTCGAATAATTGTTGTTTCAAATTCAGGATACAGATGTCTACAAACTGAGACGAGGTTCTCGGTAGTTAATTTACTAACTCCGTAGAAAGAGATGGGATTTCTTGGGTGTCCTTCGTTCATGGGCATAAAAATCGTCGGTCCGAAAACAGAGGATGAACTTGAGATTACCACTCTTGAGATATTACACTCTCGAGAAACATTTAGAACATTGGAAGTGCCTTCAACATTTATTCTCAAAGATTTATCAGGATTAATTGTTGAATATCTGACACCGGGTTGAGCTGCAAGATGGATAACTCGGTCACAGTTCTCCTTCTCTAGTGTTCTTGCTAGTGTTTTCTTATCGAGTATGTCTCCTTCGACAATAGTTGCTCCTAATTTCTCTACTTCTTGAGCATTCTTCCATTTCAATTCTGGGATATAGTAATCAGAGAAGTTATCATAAACTACTACTTTGATGTCTCTCTCAAGTAGATATTTTGTCAAGTGATACCCGATAAAACCTGCCGCTCCTGTAACTAATATTGTAGTCATTTTCATAACTCAGTCTAAGTGATTCAAGTGCTCACTTAGAGATTTCACTTAAAAAGCTATAAATTACCGACAGAAAAAAGAGGAAGGGGGTTTTCCCTTCAATATTCTGGATCGTATTCTTTATCTAAGGGTTCGCCAATGCGACAGTTTTGCCCTGCTTTCATTTTAGGACAAATGATCCGCTCAGCAATAACATAATCTATTTCAATTCTGTTTGGAGCTACAATCTCTGTAACTCTTAGAAAACTTTCCATCTTAGCATTTTCATCTTTTTCAATTGTAATCTTGTTTGCTCTTATCTTACCATTTACAAATGAAGGTGAACTTATTTTGAAAATGAATTCCTCGCATTCGATATCCCCACCGACTTCCACTTTCCCTCTTATATCAACTAAACCATGAACCTTTACTTCTCCTTCAGCAATTAGTCCCCCTACAGATTTTATTTCAGAAGCTGAGATATTTCCAAAGGCAGTTAAACCTCCCGTTGAGTCGATTTTTTCTTCGACTTCAATGTGTCTATTGCTTTTTGTCCCTCCTTTCACAGTCAAGTTGGTAACCTTTATGCCTTCTTTAGCTTGTACACCACCTGATGCATCCAAATCCCTCGCTTGGATTTTCCCACCTACAACTGATCCTCCTTTGATGTCCATATCCATTTCAACAATGACATCTGCATCAATTCGCAAACCACCGTAGACCTTCAATCTGTGAGTCCAAAGACTACCATGAAGTTTTATTGACCCTTTCACATCAACTAAATTTGCATTTAAACTATGATTGGATTCAAGTCCTCCTAAAATATGCACTTCATCAAAATCCGCATCATCTTCTAGAACTGTTCCAGCTAATGCTCTTAAATCAGGCTTCTTACTCATATGTTTCCTCTCGATTAATTGAGTGATTACACTATTTTAGAAAGTATTTTCTAGAATAAAAATTCATCGAATCATTACGTATGTGGACAAAAATACTCATCTTTGGTTAAAAACAATTAATTTAAAAGTTATTTTCCCCTAACTCTAGAAAATCCTATAATTGAAGGAGCAATATAATAAGGGAAGAATATGTTTGCCTCACATCCCATCAACATAATTAATGTTATTGCTGGAGCTGTAGCGATAACAGTTGGTATACTTATTCTAATAAAAGATGTTAGAGCTACTCTTAATCTACTATTCTTTTATTCTTTAGCTGCTTGGGGCCTTTCATTAGTTTTTAACGGCTTAAATTTTTTGTACAAGCATCCAGTTACCGGTGCTAATGTTATTAGAGATTTTGTCTCAGGAGGAGGTTCGGTTGGGGCATTCCTAATTTTCGCTACAGCTTTTTCGATGTACAAAGGTGAGCACTACCTAAAGAAGTGGTATGTCAATCTCCCTCTCATCGTAGTAATGATAGCAAATACTCTAATTGGAGCTATTTTCGATAAAGTAGTCTATGATTCTGACGATGATTTAACGGATCTTGGCACTGGAATTAAAACAACTCAAGATTATACTTGGGCTATGATTTTTCTATATCTGATTCCAGTTATAATGATAATTTTTGCGATTATCTATTTTGCAAGAACTAGGAGGGAAGTTGAGGATCCAATAGTTAAGAAAAGAATTTTGTTTTTCATATTAGGTTTTACTTTTATGGTTTTAGGAGTTCTAGTTTTTCTATTAAATGGTATTGTTGATGAAATTAGACCTGAAAGTCCATGGGAGATTGTGTTTTGGGTATTAGCTACGATGTTATGGATAGCAGGACCAATAATACAGTTAATAGGATTCAATTTAGGAAAGATTTCTCCAAATGGAAAAGAAGAACCTACCTCTTAGAATCTAAAGATTGCACAGTAGATTGATTTACTAACCTAATAGCAACCCTTTATTAAACTGGTACATAAATTATAGTTAATGTAAGTACGAACTACTTACGTTGGAAAAATCCCTATATTAGGTGATAAGATTATGAGGTTGAAAAATAAAATAATAGTTTTTGCAGCTATGATGCTAATGCTCACACCTTTACTAACTGTCATCGGTACAAATAATATTGCTGATCCAGTTGTAACACCAAATACTTTTGGTGATGACGTTGGCGTAACTGCTGGAATGACCATTAAATATGATATTAATGAGCTTGCTTTCCCAGCAATACCAAATGTAACCATTTCGGATCTTGCAGGAAATCAATTATATGTTAAAGTTATGTCCGTAACAGACAAAGACTTTGGTTCTGGTGTAATTGGTAAATGGATCAATTACGGTATGGGTGTAATTTTCAAAACAGATGAAACCATAACCATCGGTGAAGGTTTTACTGCTTTGGATTTAGTTATCCCAACAGGTTCAGCAACTCCCGCAATGATTGTTGGTGGTGTTCCCCATTTCAACGGAACCATTCCAACATCATTCTTCTTCTTAGATGATGGTTGGGCTCTTCATGAACTTGCACTTGAAGCTGCTGGATTTGAAGTTGAAAATTTAGTAGATGACTTCACAGCACATATAGCTGTTGGTGATGGTGGAATAACAGCAAATTACAGAAAATCAGATGGAATCCTAGCTGCTATCCGCATTGAAGACATTGACATTATGGGTATGAATTACACTGACATGATTCTTGATATTGCCATTTCCTCAGTAGAGACTAAGGGCTTAGATCTTACAGTAGGTCAAGAAATCGAATTAGTAGCAGATATCGCTCATTTAGCAGTAGAAGGTACTGGTGACATTTATTCCATGCTTAATACATCTATGATTGATAGTTATACAGATGAAATCGCAAGTATGGAAGGTCAAACATTACTAAAATATATAATTACTGACATCGAAGGGCTTTATTACACTGCAGATGTTTATTCCTATGATTTCACAACAGAATCCTTAGTTAAAGCAGTAGATGAATACTTGTTCACAGGCTTTTTAGGAGGATTAGAAACAGGAATAGCACCACTGTCGGGTGTAGGCGTTATAAACACAGATATCTACGCTCCAGTAATAACTGCTGACTATGACATATACGGCGGCTACATGGTTTTATTAGACACAATTGTTGGGGTCTATCTAGAAGATATCCTAGCAGTTCTTCCAACAACAATCACAGGTTTTGATTTTACAATAAACACAATCGATGGTACCTTTGGAGTCGAGGAAAAGAAGGGTTACTTCTTCTTAAAAGAATTAATAGATGTTAATATAGACATTACAACAGTATTAGCCTTCCCAACTCCAGAAGGCTTCTTGAATCCAATGGTTGACCCAACAATCGACATCAATGCAGTTCTTCATCAAGAAGGTTGGATAGCTTATTCAGAATCAGGTGTCCTCGCAGGAATAAGAGTAAAAGCAGATGTTGATCTAACAATCACTACTGACT
>JAHLVZ010000146.1 GCA_019058165.1 Candidatus Heimdallarchaeota archaeon
ATCAGTATCTTCTTCTATTGTTAATTCACCTTCTACTTCACCGGTTTCTTCATCAACAGTTTCTACTACAACTTCTTCATCAGAGTCAATGGTTTCAATTTCAGTTTCTTCCATTTCTTCCGCTTTCAGTTCTTCAGCTTCCTCTTCCTCAACTTGTTCTTCTTCAGCGAAACCCATTCCTTGTTTCTCTTCTTCAGGTTCTGCTTCGATTGCTTCTTCAAGTTTCATTCGAGTGGATTTAGCTTCAACAGCAAGAAAGAAATTTCTAATTTCATTTTCTTGTTTCTTTACTTTTGGATCTTCTTTTCGATCAACTGCTAAGTAAATAATGTCTTTGGCTTTAGAAGAAAGTTTAGCAGCAGCTTCAGAAAATTGATCGAAAAGTTCGCGGGTTGTGATAGTTAATTCAGCATTTAACCGCTTGTCAATTTCGACTTTTCCTATATCGTTTAGTTTTATTGTTACCATGATTTGCCACCTAAAAGTAGTTTATACTTATTTTGGGATATTACAAGAAATTCATTCTGAATTATAATCTTTCGAAAGGAGACTTTTTAGCAAAAAAGTGAAAATAAAAGGAAAAAAGAGGAATTTCTATCGAATCGAGATTAATAAGAAGCTATTTCAATTAAATTGTGAGATCGAATTGCAAATCAAATTCTGGAATGTGTAAATCAGTTGAATCGAACGGAAACAATAATCCCTGATAAAACTCATGAGAAAACAAAATCAGACTGGTTCACATTCGAAAGAAATGAAATCTTACTAATTATTATTTATTTTCTATTCGGAGTAGCATTTGCAAATTATGAACCGTACGCTCCATTTTGGTTAAATGAAATTTTCTCTGTAGATTCATTTCTTATTATTGGGGTTGTAGGTATTATACCCAGTATAACAGCTGCTCTAGGAGTAGCGGGTTGGGGATTTCTTGCAGACAAGTTTGGGGCAAAAAAGTTTGTGATCATTGGTTATATTTCATTTGCTTTGATGTTTCTAAGTCTTATTATTATGCAAATATTTACCGAAATTCCTATCTACTTTCTTGTAATAATTCTGATAGGTTTTCTTTTTGGTTCAGCACAAGCATCCAATTTTGCTGCTCTTGCTACTAAATCTATTAATAAACCAAGGGAAATTATCTTAGCGAAACTATCAATAACAGTTAGTCTTGCTTTTGTTATTCTAAGTCCAATTGTCGGCTGGATAATTGATAACTTTGAGAATGCAATGGTTATACAATTAATAATAGCCGTCTGCGCAATGATAATAGCTATAGTTATTCTTTTCTTTGTTAAGGAAGACAAAGTAATTAAAAAAGTTGAAGAGTACCAACAAGAAAAAACAGGAAAAGTAATTTTAACTGCGGTTCCATTCATTTTCATAGGATTAATGATTTTAATTTTTGCTTTTCAGATTGGAGGAGGATTCTGGGCCTATACTTCCATCTATTTCTTAGATGAGTTAGCTGTCCCCGGAAAAATATTCTCAATATTCCTCATTGCTAAAACAGCTCTAGCAATTCCGGTTTCATTCCTACTTGGATTTGTGAAATCCCGAAAAAAGATGGGAATAATTATTGCGGCATTTCTTGGTTATTTTACATTAGTATACGGGTTGATGACAATATTCCCCTCAAATTGGAAATTGCTAATTGGATTATCTTTTGTTCCAATGTATCCAATTTATAATGTCTTTTTCTATTCACTTGTTGATAATTATTCAAATGATAAAAGAAGAGCAACAGCATTTGGTTTGTTAAGTACCTTTGGAACTCTGGGTTACATTGCAGGTATTCTAATTCTTGGAGCATTTGCTGATTTTTCAACAAATGACATTTTTGTTATGTTTCCCGTTACTCTAGCACTGCAAGCATTTGGTTTTGTAGTAGCAATTCTATTATACTTCTTTGTTTTTAGAAAAGAAAAGATAATAGAAGAAAATCAAAACAACTCAACAGAAATTGAAGCAGGGATTACCTAAAAATTCATTAAAACCCAAATCTCAAAATCAATTTCAGAACTGTGAGTCTATTATCTTTCAAGATCAATTTCTAAGGAAACAATTTCATCAGGCATTCCTTTATCTTTCGTTACATTAGCGAAAACAGAACCTAGTATGCCATTGAATATTTCTCTTAGTTCATTTTCACAATTAAAATAAATGAATCTACCTTTAGGCATATTTTTTGCGTAATTATAGAAAATTATCCCAGGATGGTATCTATCTTTTGTACCATGAACTATAAATATCTCTTCAGATATTTTATCAAATTGGTTTGTTATATCAAAGTGTAAATTTTGCATACAGGCTTTACGCCATTTGTAAGGATTTGCACCACGAATGAAATCCAGAATACGTTCTTTTTGATGTTGATTCTTCATAGTTCTTAGTATAATCTTAGCAAATACAAATCGGAAAGCACCCATGATGAAGGGTGGTAAAATTGGTAGAAGCCATTTAACTGCCTTTCTACTATAAGTCCAATTACCCTGTGGATCAAAAACAACAATTGTAGGAGCAGTAAAATATTTCTGGATTAAACCTTTGAGAACTACTCCACTACAATAGCTAGTGCCATATAAAACATAGTCTCTTTTATCCAAACCAAGGAATTTAATTGCTACTCCAACATCTTTTGCTTTTTGATCTACGGTGAGATTTGTTTTACAATTACGTTTTATTCTACTTGACGCTTTTTCTCTTGTCTCCAAAAAGTAATACTCAGTATTATTGTGAATTGGTTTTGGAAAACCTCTCCAAGACCAAGGAGTTGTAGAATAACCAGGAATAAATAAAATCGGTCTTTTGGCAGTTATATTTTTAGGTTTTCGATGAAAAACACGGATTTCTCCTCCATCAACGGGAATATAGAATTGTTCGCATTCCCCTTCCTCATAAAAATCCGGAGCATCCTTAGGTGATTTCTCAATTAGGTTATTAATAAGATCCAATTGTTCTTGAGTTAAATCAAACTCGTTTTCATCCATAACCATTTTACTATGCTCCTATTAAGAGTTGACTTTTTTTATAATCAACCATTTATTAATTTTCCACTCATTTTACAGTAATAAAGTATTAAAGTGAAATATATCAACTAAATGTATGTCGGCTGTTTTTAAAAGTATAAAGAAATCAGTAATATTCTGAGATTTCTTTCTTTTCTTTTAGAATGGCATGCACTTTCTCAAGCTCCTCAGGAATCATAATTTCCATTGGGCACTTCTCAATACATTCCATACATTCAGTACAAAAGGTTGCATTTCCATTTGGTTTCTCAAGATCTAAATCATCAGTTTTAGAAGCCAACATTTTCCTATAACGTCTTCGTACTCGCCATCGTCGAAAACCTTCCTTTTCATGACTGAAATAATTCAATAATGCAAAGTTATCTGGAATGTTAACTCCATAAGAACAAGGCATACAATATTGACAGGTATTGCATGGTACAAGTATTTTCTTTTTGTAAACTTCAGCAAGTTGATTGAGAATAACAAGATCATCTTTACTGAGAGTATTAACACCTGATTTGTCTGCATAGCTACAATTTTCATCAATAATTTCTTGTGTTTCCATACCACTAATTATAGTGGATACTTCTGGGAGATTCCAAAGAAATTGTAGCGCCCAATCAACTGGCGTTCTTTGTACTTTTGCTTGCTTCATTACTTCAGTTGCTTCTTCAGGTGGATCAGCTAACAATCCCCCTTTTAAGGGACCCATAATAACAGTAGCAAGTCCTTTTTCATGGGCGTATTTCAGACCATCTGTTGTGGCTTGCATCCCGGTGTCCATATAGTTATAGATTATTTGACACATATCCCAATCAAACGCATCAATTATTTCTTTGAAAACTGCTAAAGTATCATGAAATGAAAAACCAATATATTTTATTAATCCCTTTTCTCTTGCTTCAACCATTTTATCTAATAATTTCATTTCTTTAACTTGTTCAAACTTTTTCCTGTTCAACCCATGAAACAAGTAGAAATCAATGCAATCTGTCTGTAATCTCTCTAGTTGTTTCGCTAATTGCTTATCAAAATCCTCTGGTTTTCTGACTAGAGTAAGGAATAACTTATCTGCGATGTGGACTTTTTCTCGATAACCATCTTGCAATGCTTGACCTAGCACTTTCTCGCTCCCACCTAGATGGTATACATATGCTGTATCAAAGTAGTTCACACCTTGATCTATTGCACTTCTAATCATTTCAATGGTTTCTTTAGTTTTGACCCTTCCCAACATAAAATTACCTCGAGTAGGTAATCTCATTAATCCAAAACCAAGAGCTGAAACCTTGAAATCTAGTTTTCCCATTTTTCTATATTTCATTTTTCTCAGAAGAAGGATAATTTGAAAGTTAATAAATCTTCCAATTTATTTTATTCAATTTAGTTTTGCAAATTGTACTCCATCATTTTATTTAGTAATCTCATGAAATCCATTTCTTTAGCCATTTTTCCCGCTTCCTTTGCTATTGCATTTGCCTCTTCTTCGTTGTTTTCCAATGAAGCTATTGTTGATTTTATCCAGTAGTGTTCAGCAAATAATAACTTAGATTGTTGTTTTGTAGCTAATTTTGATAAGCGGTCACTATAATATTTTAGACGATCTAAATCCTTATCATCTTTCTTTTGTGAATATTTCTTGATAAGTAAATAGCAGTAGTTGATTATTGCATTAACCGTTGTTTCTTGATCAGTTACAGGTTCATTAATGACTTGTAAATATAATTCCTCTATTCTTCCTAGTATTACTTTTTCATCCCCACTTTGCACTAATGCTTTTAGAAAAAGGAAACGATGTTTAATGATTTCATTTTCTTGTCTAAGAGAAATATTCTCTAATTCATTTACTAAGCCTTTAGCTCCTTTGATTTTGTTTCGACTAATCAACACTTGAACTAGATAGAAAAGCGTTTTTGATAATGCTACAGGGGTTATCTTGTCTTTTAATTGATACACTAAACTAAGATGAATTTCTGCTTCTTCAATTAAACCTAAATCGAAATAGACTTTTCCTATTGAATTATAACAAGCAGTTATCAAAGATATATTGTTTAATTCTTGAAATAAAGGTAAAGTGTATTCGAAATTTGTTAATGCCTCTCTAAGTTTTCCTTGTAAGTTATGTATTAATCCAATATTGTAAATTGTAGTAGCTATTGTTATATTATTACCTATTTTTTGGAAATTTTCGAGTGCTTTCTTGTAGTAACTCAATGAAGTAATAAGATTTCCAGAAAAATGATGTGCTACACCTAAATTGATATTTATTCTCGCTAACTCGTTTATTGATCCAATTTTTTTGAATATCTCTAATCCTCTTTGAAGATATTCCAAAGTTTCATCAAGTTTTCCTTCAAGATTGTAATGGAAAGATAAAGCAGAAAAGGCTCTACCTCTCATTAAATTAAATTCATTTTTCTCTGAAATTTGTAGTGCCTCATTAATATTGTTTAAAGCTTCTTCTTTATTTCCTTCTCTTCTTCTTATTGTACACAAATGTAGTAAAACATCAGCTTTTGAATACAAATCATTTAAGTCTTTAAAATCAACAATTGATTCTTCAAACAAAGGTTTTGCTTCTTTATTTTCACCCTTGGAGAAGAGATATCTTCCTTTTTGAAAATTATAATGGGCTGTCAATAATCTTTTTTGTTTTGAATCAGCCAATTCTGTTAGAAGTTGTAAACCAGAATTTATTGTAGAAAGCATATCATCAAATTTGCCAACTTCACTTAGAATTGTTATTTTTACTAGAATAACTTCAAGAACTAGTTTGTGAAATTCTTTTTTCTTAATACTCTTAATTAAACCATCTAACTTTGATAATGCTTTAGAATAATTTCCAAGTTTAATTACTAGATAATTCTCCCAAATTGATAATTGAAAAAATTCTTGGCTGTTTTTCTTAACAGTTTTTTTCAAATTCATTATATCTTTTAATGCATCGGAAAACCTGCCTTGATAGATTAATTTCTCAATAGCATCTAAATTCTGATTTAAGGAATTTGACATACTTTAAACCCAATAACATAGATTTTGATTGGAATTATAACAGTTTCTTAATAGGTAATGGAAGTCAAACTAATTAATTCAAATTGAAAAAACATGATGGAAAATAGTATTCCATCAATCTGCTGATATTTTTTCAGTTGTTTGAGTTAGAACTGTCTCAGTTTCCTCTGTTTCTGCTGAACTTGTGGGGATGTAGTCTTTCCAATTAAAGGCTGTCCATAGTCCAAACAGTATCGGTATTCCCGTGTTAAATTCTAGTAAACTATTCACTGCCAGAACTTCCCAATCAATTGGTCTAATACCTGCAATCATTAAAGTAGATTCCATTGAGAAGTGAATGAATATGCCTGTAACAATCAAAATTCCAAAGTACCAATAGGGAATATTCTTCATTATATTCCAAGGGAACCCATCCAGAAACTCGGATAGTATCTTCCAAATCAGCAGCACTGTATAACCCACTGATGCCATAATAATTTGTTTAGTTCTAGCATTTCCCATATCTCTAGAGATATCTAAGGTTATATCATTCCAATTAATCCATTCAGACATCATTCCTATTGCTAACCAACCACAGTACATTAAACCAGCCCATAAGAGCTTCTCAACATAGTGAATTTTCTTATTAAACATGAGTGGTGCAAAGGAAAACATAATCATGCCATAAGTGAAGGAAAAATAAGTTAGGAAGACATGTGGACCAATAACACCTGTATCAATAGCCTCTCCACCTATAGTTCGAGTTCCTTTGATCGTAAACCAGATAACTGCATCTACGAACTGAACCACACCATAACCAAAAAGACCAAAGAAGAACTCTTTGTATCTCCTTCTAACAAATAATAAAGCTATCCAAATAGTGACCAACATAAGATCAAAATAGATGAAATCGATTCCAAATATCCTACCTACATCGTTAGACATAGCGACTATATGAAATTTGGTGATATTTAATTGTTATTGGAAACATTATCTAATAAACTATGATTGTCTTCTTTTTGCTTCTCTTATCTGGTATTAATTAGACAATATGCCAATCATACCACTGTTTAATAATTTCCAGAGTAATACTAACA
>JAHLVZ010000147.1 GCA_019058165.1 Candidatus Heimdallarchaeota archaeon
TTGAATAGAATTATTATAACCTAGAGAAGATAATTTTATATCCAATGCCTCATCAATGAAAACTGAATTAAGTGAACCAACAAAAGTGGTCATACCATAAAACATTTCTCGCATTCCACTGTATGCGCCCATTAGCTCACCAGGAGCCATATCAAGAGTATAAGCATTTATAGCAACCAAATTCAAACCGGTCCCAACACCTCCTACCATTCGAGAAATGATGAGTAAAGCCCATCTATTAGTAGCAACTGCAGGAATCATGCTCACAGGAAAAAGAATGAGAATGGCTATAGAAATGATAATGGTAGGTTTACGACCAATCTTATCGCAAATTTTACCACCAATTATTGTTGTTAATCCAATGAAAACGGCGAAAGCAGAAGTTAGAACAGCTAATTTTGAAAAACTATCACCAAGATTAAGGAGATTCTCATCTGTTAAAACTATGGGATTAATCGGCCAGATAATTGACATAGTGATGCCATAAACAGAGTTGATAATCAAGAATTTTCGAAAACTTTTGTCTTTCAGTGAAACCCACATTTTAGGAACTTCATTTCGTTTTTCCTCAGAAACTACGTGAGTTTCTTTCATGAAAAATATGAAGACAATGCAAAGTAAAGCATTAAACGATGCCATGATCCAGACAATGCCAAATTGGGTGTTAGAACCAATATAAAAAACTCTACCGAAAATAGTAAGGATATTATTGTATTTACTCTCAATTATTGCAAAAATACCTGCAAGACCAAGAGTTAAAGTAACAGAAAATATACGAGCAACTGAAGTAATTCTCCCAATAAAAGTCGCTCTGAAACTGGGTTGAGTGACATCTCCTAACACAGCATTCCAGGAAGGAATAATAAAACTAACAGAAAGTGCCTGAATGACTGAAGTTAATATTAGAAACCATTGAACTCGATAGAAAATCAATGGAATAGGAATTAGAAAACTAATAATGAACCCAAAGATGAGAATGTTCTTTCTGCCAATCTTATCCGATAATCGACCAATAGAACCTTGGAATAAACCACTAATCAAATTTCTAATAGAAGTCAAGAAACCAAGAGCAGCTTTAGAGACACCATAAAGATACGCAAAAGCAGAATAGAACTGCATAAAGATGTTAATGTTGGCAGTAGCAAACATAGAAATTAACCAAAGAATGCCCTGTTTGTTGCCATTCAAGCGCAAATTCTCTTTCTTCTCTTGTGTGGAAGATTCTTGGATATCCTCTTCAATATCAGTGGAAGTCGTCTAACTATCTCCTAGTAATATAATGATAAATGGTCAGCTCAAAAGTAAAAAAGGATTTGGATATAATAAATAAGCATTTCAAAAGAAATCTGTGATAAAAAGAAAAAAATGAATTTTCCTATCTTCGCTTTCTTTTGAGGAAAATCAAGAAAGCAAAAACACCAACTATGAAGATAAGAAAAGCAGATTGATTCAAAGCAATTGTAATTGGAGGATAATTCACTTCATAAATTATCAGACCTTCAGCTCCAGCTGCAAGATAGAAATCGTTTCCAATAATCGAAAAACCTTGGGCATCTAATTCCTCTTCACTAGATTGATAAACAAACTCGAGATGATAAAGATTAGTTGCATTTAAAACTCGAAAATCGAAACTATATGTCTTCATGTAAATGTAACCTTCTGAAAAAATAAAATCCCAGTTTTCTTCGGAAACGTAAAAGCGGTTTATCTCTTCAAGATCATAGGAATCTGTAAGGTTGAAAACAGTAAGATTTCTTCCAGAAGAACCGTAACCAGTTGGTTTTGTAAGAGTATAAGTAATTGATTCCTCAAAATGAATTCTTGTAATAGAGAAATCAGTACAATTTTTAACCATAAATGGATTCGATGGATTGGAAATATCAAGCACCAAATAACCATTAGCATAAGAACCAAGGAAAGCAAAAGATCCATGAATTCCAATTGCTGCTGGGTAAAAACCTTCTGCGGAAAAATTGCCAAGAAGATAAGTAGAACTGACATCAGCGACACTAAAAATATTAAAAACACCACTACTAGCAACGTAAAGAAAATTGTCAATAAGACAGATATCATAGATTAATCGTTGAACATTAAACTCTAGGACAAATAATGGATTGGAAGGGTCAGAAACATCAAGAACCATAATTTTGTTTGTCCAGCAATAAATAAGATCGTGCCAGTAAGCTACAACGAAAATAAAATCACCAAAAGCAAGAACATGTTTAGGCCAAGGAATCACACCTTGATAACTTCCAAATTGATTGAATTTTCCAAGTAAAGATGGATCAGTGAGGTCTGAAACATCCAAAATGGCAACAAAATCACCTGTGCAAACATAAGCGATATCATCATCTATAGTAACATCAAGAGCATAAACACCCTCTTCACCAGCCCATCGACCTAGTTCTGTGAAAGCAAATTCCTCGCTAGTAGAATTCCTTGGATTATAAACAGCATGAGTCTGAAAAGCTGTAGAACAAAGAAATAACCCCAAAAAAAAGAAAAATAAAACACCTATTTTTGGATGTGTTGATTTATTACTTATTGAAACCATACACACAGCTCCTTTCCCTAGAATATAATAAGAACGCACCAATATTAAAATTCTTGTAGAAAAACCAAAAAGCCATAAAAAGTAAAAATGGTGGGCGAGGCCGGATTTGAACCGGCGACATCCTGCTAGTAAGGCAGGCATTATACCAGGCTAAATCACCCGCCCGGGTCTATTCTTTTTCGCTTCTTTTTTCTTTTTGAATCTTTCGTTTAATATCTAGTTTGTGTTTTTTGTTCTATCTGAAGAACATAACAACGATTGCTATCATTCCCGCTAGAATTATGGTTACCAGAAAAATCAAGATTGGTATGCTTAATCCCATTACTACTTCTTTTCTGTAGCTCTTGACTGGTTTATAGTATTCATCTAAGTAATAGTATGCTACTTTCCCTCTTATATCCGAATGAATTTTTTCTTCTACTACTAGTTCATTTAATGCGTACATATCATACTTTGTTATCTTAAGTTCGGTTTCTTCAATTGCACTTTCTTCATCGAACGCCTTTCTCTCGAGTAATTGTTCTAGAATCGCTCTCTTACTTGCTTTACTTGATTTAATATGATCGATTGGTCCTTCCTCTACTTCTGGGGTCAAGTTGCTTTCTCACACTGTTTTTGTGAAGCTATTCTATGCCTTGATTAAATTCCTTTTGGTAAATTGAACATTTAGTAGAACTATTCAGTCTCATTGAAATACTTAAAATTACATTTACTCTAATTCGCTTGGAGAATCTTACCTTGGTAAAAGTTGTTAGAAAAATTGATCTTTACGAGAAGCTTCTTGCGAAGATCAAAGAGATTTATTTACTTAGAAATGTGAGTGGGCAAATTCAGTGGGATTTCGAAGTTATGATGCCAAAGCAGGGAGCCCAGCAACGAGGTGAAGAATTAGCTCTTATGAGCGGATTAATCCATGAACGCAATACTAATCCAAAAATCGGTTCCTTGTTGAAAGAAATCCAGTTTCACAAAGATTTTGAAAACCTCTCTGATATTCAGAAAAGAAATGTTGTCCTTATCCAGAGAAATTATGATAAAGCTACAAAAATTCCAACATCCTTTGCTCAAGAATTAACAAGACATGGTGCTCTTACCACACAGAAATGGAAGGAAGCAAAAACAAAAGCTGATTATTCTATTTACGAAAAAGAGCTTGAGAAAATGATTGATTTGAAGAAGCAGCAAGCAGCCTATCTTAATCCTGATATAGATCCTTATGATGTTTTACTCGATAATTATGAGCGAGGGTTCTCACAAGAAATCTATGATAAAATCTTTCAAGAAGCCAAAGCAGGCTTAATTCCAATAATTAAAGCATGTGTTGATTCACCAAATCAACCTGATAGCTCTTTGATTCTAAGAGAATGTCCCATTGATATTCAGAGTAAAGTTGCTCATGATCTTGCTGATATAGTTCACTATGATTTAAAGGGTGGGCGAATTGATGTTGCTGTTCACCCATTTACCACTGGTTATTTCGATGACGTAAGAATTACCGTTAGTTATAATACAAAAGATTTTACTGATTCATTTTTCGCGAATATGCATGAATGTGGTCATGCTTTATATGAGCAAAATTATCCTGCTAAATTCAAATATCAACCAATCGGTTCCGCTTCTTCTGCTGCTATGCATGAAGGGCAAGCAAGATTTATTGAGAATATTATTGGTAAGAGTCCTGAATTTTGGGAGTTTTATTTGCCAAGATTCAAAGAACTTACTCAAGGACTCTTTGATGACGTAAAATTACAACCATTTATTCATGCTGTTAACCAAGTAGTTCCATCAAAGATTAGAATTCATGCTGATCCAGTTACCTATTCATTACACATCATATTAAGATATGAATTGGAGAAAGAATTGTTCGCAGACAAGCTCACAGTGTCTGAATTACCTTCATTCTGGAATGAAAAAATAAAGGAATACTTAGATGTTGACATCGAAAATGATACTGAAGGCATTCTCCAAGACACTCATTATGCCTGGGGTTTGTTTGGTTATTTCCCAACTTATGCTTTGGGAAGCTATTACAATGGACAGTTTCAAACCCAATTAACTAAAGACATTCCTGAGTGGAAAGAACAAATGAAAAACGGTAATTTAACAAACATCCTGGGTTGGTTAAATACTAATATTCGTAATAAAGGAAACCTCTACGACCCTCTTGATTTAATTAAGAATGTTACTGGGAAAGAGTTCTCCGCCAAATATTTCATAGAAGCCACCGGTGAGAAATACTCGAAAATTTATGATTTTTAGAGGAAAACGTGGTGCTGTAAAATGTCAAAAGTAACTCGAGAAATTGATCTTTACAAAAAATTGTTGGAAAAATACAAGGAAATTGTTCTATTAAATAGTATAGAAATGAACATTTACTGGGATATGGACACATATATGCCAGAAAAAGGTGTTGAACAACGATCAGAAGAATTAGCTATTATCAGCGGATTAATACATGGGAAAACCATAGATCCTGAGATTGGTGCTCTCCTAAAAGAAATTAAGGCAAATGAAAACTATGAAAAATTGACACCAGTTGAAAAAAGAAATATTTACTTGTTTCAAAGAGATTATGATCGTAACACAAAAATCCCTAAGGAATTAGTTGAAGCAATATCTAAACAAAGTGCTCTTGGGAATTCTATTTGGAAAAAAGCATTTGCTGAATCAGATTATGAGTTGTTTAAACCAGAATTAATCAAGATCTTTGAACTAATGAAAAAACTTGCCAACTTTCTCGACCCTACAAAAGATCCTTACGATGTTTTGCTTGATTTGAATGAACCTGGTTTTACTCGAGAGATTGTAGATGGTTTGTTTGATGAGTTGCGTGATGGCTTGAAACCATTAATAAAAGCAATTGTTAATTCTCCAAAACAACCAGATTATTCTCTTATAGAAAGAGCCTGTCCTAAGGACACTCAAGAAAAACTTTCAGAAGAATTAGCAAAAGTAACTAATTATGATTTGAATGCCGGTCGAATTGATGAGACTGTTCATCCATTCACTACAGGTTATTATGATGATGTTAGAGTAACCACAAATTACCACTTAGATGATTTCTCAAGTTCGTTTTTCTCGGTATTACATGAAATTGGTCATGCCTTATACGAGCAATACCTGCCACAGAAGCATAAATATCAACCCATTGGTTATAGTTGCTCAGATGGCTTTCATGAATCACAATCACGGTTTATTGAGAATTTTATTGGTCGTAGTTCTGAGTTTTGGCAGTATTTCCTTCCAAAATTAAAAGCAATTACTGGAGGAATCTTTGAGGATGTGGAGCTAGATCCTTTTGTTCGTGCAATTAACAGAGTGATCCCCTCAAAGATTAGAGTAGAAGCTGATCCAGTAACATATTCAATGCATGTGATTATACGACATGAAATTGAGAAAGATTTGTTTGCCGGGAAAATTTCTTTTGATGATCTCCCACAAATCTGGAATAGCAAGATGAAAGAATATCTTGGGGTAGATATAGAGAATGATGCGGAAGGGCTCCTACAAGATGTTCATTGGTCTGGTGGTGGTTTTAGTTCATTCCCTTCTTATGCAATCGGCAATATAATTGATGGTCAGTTGTTATGGAAAATGGACCAAGAAATTCCTGATTGGAGAAAAGATATGCAGAAAGGTGGTTTGAATAAAGTCATTGACTGGTTAAAGACAAAAGTGCATCAAATGGGCAATCTATATGATCCTTTGGAACTAGTGAAGAAAATAACTGGTGAGGAGCTTTCCACAAAGTACTATCTCAATTATCTTCGTAAGGAATACTCCAAAATCTATGAATTGAAATAATCCTTCAATTCTCTTTTTTTTCATTTTTATGTTAGCAACTAAAAGTATAATTTTAAATAATCGAATAGATGTGCTATTCGCATAGGATATTGGGTCAATGAAAACTCCACTGGAATATAGCGGACGGTCCTCTTCGGACCCAGAAGAACTCGCAATTGGACGTTCATATGAGTTAACAGATTTGATTACTCATTTTGCTAAACAGCAACCAATTTCAGAATTCTATATTTGGTTTAAAGAATTCACCATTCTTGATCAAAATTTCCAAAACTCAAAAGAGATACAAGAAAATTTCGCGAAAGCAATAAAGAATACAATAAAAATGTTCGGAGAAAGAAAAGCTTTTGCAGACTTGCTTTACCTGTTAGATGACCTAAAAAAATTAAAGAAAAGATGTCATCCAAATGAAATAATCACTGAAATTCTTGCAGAAGCATATTCTATAGCTATTTACTATCTGCGAGGTTCTTGGGATGTAGAAGGAACCGAAAAATTGCTGAGGGAGTTTCGCGATTTAACCAGAGAAACAAAGAATAACAAGAAAATCTTAATCTTTTTTGCTAAAAGTTATTCAATTGCAATTACTCGTTTCTGTTCCAATAGACAAAATTTCACTTGTGACAAGCTTCTTTTTGAATTTCGTATTCTTGCAGATAAGAATAAGGATGATCCTGAAATTCAAACAGAATTTACTCAAGCACTAATTAGTGCTTGAGTAAATTCTGTTTGAA
>JAHLVZ010000148.1 GCA_019058165.1 Candidatus Heimdallarchaeota archaeon
ATGTATATTTTGTAGTGCGTGTCTAAGATTGCTTATAATTCCAAGAAATTCATTGTTGGAATGGCAATTGATAATCTTTTGGCGGTAAATTGGAATTAAATCTAACCAATTATAACCATGTGTTCGTTCTCTCACCCAAAGGAAAGGGTAATTTTCTTTTACCAAATGCATAAAATAGTACAAATCTTCTAACCATTCATTTACTGTTAATAAAGAAGGATGGATTTGATTAATATAAGGTTCATCAAAAGAAAAATCTGAGTAGATTGGATAATATTCTTCATTATTATCTGAATCTTGAAAAACTGTCACATACAAAATTGATGAAACAATAATTATTGTAATAAATGATATTGATGAGAATATAGCAAAAGCTTTTTTCATTTATCTCACATAATAATTCCATTCATTTAATAGGAATTGGAAAAGCTTTTATATTTTTTTATTTATCTAATATGTTCCCGTTTTCTCGCAACGGGTGCTGGTTTACCTCCGTCCGGTTTTAGTTCTGCTTATTGATTTTGATAGATTTACCTTAATTCTTTTATCATTTATTCACAATCACTAACTATGAAAAAAGCAAACCTTGGTTCTAAAGTTTTGATGTATCCTATCCCAATTGCTCTTTTTGGTTCTGTAGTTAAAGATAAACCAAACTATAGTCTTGTGGGTAATGTAGGAATTATGTCTTTGGGACCTGCTACTTTGCATATTTCTTCTCATAAAAGTCATTATACTAATATTGGGGTTCGAGAAAACAAGACCTTTAGCGTTAATTTTCCCTCATCGGATTTAGTTGTCGAGTCTGATTTTTGTGGTATAGCTACAGGACATAAAACTGACAAGTCTGAAATTTTCAAAACCTTTTATGGTAAGCTCAAAACTGCTCCCCTTATTGAAGAATGTCCAGTAAATATTTCCTGTAATGTTATCAAAGAATTTCCAGTTGGAGGAATGGATGTTTTTATTGGTAAGATCGATGAAACTTTTGTGAATGAAGATTTGGTTTCTAATGGAAAAAGACCTGATGCTATCACCATTGATCCTCTTCTTTATGCCTCTGATTTATACTATTATACAATAGGTGAGCAAATAGCTAGAGCGTTTTCTATAGGTAAGGGATACAAAAAGAAAGATTAAGATGTTCTCTTATCAGGTAGAATTTTGTTTTCCTACATAGATACTTATTTCTTTATCAAATTATTATTTAAACTCCTTTTTCCCGCTTCGAAGTCTGGTTTGTCTAAGTCTAGATTTTATTTTTTTAATGCCCTTAATCTTGTTAAATATTCTTCTGCTTTCTTAAGATCTTTTGTTTTCTCATATAATTTAGCAAGATGTTCTAATATATTCACAATTGCATTTGTTCTTTCTATTTCTTCACAAATTGCATGCATTTGCTCATAAAATTCAATAGCTTTCCCTATTTCTTCTTTACTCTCATAAATTTCTGCAATCTCATTTAGTGTTATAGCTGCTTGCCATTTATTTCCTAATTTGTTGAATAGTCTCAAACATTCTTGAAAATATTTTAAGGCTATTTGATACTCTACTCTATGTTTCCAACTAGTTGCCTGGAATCTTAATGCAAAAGCTAATCCTTTCTCATCCTTTCTTTCCTTGAAAATTTCAATGCTTTTTTGATATTCATCTTCAGCTAGATCATATTCCTTTTGAGCTGTATAGACCCATCCTATACTAACATGAGCCCAAGCGATCCTATCATTATCATCTAGTTTTTCTTGTAATGTTAAATTTTCCCTAGTATACTTTAACGCTTTATCAAGCTCCCCTTTATCTCGATAAGTCCAACCAATATTGTAGAGTGCTTTCCCAATACCTTTCTCATCGTTTATCTTTCTAAAAAGTAGTAGTGCTTCTTCAAAAAAATTCAGAGCCTTTTCTACATCATGGCTAGTTTCATGAAATATTATTCCTTTATAGTAAATAGTTTCAGCTAAACCCTGAATATTTTCTATTTCTTGATTTATCTTGATGCTTCTTTCTATATTTCCAATTGCTTGTTCTTTCTTGTGTTCCTTATGTTGTTCAACCGCTTTCTCATAGAATAACTCAGCTTCTCTTTTCCTATCTAAATTCATTTGTGATTTACATCCCAACCTAGCTTAGTTATTAAATAAGTTAAAATTTGGACAAGTCTGGTTATTCTGTTTACAAACTACTCATCATGGAGTTATCATTTCTTCAAATGTATAGCATTAATAGCAACAATTTCATTGATAATCTCAAGTAAAATAACTAGTGAGTCAACTGAAAAAACAAACCTGAAATAGATTTAATGAAACAGAAGCTCTAATAAATTATGATCAGTCGATACTTCATTTCCCAGAGTAATGTTTAGTTTTAATTTGTTGATTAACAATAATATTACTTGAATATGATTTTGGATGAAAAAAATGGTTAATAATAAAAAAATAACACTAATAATTGGTGGATTAGTTCTTACATTATCGGGAGGTATTTTCGCTTTTATTTATACAAATGGTCTTCCCAGTATGTCATCTTGGAGTATATTTGCTATTGCAGGATTCCTAGTTCTTGTTATTTCTATAGGTATAGCTATTGTGAGAAAGACTCGTTTAAAACAAACTCAAACAATCCAATCCTCTACTCAACTTGATTCACATATTTTTAGTGACTCAAAACATCAAAATTGTTTTTGGTGTGGCAATCTACTTAGAAAGCATGGTGAATTTTGTTCGGATTGTGGAAAAAAAATACTCCGTTGTATAGTTTGCAAATTACCCATCTCCTTTGGAGATGAAATTGGAAAATGCAGCCTTTGCGAATCAAAGGGACACTTCGCACATCTCTTTGAATGGGTCAAAACAAAGGGAACATGTCCTCATTGTTTACAACGTATACCTACACAAGCCATAATAGAAACATCAGAGATAAAATAAGTTAAAAAATGGTAATTTTTGATTTTTTCAGAAAAAAGTATAAATGGAATCTTTTTTAATCAAACATTATAATTTTACATTAAGAATTGTTGGTTGGAAAAATGAGAAAAATTATCACTTATTATCTTTCAGCATCAATGCGTATAAAAAAAGTGTTGTGGCGAATGATGCATCGATTCATTATCAGAAAATACAAAGGCTCTGAATTAGTTTTCTTGAATTATGGTTATGATTATTTAGATTCCAATCACGAATCTCCAAAATTAGAGGATATTGATGAAAAGGAAAGATATTGTTTACAGTTATATCACTCAACAGTAGCAGATGTTCCCCTTGAAAATAAAGATGTTCTCGAAGTTGGTTGTGGTCGAGGTGGAGGAGCTTCGTATATTACTCGTTATCTCAAACCAACCTCCTATATTGGCTTAGATATGTCTAAGGAAGTTATTAAATTTAATACTAATTATCATAAGATACCAAGACTTTCTTTTGTGGAGGGGAATGCTCAAAAACTTCCTTTTGAAGATCAATCATTTGATGCGATAGTTAATGTTGAATCATCCAGAAGTTACAACGATATGGATGCCTTCATCTCAGAAGTTCATCGAGTTCTTCGACCAGGAGGACATCTATTGTTTGCTGACATACGAACTGAAGAAGAAAATGGGCAGTTACGAGAGCGCTTTAAGAGTGTTGGATTAAAGGTTAAAAAAGAAGTTAATATCATACAGAATGTTGTCAAAGCTCTCGATTTGGATTCCGAAAGACGATGTCAACTCATCAAAAAGAAAACTCCTAAAATGTTTCATGGGTTAGCAGAGGAATTTTCGAGCACTAAAGAATCACAAAGATATGCAGAGTTTGCTGATGGAACTATGATTTATTTCCAATACGTTCTACAAAAAGAATAATAAATAATCTTCATTCAAACAAGAATAATATCATTATTTTTCTACTGCATCTACTAATCTTTTCATAACTGTTTTAGCGTATAATCTGATATCTTCAGACGAGTATTTCGTTTTAGTATAATGGAAATAAAAATGCATTTCATTTCTAAGAGTGTAAAATAGTACAATGAACGTATCAAGAAAACTTGTTATTCCACCGTAAAAAATTTCAATGGTTGGGAATTTTTCTAGTCCAATATCTTGGATGAGTTCATCCAAAAGTCCTAAATTATCTATAGAAAAAGGCTGTTTCTTAGTTACTATCTCAATATAATACGTTCCAATTTTTCGTAAGAATTTCAAAGAAATCGTTTTAGAAAACAACCTTTGGAGGAAGAAGAGCTTTCTATCAAGTAAACTTCTAGTTAGTTTCATCTGTAATCTTCGTGCGTTTTGCCAAAAACTGAGTGTTTTTCGGTATTTTTTCTTGTAAACTGCAAGACCAGAGTAAAAACCAAATGATTCACCTATATGATGATTCAGTCTTTCCCGTATATTGACAGGACTACCTATAATTGGATATTCTTGCGAAAAGGCTGTGCTAATAGTACTATGAACGGTGACTTTCTCTTTCTTACATCTCTTCAATAATTCTGCAGTCTGATTTTTAGTGAGTTTACAAGAGTAAATCTCCATATCATTTTCTTTTATATTGACTTCAGCAGGTTTCCCTTTTCCAACAAACACATATCGAAGAAAATTATAGATTCTCAATAAAGCATATACTGTATGAGCAAAGAATGATGTTTTCGGTATCATCCTTCTGACTTTCGGAGTGAAAAGATCAACATCTTTTTTTGGAAAATCAAGAGGTATTATTTCTTCCTCCGGATTCACCATATATTTTATCATATCTCGAAATAAGTACACCAACGAGAAACCATCAGAAATGGTGTGGAGAGCACAGATTATTATTTCAGTAATTTCAGGAGAAGAGATTACTGTAATCCTGATTAAAGGCAGTTTCTCATTCTCGAAATCAAATGGAGTAGAAAGTTGCCTATGAAATTCATGTAAGGATTGAGAATCATCTGTTCTTTTAATTTCTGTAACTGGTATTGTTCCAACGCCCTCAGATGTAAACCATGGACGATCATTTTCATCAGAAATAATTCTTACATTTAGTAATGGGTGCCTTTTCTGTAATTTGATGAGTGTAGATTCAAATAGCTTTATTTCTACACTGCCCTTTATCTTTAGCATGACAGCAATATTGAATGGTTGCCCAACAGCCAGGCTAAGAAACTCTAATTCATTTAATTCTCTTAGCAATTTTCTTCAATAGTATAATTGGCATGTCTTTTTTATAGTTATAGTATAAAATTGAAAACCAATAATTTCTTATTGTTATCTGTTACAGTTTTGAAGGGATGAAAATGGATACCAAAAAATTAGAGAAATTTTTAAAAGAGAAACTAGAAACAGAAGTTGATGACGAGTGGGGTTCTGGGTTCACTGAATCAGGTCCAGTTACTTGTGAGATGACTGAAGTTGTGGTTGGAAAATGGTTATGTTTGAAAGCACTGGTAAATTATACTGGTAAAACAATGGATCAAAGTACTGATCGACTCTCAGGTGATCCAGAAGATGTTCATGCATGGTATAATTGGATTGGTTTACCCGAGGATGCTCCTGAAAAAGTCGCTCATCCCGATGAGCTCGATAGTTGGGCGTTACTCTCGGCATATTATCGACTTACATTTCGTGACGTTCAATACCCCGCACCCTTCGGTCATCATGAAGGTCGCACAGTGAAGAACTTCACTGAAGATGGAAAAGGTGAGATGTTAGTGGTCAAAGAAAGGAGATTCCAAGATGTTTCACCAGCATCTATGTGTACAATCGAAGCATTTGACCTTAATGAAATAAAGAAACCAAAGAAATGATAATTACTTTGAACAAGTATTATCTTTCCTTTCCTTTCTTAGATTCATAGTAGTATTCCAAAGTTTGCTGCAAACTCTCCTCTAATTCTGTTGGTGGTGTGTAACCAACTTCAGTAGTGATTCGTGTATTTACAAAAGCTAAATCTTTACGCATAATATTGATTCGGTAAAAATTTAATGGAGGAGATTTCTTAATTCGAAGTAATTTGTAGAATCCAACCATTGCAGCGGTAACTGGTACTACGAATGCATATGGTACACTTAATTTTGTAACTTTTCTTCCGACAGCTTGCTCCCACTTTGCTACCCATTCTCTCCAAGTCATATTGCCATCGAGAATATTGTAAACTCCACTTATTTCTGAAGCTTTGATTAATTGGTTAATTCCATAACATAGATTATCTACATAAACGTATGATATTAATCGCTTCCCTCTATTAATCAAAGCGAATTTTCCTGAGTTAATAATATCAATAGCTTGAACGAATGAGTTCTTATCATATC
The DNA here is from genome assembly GCA_019058165.1 of Candidatus Heimdallarchaeota archaeon. Classification (GTDB taxonomy): domain Archaea; phylum Asgardarchaeota; class Heimdallarchaeia; order JABLTI01; family JABLTI01; genus JABLTI01. The sequence goes on from JAHLVZ010000148.1 coordinate 6,265, forward strand.
GTCCATAGACAACAAAACCAGGACGAATAATAGCGCCATCTGCTTCTGGATTGTTAGCGATCCATTCCAGAACTAGTTCTTCACCAATTTTCTTCGATTCACCATAAGGATAATTCTTCTTAGCATAGGGAGCTTCTTCATTTTCATATGTATGCCCTCTAAAACCGTGCACTGCTAATGAGCTTAAATAAAGCACTCGAGATGCTTTTACAATTCTAGCAGCTCGGAGAATTTTTTTTGTTCCTTCAACATTCATCTGCATAAATCGCTTTTTGTCTCCCCAATCGCTAACAAAGCCTGCTAAATGAATCACTATTTCTTTATCTTCAAATGCTTCAACAAGTGAATCCTCATCTAATAAATTCCCTTCAACTATTTCGAACCATTTCTCTTTTGAATCATCTTTGTATTGAAAATCCTTCAAGAAATTGACAGGTGCATTTGGTCGAACCATTGCATAAACTTCAAGAGAAGGATCATGACTAAGGTATTTAGTTAGATTACTGCCAACAAAACCATTTGCTCCAGTGATTATAATTCGCTTTCTTTTCGTAATTGCTGAATCACTCATTCTATATCACTCCTAAATATGCGAGTGAACAGAAAGTGTCTGTTAATACCCCAGCTGTGAAATGTATAATACAAACATAGTACCAAGATTTCGTTTTTTCAGCTATAATTCCAAAAGCAAATCCAAATGCAAATGCTGCAAGGATTTCTGTCCAAGGTTTTGTTATATGAAGAAGAGTAGTTAGTGCGGTAACAAAGAGTATGCTCTGCCATTTTT
>JAHLVZ010000149.1 GCA_019058165.1 Candidatus Heimdallarchaeota archaeon
TTTTCTACCCCTTTTTTCGATGGGTTGATGCGTTTCAGCACCAATGACTTAGATATAGGTTTTTCGGTTTCTCCTTTATCTTTAGCCGGTATTGAAACTATCTTCACTTTGTTGTTTTCGATTGTAAGTTTTCCCTTTTTAAAATCATTGATTAATAGGTTAACTGCTAGTAGTAGATGTGTTCTTAGTTTATTATTTGCGAAGGTTATTGTTTCATAAAATCTTGCGAACGTTTTGTTGTAGCAAATATAATTGTAAAGTGAGTAGATGTTGTGTTGTTTTTCAGTAATTTCTTCTGCTATTGTTTTACAATCTATTTCCCCATTCTCATAGTCATATCTTTTCTCCTCTTTTCTTGGAATTCTTCTGCTCAAGAATGACGCTAATCCGTCATATTTCTTAATTATTGGTATCAACCAATTGTTTGAACATTCCTCTCCATTTGCATGATGCTTCTTGCACGCTTCTCGAATGAAGCTGTTCATTATCTCTACTTCTTGATAGATCTTACTTTGATGTTTTTCTGTTTGGACAAAGTCATGTAAAAGTAATGCCTTGATAGCTGTTTGTAGTGGTTTTGGGTGCTTCCCTAATCCTTTTCTAATTGCTAGTTTTTTTCCTTGAGGAGTTTTTTTCATCGGAGTAACTTCTTGCCTTTCCAACCATCGGATTTTTCCCATCCCATTGTTTTGATGCCCTCCTAATCCCCTTAAATTGAGGAACCATTGGAGTTTTTTTTCTACTTGCTTGTTGTTGCCCGGAAAATCTACTACCACAAACCCTTGGAAGCATTTTCTTATTGTTGGTGCTATTCTTTCCCCTTTGATCAGTTTCCCATAGTGTTCTTTTCTTGGATAGGGTAGGTATCCTTTTTCGTTTTCTCTTGGTTCTTTTGTTATAGAAATTTTGCATCCCTTGATAAAGAAAAAAGGAGAGTTAACGACTATTGGTGTGACTAATTTTCCTATTAGTCTTAAGCGTTTGTTTTTGGCCATGCTTTCGTCCCTTCCTCCATCTCTTTCCATAGATTGCGAGTTTTTTCTTCCTCGACTACTTTGCCGTTCTTATCAAACCATCTACTGCGAACGACTTCTTGGAGAGCAATTTGCTTTAATTGTACTCTTCCTCCTCCATTATTCACACTCGCTCCAAGTCCTAGTTCAGGTGCAAAAAGAATTGCTTTTAGCAGGAATCCTAATTCTTCTCTAGTGAGTTCTTCTAACAATTCAATCTTTATTGTTAGTTCACCTGAGAAGTATCTTTCTCCGAAGTCTTGTATGCTAATCTTTGTTTCACTCTTTAGTGCGTTTCTTCGTTCTGTTGCTACATGGACTGATTGGATGTTTGATTCTTTCTTTCCTTTGTTGTTCGCTTCTAAGACAATTATAACTGGTTCAAATTTTAGTATTGATCGTTTTTTGATTGAACCCATTAATCTATGTTTGATACATTCTTTCTCTGGGTAGCATTTGCCATTAGCATGGAATCTTTCAGGTAGTAGGTTTACGCCTTTTTGAGTCTCTGTTTTATCTGATGTGTGACAGACTTCTACTCCTTCTCTTTTCGCTATTGCCATCATTGCATGATTAATCCATCCTCTAATTCCTTTTACTAAGTATCTTTTTCTATTTTTTTTGCTATTCTCTGAACCGTTTCCTAAAAGCAATAAATTGTTTATTTTTCCTCCAACAGCTGGACCATTACCTGTTTTTGTTATTGGTGTCTCAATTTTAACCACCAAGCGTTTGAATTTTCGACTTACTTTCATAGTACATTCCTTCATAGTATTATTCCTATTATTACTATAATTAGTAGTTTTCACTATTTAAACCCAACGTTTCTTAATGGATAGTTTTTTTAGGAAAAATACTAATTATAATATAGACATTATTAAGAGGAAAAACCAATGAAATTCTTGGGTAGTTCAAAAATTACACGTCAAAATCAAATCTCACTTCCTTTTGAAGTACGGAAAAAATTAGAAGTTGCTTTAGGTGATCAAGTGATTTTTGTAGAGGATAAAGATGGACGCATTATCCTAACAAATGAAATTGCTTTGCCAGAATAGAAGAAAAAGGGTTGTGAGTTTTTTAAATTAAATTGAAACTAATTCTATGAAAGTACCTCTAGGTTGTTATTTTATGCTGCACTGGTCAACCGATCCCTTACTGTTAGACGAAAAACCGATTAAGTATAATGATTGGCAGACAGCGAACACCCTCATACGAAAGGAAGTCGTGATGTTAGAAATAATAATAGAATGTTAAACTCAAAAAGAACATATTTTTAATTTCAAAAGTCCATATTCATATAGACTATTAGCACTGAGTAAAAGAGGGGTGCTTATTTGAGTTATTCAAATTTCATTTCAAAAACTGCTTTAGATAAAAATGGAGAAAAACTCGGGAAAATAATTAGAATAGAGGACTTGACAGGAAAAACGATCAAAAAATTAAAACCATATGCCATTGTTCGAGTGAAACGTTTTTTACAAAGAGAAATCCGAGTCCCAATTGACCTGGAAAAAGTGCTCAAAGAACAAGAAGGACAAGTGTTGTTTGATATTTGCAAAGAAGATTTTGATGAAGAGATAAAACGAATGAAAATCTTAAGAAATGAGCGCGAAACGTATGATGATTATGCGAGAGATAATTCCTTGCAGAGAACTGTGTCTTCTCGAGGAAGTCGTGATGTTAGACCAAGACCTCGTAGAAAGAAATAGTAAATATTGAATTCTTTCTCATTTCCTTTTTTCTAAGGATAATTCATCCAGATATTTTCTTTAGTCCCTAATTAAACCACAGAAAATATTGTTATATAAGATATTACTTCTAATCGAAATGGAGGGAAATATTCTGATCTATGAAAGAACTAAGAATAAAGGCATAGTCATTAGCATTTTTATTTTTTCCATCATAAATTCTCTTGCTATATTATTTGCTCCATACAAAATTCATAGTGCGGGAGTAAGGTATTATCTCTTCTTTTCTGGTATTGGTTTCATTCCAAAGAATGCCATTGATATTGTTCTCCCCTTGTTTATTGTTATCATGTCCTTAATTCTTATTCCTCTATCATTTCTAACATTCAGAAAGCAACACACATCGATTGCTCTTCGAAGTTTGAGGAGAATGTCACTTAGTGGTTCTGTGATGCGGATTATTCTCTCAGGATTGGTAACATATTTTTTCGAACGAGATGTCTTTCCAGGGATAAATAGATATACAGTAATTGTTGGACTTCCCTATGTTTACTTTTTTTTTCAATATAATTCTGAGTGCTGTAGTTTTAAGTAAGAAAAATATCCCAAAGTTGTTCTCTGAGACAGAAAATTAAGCGAAACAAATAACATAATCTATCAGAGATAATAATTTATATTCTATAAGTCTAATTGAATTATATGAGAATGTTAGAGGACGAATCAATACCCTTCTTCATTAATTTATCAGAACCAATAGCTGTTTACATAATTGCTAATGAAGTCATAGGATTAACGGATCACTGGGCGTATTCTTTCCATCCTGGGAGAGCCTTTGAAATCTTGAACAAATTATATAATTACCCTAAGACTAAAGCAGTTTTTCCAGAAAAATTAGTAGAGCATTTCCAAGAAATCCCTGAAAACGTTTTAAAAGCTGTCCCTCATGGCTCTATTGCTGGAGAGGAAGATCAAGGTGGTTGCCATTTGTGTTTGTTTTTGAATGTGAGTATTGACGAAAAAGCTTCCTCACCAGTATTGCTGCATGATTTCACGATTATTCATTGGTTTCACCCAAGGGAAAAGCTCTATCTTTTCACACCCTTAAACTTGAAGGTTACTTTGTCCTCTGAAGAAGCATTTACTATTTTCGCAAACATCTGTGCTTCTTGTACTGCTTTTTGGCTTGATACACCACGAAGAAAAGAGTTTGATTCAAAACTAGACTTGACTATGTTGAAAGAAAAACTAAAAAGCCAAAAAAACGGTAATGAGGGTTTATCCCCCAGGAGGGAATTAAATTATCGCATGACCAATTTTACAATTGATTACCTGAGGTTTCTAATAAAGAAAATGGAAAGTAAACAAATTACTCCGGAGAATACCCTTCGCTTAAATGGAGGAAGAATCTTAGCTTTCCTCTCTGATATTCCAATAGTTAAAGAGTACTATGATCAGGTTATGAATGAAGTCAAGAATAATTATCACAAACTATCAATGAATCGAAAAGTAAGCTACTACACCTTATTAGAAATGGGGTTGCATTTAGCGAATTACCAGCAACAGCAAATCGAATTGTTTTACGAACAGAATAAAGAGCTTATGGATACAATAAGAAAAGAACTTACAAAACCATTTCCTTTACGAACTGGGAAATTCGCTGAATTACCATATGATCTCTGGTAAAAAAACTCAACAATTATCATAAACTTATCAGAGTCAAGCATTTGAACTAGAAAAGGGAGATGAACTGGAAATTTATATGGAAGAAGAAACAATAGTTCTGACAAAAGTAACTGAAAAATAGAGAATTGTTAGTAAATTAAGTATGGGGTTAATAAGGAGTTTTTGAAACAACAACTTGAGAGGACATTATATTGTTACATTGGTCAACTGATCCCTTACTACTAGATGAGAAACCGATCAAATATAACGATTGGGAGACAGCAAACACACTCATACGAAAGGAAGGATTAGAAGCAGTTCTCAACAAAGACCTTTCATTCAAGAATCTCTATGGCATCATGGTTCGGAAGATCGATTTTGTTCGAACGAAAAGCTCTGACCGGATCATTGCCCGATTCCCGTTTCTCGTGATTACTGAACAGATAAAAGAAGTAATCCGGAAAGACATACTCCTCATGAGCGAAATGGTTCGAGACTATTTCTATAAATCAATTAACAAATCAGTCATGCAGTGGAAAACGATCATCCTGAATTATCTTGAGAAAGGCACCTTACCTTTTCCGATTTTCCGTTGTTGCTTCGAATTAAAACCAAATCTACACGCTCTAATTAATGAGACCTCTCTTCGCTTTACCAGTGCCCGTGGAGAAGCATTCACCTTCCCGACTAGACTAACGAATAAATTAGCTTATCTTTGCGGTATTTGTAATGGGGATGGGAATCTTCGTGATTATTGGATAATTGTTGCTGATGAAACAAAAGAACACATTGAATTTATTGTTAATATGTTGAATGAGTTATTCTCAAAAAAAGGAAAGATCATGAAAACAGGGGGAGCATGGATAGTCAAACTAAATCTTCTCTGGGCAGTTCGGTTGTTCAATTTCCTTACTGATCAAGCAATCGATGAACCAAAGTATGATTCATTGCGTGAACCTGTTATCTTTCAACAACTAGATGAACCTTTCAGGAGTTTGTATTGGCGCGGTGCTTTCGATGCTGATGGCTCATTCAAGAATCAAATAGTGTTTTGTTCAATGAGTGAAGCATATACTAAAGATTTTCAAAATTATTTAACTGAGAATAAAATTGTGTCTAACTTTTTCACTAAAACAGATGGAGGTTATCAAGTAAATATTTTAGCTAAAGACAAGATTAATTTCGCAGATTTGATCGGTTCAATTCATCCTAAAAAACAAAAAGACTTCCTGAACTTTATGCAAAAATCGATTCAGAAATTTGAATTTCAAGGATTTAAAAAAGAAACAATAACTCACGAAGGATATTTTGACTTTAAGTTATTAACAACTGTCACAGTTATTGGTTTAAATGAATATTTTATACAACTATCCTCAAATAATACTTCTTTTAATAATCGAGATTTAAAATTATATCAAACACATACTGGAATAACAATAGGTCGATTAGTAAAACATATGAATAATGTAAATCAAAAAATAATGCTATTTCTAGATAAATACAAAAACAACATATCTTTCCGTTCATTTTCTTCTGAAATTATTAAATTACCTTTACAACCTTCAGAGATACTTCATGAATTAATGGAACATTTTATACCAACTGCTAGAGGTGCAACCTTATATAATTCATCTAAAAAGTTACTTAACTTACGTGAAAGTTATTTTGCTATCCCAAAAGATGCGAAATTAGAACTAACTAACAAACTACTGAGACGGTTTCTAATTACTTTTGGAAACTACTCTCAATGGAGTATAAATACTAAAGACTATATACAAAAATGGCACGAAATCATGGAAAAATAGTGGGATTATGAAACATATTCATACAAACTTATCAGAGGGCTGTCTTCGAGAAAAGTGAATGCAGAAACTTGGATTAATTACATAACATCTCCTATTCTTCCTTCATTTGACGAATTCTCTTTTAGGAATCCCCAATTTCACAAAAGAACTTCTCAGTGTCCTTCTTTTCATAGTAATTTTCTAACTCCATTTTTCTCCTGACCGTTTTTTTGTGATTCCTATCTTTCGTTATCTTTTTTGACCGATTTTTTGTGACAATTTTTCATTCTATTTTCTTTTTTCTTCTAAATTAACTAACAGAAAAGAATACTTTCAGTAAAACAATAATTACAACTCGTGAACAATCAACTATGAGTTTTAAGGTAAAGATTTATAGGATTCAAAAAGATATTACTTTGGGATTCGAGCAACTTGAGGGAAATAAATCATTACAGGAAAAAGGAAGAAGATAAATTATTTCCTGCAGGAGAGAAATAGTTTATCCTGAATGGCATTCCTAGATTGAGTTGTTCAAGTATCCTAAGACTATCTAAAGGAAACTCTGATCCTAACCTGGGGATGCTCCCATAATCTTCAACGCCCTTTTAGCACAATCGGATTTTGTTCTGAAGGGAGCCCCCGGGTCCAAATATACTTTCTTTACTTTTGTATTAAATTTTAAGCTTTAAAATCTAAAGAGAGTCATTTTTCTCTAAAATGAGTGTTTATTGATTTTTTTCCTTCTAAATATCCCAAAAGAAGAATTACTTTTCAATCAATTTCATCCTGGATCAAGGAAACCGAAAGGGTGATTCAGGACCTAATTTAATTCTT
>JAHLVZ010000150.1 GCA_019058165.1 Candidatus Heimdallarchaeota archaeon
TAATATCCTGCTTTCCTCAAGAAGTTTAGAGATCTGGTAATATCATTCAGAATAAATTTATCATAAGGAATTTCTTCCTTAATTATTCCTTTAGGTGTTTCAACTCCAAAATTCTTGAAACGAAAATTATGTAAATTCACCAAATATTGTGCGAAACTAGAAATGAATTTTTCAAAATCATTGGGTGAATATCGCTTTATTGCTTTCTCAAGAGTTTCCCCTGGAATTCTTTCAATTATTGAAAAAGGATAGCCGAGAATCTTTGGATTCACTTCCAAAATATATGGTTTTGGTACTGGAATAGGGGCATCTTGTAGTCTCCCTAACTTCCTAAATTCTCTTTGAGGTTTAAGAGGGTCATGTTTTTCCGGATAAATACGTAAAACAACACTTTTTCTAATTTCTCTTTCCATAGCTTCATACGAGATATCCAAGAAATAGACTTTATTTGACATCCCTGTTTGAATTTGCTCTGGAGTTTCAATGGATAAAAGTTTTGCATTCTGAGGGATAAGAGTCCAAATCTTACCTGTGTCAAGAAGATAGCTTTTGAGTCTTGATTGAATGTCTTTTACAGGTAGAAGTGGTTTCATTTCTCGAACCCCAATACATCATATTTTTTTTTATTAAATATCAAAATCTAACCTTTTTAAATTGTTCAGTATCTCTTTTTTCTCTAATTTTATTTTGTACTCTAATTTTAAGAGTTTTCTATTACTGATTTTTTCATTAGATTGAGTCTAATAACTCAAAAATTGTTTTACATGCTATTTTTGATGTGATATGGTTAATATCTTGCTTTGGATTTACTTCTACTATTTCAAAGCATTTTATGTTTTTAGCTAGAAGATTGATTACTTCAAATAATTCTCTTGTTGTTAGTCCTCCTGGTTCAGGTACACTAACACCAGGAGCAAATGCTGGATCTAAAACATCGATATCTAATGAAACGTAGATGTTTTTTTGGTGCTTTATTATCTGTGCTAGAGCTTCCAACATTTTCTCTCTATTTTGGAAAGTTTTAGCATCGATAATATTCATTCCTTGTTCTTTGCAGAACTCAATTTCCTCTAAACCCAAATTGTGTCCTCTGCTTCCGATAAAATGAATCTTTTTTGGATCTACAAAACCTAACTCTATTATTCTTTTTAGTACTGTTGCTCTTGTGTATTTTTCTCCTTCTGGATATTCATTCATTAAATCCAAGTGAGCATCTAACCAAACAATACCATCGATTTCAATATCCCCTTTCATTATCCCTTTAGCAGTTCCCAATGCTATGGAATGATCTCCACCAAGTATTATTGGTAAAGCCTTTTTTCGTAAAATTTCTTGAACTTTTTCACTTAATCCTTTCTGCATTTCATCATAGTTCAAATTCTCAGCAAGATCCATTAAATCTAAAACATTATGTTGGTGAATACTCTGGTCTGATAGGGATTGTCCAGAGAAAAAAGAGGAGAATTCGCGAATCTTCTTTGGAGCTGTCGAAGCACCCTTTTGATATATTTTTGCATTATCTTCGTATGGGACTCCGATAATAACTGCATCTAAATCAACTGCTGAATCTATTTCTTTAACAGGAAAAGTTCCATAAAATGGTTTAGACATTATTTCTCAGCTCTTCTTATTGTCTTTGGCGATTTAATGAATTTAAGTATATTTCAAGTAATCAATTTAATGCAAATCATTTAGGAAAAGTGTCAAAATATTACTTGAATAACTTTTTTACTTCAAACAATTATGTTTCTTAGGGTAGTGTTTCAATTGATAAAAGAACACATTTTTTCAATAATAATTCCCCATCCGCCAGGGAAAATATGGTCCCTTATGCAAGACTACGATCTCTGGAAGCAATTTACTCAAGCTATAGTTATTGATATTGAAATATTGTATCCTGGAGACAAGGATGGTAATGGTCTAATTAGACGCGTTCATTATAAATTACCTTGGGGATCGCGATGCTCTCTTGAGTTAGTTACTGATGTCAAACCAAATGTTGGTTATACTTTTACAATGCTGAGCTTAAAACCTGGACTAGATACTAGTGGTTTGATTCGTTTAGAGAAAATTGATGGCGGAAAAACTCAAGTGCATTTCGGGGAACGTTTTAACCTAAAGAAATTACCCTTACTCTACCGTCTACTGGGTAATCGCTTGTATAAATTCATCAATAAACGTAATGAAGAAACTTTCCGAAATCTGTCTACTTGGCTAGATGAGCATCCCGATTATTTGAAATAATGTTTTGTAAATTAAAATTATAATTCTCTATCATTTCAATTTTTGAAAACAACAATTACTCTTATTAAAGCATGAACTATTTTCTGGACAAAAGAACTTTTAACCTAAAACTTTCGTACTTTAATTAACAACGAAAGTATTAGACTCTCATCTATACTGGTGTGTTACTCATGGGTAAGCCTAGCAAAAAAGAATTAAATGAACCAGATTTACAGGATTTAGGGGGATTAATTCGAGCAAGCAACATTTTCCTCTCTCAAGCTTCAAGAACAAGAAAGGCATTTCTAAACCAAAATGAAGAACTGGTAAAATTATATCATCTTCTGATTGAAACCAAAAAGAAACGAAATGTCGTTCATGTAACCGGTATGGGAAGAAGTGGACGAGCTGTTGAGTTTTTTGCTGAAATGCTTAAGGATTTAGGATTTCTAGTATCAATTATTAGTAGAACTTTAGCTTTACCCGTTTCGGCTAATGATGTTGTAATTGCTTTTTCGGGTTCCGGGAAAACCAATACCACTGTAGCAAATGTAGGGGTTTGTGTTGATGGTGGAGCGAATGTTGTGATTGTCACTCAAAATGAAAAATCCCGTTTAGGACGTCTTGCAGATATTTGTTTAGTAGTACCCAAATCTAAGAAGCTTCAACGTGAAGAAGAAAATCTAGAAATAGAAACAGATAAAGGCTTTGTGCTTTCATTAAGTCAAATCCCAGAAGAAATGAAGAGCTCACTATCACCAATGGGCACTTTGTTCGAATTGTCTGCATTACTTATTTCAATTGGATTGACAGGGATGCTACGCAATGATGAAAAACCTGAGAGAGCCTTTCAAAGCACTTTGGACACAGTAATAGATAATGCAGAGAAAGCCGCACAACAAATTGTGAAAAATAAGAAAACACAAGATGAAATTATTAGAGTTCTTGATTTATTCTTAGATCTTAGTCCAGCTTCTTCAAAGAAAGTTTTCTGGATAGGGGCTGGTTTAAGTGGCATCATCGCTTCGATGCATGCTATGAGATTTCAGCATCTTGGTTACAACATCCACCTCCAGGATGATTGGCGTTTTAGAAAGAAAAATGACATAATTGTAGCTATTAGCGGGAGTGGAAGCACACCATTTACAAATGGTTTTATAATTGAAGCCAAGAAGAAGAAGATGATTACAGTCGGTTTTACATCTATAATTGACTCAGAATTCGGTTCCAACGTAGAATTTTTGGTCAAAGTCCCTGGACGTATGGATCCTGATAGCTGGTATAATCGAATGTCTGAATCCAAACCATTCATCGAAACACAATTCGAATTTGCTGTTGCAATTGTTATTGAAAGCATCATAGCTCAACTTGCTGTTCATAAAGGAATTACAGAAACTGAAATGAAAGGCAGACATGCAAATATTGAGTAAGGGAAGTTTGACTTTACACAAACACTTAATTATTACTGCCATACACAACCTACTCGAGAGTATTTACAATGCCACCTGACCGTGAATTAGATAGTCTTCGTGAAAAACGAAAAAAAGAACTCCTTGCACAGAACATTAAGAAAGAACTTGCCATGAAGCAGCAAGAAAAAGAAACAAACCAAATGAAGCAAAGACAAGTTAGAGCAACTGAAATCATAAACAAAGCACTTGAACCAGAAGCTGTTGTTTACATGAATTGGCTAACTAAATCAAATCCTGCTGTTGCTTTAACAATAAAAGACACAATAATTTTACTAATTCAAAAAAAGATGTTACGAAAGCAATTATCCAAAATCGATATAATGAAAATAGAAAGAGAGTTAACCGGTGTTGATTCGAAGATTCAGGTAAAACGTAGAGGGAAAGAAATAACTGATTTAAATGAAAATTTGAAAGCAAAGGAATAAAATCTAGCATAAATCATCTTAGCTTTTCATGACACTTCCATAAATTATTCGTTCAATTTCCTTAATTATTCCTTTTATAGTTGGTGTTGCAGTTCCTACTCCATCTCGAGATTCAGCTTCAAAAACGAATAAACCGATATATGCTAATTGTCTTTTCATACTTCGATTTCTAATAGCTTCTATCCACACTAAATGTGGTTGAGCATTGACCCAACCGTATTCATTTTTTTCTTCTAGGACTAAACTAATTTTCCAGAATAATGATGGCAAAGTATTGTGAATGTTTGTTAGCGTTTCTTTTGCATTATTATCTACTATAAAATTGTAGATACCCTCTCCTCGTTTATTGTACATAGCAAAACCTGTACAAGATGGAAAAACTGTGGTAAATTGTTCAAGTATTTTTTTAATTTCAGCTTTTTGTTCTTCAACAATTTCAAGTTCTTCAGAAGGAAGCTTTATTGTATCATGTATTTTTTGAACAGATTCATCAACAAGAACTTTCAATTTCTTGTCCTGTTCCAATCTATCTAATTGTCCCAAATAATGGGAAATTTCTGTGTCTAGAGCATCAATAGATACTTTTCCATCTTTTCGTTCAATTTTATCTTGGACAACAGAAAGCTCCATTGCAAATAAAACTAAATCTCCGGCATCCGCGAGATTAATTTTTAATGCCTTTGCGATTATTGATGAATTTGCTTCAGCAATTTCTTGAATTGTCATATAACCGAGATCTGTTAATGCTTTATTTATTCCCTCTGGGTTATCACCTTGGAATTGCTCTTGAATGTTCTTCATATGAGCTTTAAGTGCTGTAACAAATAGGCTTTCAGCGGTTGAAATACTTGAATCCAAGATGTTCATAATGGTTGGTGGGAGAATTTCCACTAGTTCTGGTATATTATTATAGTCTGCATTACGTAATCTTTCCAAATAGATTTTTTTTAATTCAGCTTCCTTTTCCTTTGACATCGGAAATCCAACCAACTATGGTAATAAATGGATGGTTCACCTATAAAATATTAATCGCCTTAGATTTTTATTCATTTTGCATCTGAAAAAAAGAACTAATTCCAATTAATTTGGAAACTAATTAATACGCACAAATATTTATGTTAAAAAAACTTAATAATTAAAGCAAATAGACGAGTTTTCACTAAGTTAATGAATGTAAGTCATTAAATATTAGTATAACAAATATTAACTGCAGTTTAAGTAGGTAAACTAAATGGATTTCTATACTGACAATTTTTCAAGTATCAACGCCCCTCCGGCAGTAGAAATTAACATCCGATCAAATATACTTTATACCGAAGAATACTCCTACCTAACTAAAGATGAATTAGAAGTTTTATTTCTTTTAGCAACTACAGACATGTTTACTGAAGGTTTATCTTCATTTTCATTTTCTGGCATAAAACGTCAACTTGGAAAACACCAGCAAAAAATAACAAAAGCTGTAAACAGACTTCTTTCTAAGAATTTGATTTGCAAAAATAGTATTGGGTATTCTATTTCTACCAAAGGAACTGCTGTTCTCTCAGAAGTAATTAAAGTGCAAAATGCAGTTGATTTGCAGCAATCTACAGATGATTTCTTACAACAAAGAATTGTTTTCAATGAAAAACTACCTTTAGATGAAATTGCTACTTTATTAGTGGGTAAATGGTTTGGCTCATTTCGTTATATCTCCCATACCGAAGGAAAAGATTTGATTGTTCGTTGGCAATTAGTTGATAGTCGCGCTTCCGCAACATTACATGTTTTTGATGGTGAAGCAATCCTAAGCATTCTACCAGATAAACACGATTCCCAAAAATTCTCTTATGAACAGGCACTAGATGATCTTTCAAGGTACTTTTTTGAAATTCTCACCTCTTTGGGTGCTAATGCTGTAATTGATTACGAAGGGTGGAGGAGAAGTTCACTTTCTGAAATTGACTTCCAACAAAGATTCTCAGCATGGCTTAGCAGTCATAATAATTTGGCTGAAAATTAGCTTAATCTTTTTCAAAAAATAATAATTACTTATCATTCTTTACTAACAAAAGGTTTATTTTCATAGAGTTTTTGAAAAATTCTTGCATTACTATTACTTAGTCATTTTAAATAATGAAATCACATGTAATGTTAAAGTAATTAATTTGAGGTTGAAATTTTATGCAACCAGTAGATATTGAAAAACAACTCGCAAAAGGAACAACAACAGTTGGTCTTAAATGTAAAGACTGTGCAATCCTTGTTGCTGACATGAGAGCAAGCATGGGAAACTTAGTTGCTTCGGATCATGCAAAGAAAGTTCATCAATTAAATGATTTCTCTGCAATTACAATTGCCGGACTAGTTTCTGACGCTCAATATATCATCGACATTATGCAAGCCCAAATTCGTTTATTCGAGCTTGATCGAAAACGACGACCAAAGACTTCTATGATTGCTAATCTTGTCAAAAACATGCTTTATAATCAATACCGTGCATACTTCCCATACTATGTTCAACTAATTGTTGGCGGATGGGATCAAACAGGTCCTCACATATTCTCTTTTGATATGGCAGGTTCATTATCAGAAGATGACTGGTTTTCATCTGGATCGGGTTCACCAATGGCTTTTGGTGTTCTTGAAGCCATGTATGAAAAAGATATGACAGAAAAAGAAGGACTAAAAGTAGCATTGAAAGCCCTAAAATCGGCCATAAAAAGAGACACAGCTACCGGTGATGGTATAAGGGCTGTGGTAATTGAT
>JAHLVZ010000151.1 GCA_019058165.1 Candidatus Heimdallarchaeota archaeon
TATGAAAGCAGCTCAACAAATTAAATTTGTCGAAGGTTTTTATCGATCTTAAGAAAATTAAAAAACCTAAAAAATGAATGGAATGAGAAGTTTATGTTCTTCTCAATCAATGCCCTATATAACTACCGCATTTTGGGCAATAACTTGTTTCAGTGTCGATTTTTTCTCCACATGTTTGACAAATACTAGCTGTCTTCTTTGTTTCGAGTTCTTCATCAACATCTACAATTTTAACATCATGCATTTTTGATTTACGAATTACCTCTTTATGTTTTCTTTTTCGTTCTTCTTCTTTTTGTTTTTGCACACCACTATTATATCTCATTTCAGGGCATTCGTTTACAATGCGTTTCCAGTTTCCAAAGGTCAACCTATAAATTACATTTGTAAGTAATCGCCATTCTTCAATATAGATGAAGATTGGAAAGATTAGACCTAAAGAAACAGTTGTTAGAACCCAATTTCCAAAGGCAATGAAATTCCCTATAAAAATGTAATAAAGGCTACCAAAGTCTCGCCAGACCTCTTCTTTTTCATGGATTGCTCCATAAAGAAATGCAGAATTAAAATAAACCCAATAATAAAGTGCTTTTGGTGGTCTTCCTCGGCTAAGAATTACTATGCAGTAATAAGGAAATAGGATTAAGTGACCTGGTAGAACTATTAAGTTCAAAATAAAAGCAACTAATGGTGCATATGTGAAATATGCAAAACAAACCCTTCTTGGTATACAGACGGTTCTTAAAACTGGGAGATTGAATTGGTAATTTTGACTTACATCTGACACTTTAACCACAACACAGTTTATATCTTTCAATTATAAAATAGTTTGTAATTAATTCTTTCTTTGTTCTATTTGCCATTCTTCTTGGCAAGATTATGTTTAAGTATCCAATCCGGAGAATCACTAATCGCTTTCTTTAACTTTGGAATTTGACTTGAATCAGTATTTGCTAGCAAATTAAAAATCTCTCTTGCTCTTATGAAATCCATAACATCAAACAATCCCACTAATTCATTTATAGCAAATTGATCTTCTGTTTTTGCTAATATAATTAAGGCATCTTTGTATAAATCTTCTTCAATTGGATGTTCTATTAATTCCTTAATTTGAGAAATTGGTAATGGTGCTGTTGTTACTTTCAATGATTCTATTATACTATCTAGAATCGTTATTTTCTTGAATTGTTCGCCTAGCTCAGAAAGCCATTCTTCTTCTTCCTTATCTTCTTCGATTTCTGAATGCATTTCAGAGACTTCGTAAATATCTGTATCAGTGGTTCTTTCAAAGAAATCAATCTGTTCTGGATCGTTATGATCATATGTTATGAAATCCTCTCTCAATTCAATTGGTTTAGAGGATTTGGAATTCAAGCGATCAATCCATCGATATATATCACTCTCAGCAAGTTTTTTGTCTGCTGCAGCTATTTTTTCACTTACTTTATGTGTTGCACCAATTTCTTCTACATCCCTTTTCTTAGTTTTTGTGGTGCTCTCCTCGAAATTATCTTCATCCCATCTATTTTCATAGACTACATCAACTTCTTCTGTTAGTTCAAGTATACCTTCTTCAATAGCTTGATAGATTAATTTCATAAAAATTGGTATAACTGTCTGAGAATTTAGCGTACCAAGTGCGAGTATAGCTTCTCTTTGGACACTCATAAATGATTCATGTAAGGATAAATTTACGAGTTTTTCTTCTATTGTATCATTTAAAACACTTAATGATTTGATACTATTGATTGCTTGATATCTTATCTTGGGATCATAATCATCTAACGCATCTTGAAGTGTAGCTAAAGCTTTTTCATCCCTCAGATTACCTAAAGCAAATAAAGCATTCCAATAATACAATTCAGTGAAATCAAAATTAAACCAGCTTAACACGTCCAGAGTGAAAGATTGATTGATTGTTCGGAGAAGTTCATTATCAAAATCATCAATATAATCTAAATCGGAATGTACTAGATTAGATTCTTGAGATGAATTATTTCTCTTACCAGTATTGACTTTTCGATTGATTTCAGAAATTATATAATCAACAGATGAAACATTGCCTATCTTACCCAAGCAATTAATTAATTCATAATCTTGTTCAGGAGATATTTTCCTCTCATTGGCAATTCCAAGTAATTTTGGTTCAAATTCATTTAAATGAAAATTCCCTATAATTCTTAAAGCTAAAATAAATTCTTCATTATCTGGCGATAAACAACTAGAGACATAAGTTCTAAGAAATTCAAAGATATTTTCATTTGGGAATTTATTCAATATTTTCCAAGAATTAGTAATTTGATCTCTAATTTCTTTATTGATTGAGTAAGGATCCACATCGAAATAAAGTTCTTTAACAGCGTTTTTTATGGTGTAGGTTGTTTTGATTAAATCTATAGTTGGTTCTATTTCTAATAATTGTATTAATTTTTCAGTTGTATTTATGAGATCGATTTCTGCTATTAATTCTATATCATATGAAAGGATAGCTGAAATGGCATTTAGGAATTTATATGTTATAGGTTGTAGAAAATCATCATTTGAATCCAAAAACAAGGCAGGTTTAATACCTAACCATGCTAATTCGCGTGCAATATAGATAGATTTTGAAAATGAAGTATTAAAATCAAACTCTTTGTTTTTGAATAACCAAAGCGCAGCTAACGGATTGCCTTTTTGCACGAGTATTTTAGCAATTGCTTGTCGCTGAATATGATTTTTACTTAGAAAAACAAATTTTGTACTCAAGAGATTTACGATTTTTGAATCACTCATTAATCCTAAAGAGAAATAAGCATCTTCAAATAAAATATCATAATTAGACATTTTCTCGATTTCATCAAAGAAATCATCACGATCGAAATATCCGGCCATGAAAAGACCAATTCTTCTTTCCTCAGCAATAGGTGATTGCAATAATTTGAGGATGTTAGCACTAATGTGTTCTTCGAAATTACTGACATCGAGTTTACTGAAAATTTTGATGAGCGAAAGTGATAAAGAAATGGAGCTCCCTATAATGTGCGATAGGGATAGAATATCTATAATCATGTGAAAATCCATTTTTCTCGAAATTACATCAAAAATTCTTTCAGCTTCAAAAGGTGTAAGTTTAAAGTAATTATCTGTAAAGATTTTCCAATTCTCAATGTCATATGAGAGAAGATATTTTGAGACAGCCTTATCGTAATCTATTGAAGATAAAGCAGTCATTACCTCACGAGAGTACTTGTCCAAACTACACTTCACCAATTTCTCTAATTAAAACCGCAACGGTCAGAATTGACTTTAAAATCTTTGGATAAACTACGGATATTGATAATAAAACTAGTTTCTGAAAGATTATATCGCTTATAATGAATATTCCTAAGTAACGATAATCTTTATAGTAATGAATGTTAACTATGAAAGTTGATATTCAAGAGGAAAGAATATTTTAGGCTAAAAAATAGTAGGTCTAGATTATAAAAGTTGAATGTCAAAAATAGTTTGGGTTGGTATATTTGAACGCCTTTGGCTCAAAAATAAAAAATGGGATTCTAAAGAGTAACTACTCATATCTAATTATCTTAATTGGTATTTTGAGTATTGCTTTATTATCAGCTCAAATAAGATTCCCCAATTCAAATCAAGAAGGAATAGTTTTAGATCCTAATAATGATCACTGGGAAATACCTGCAGAAGTGCAACTGAACAAAATAGTAACTGATATCAAGGTAGAAAATAAAGTAGAGAGTGATTTTGATAACGATGGCTTACCAGATATTGAAGAATACAAATACCAATGTAGTCCCACTGTAGCAGATTCTGACGGAGATGGATTATTAGACGGTGCAGAAGTTTATCATTACAAAACATTTCCAAATCGGGCTGATTCCGATAACGATTACTTATTAGATTCTTTGGAAATTTTTACCTATTACACTCATCCAATGTTATACGATACAGATCGTGACGGTTTATGTGATGGTTTAGAAATTTTAATACACAAAAGCAATCCTTTTCACTCTGATACAGATTACGATGGTCTTGATGACTACTCTGAAATAAGGACTTATTTTACAAACATTCATTGTCCGGATACTGACAAAGATGGATTGTCAGACGGAGATGAAGTAAATACTTACCATTCCAATCCTTTGCTGGTCGACACCGATGGAGATCTTCTAGAAGATGAATGGGAGGTAATGAACAACCATAATCCAATTAAACCTGATAATTATCAACGTATATTTGGATTGTATGTTTTAGGTCCTGTTGTTGCTCTTGCACTAATATTTCTAGCTGTTTTTGGTTCTGTAGGATTAAAAACAATTAATGTTTTTAGATTTAAATCAGATTTTGAGAAAGAAGCACAGGGTGAACAAGATAAACGATTTCTCTATGAGCTCTTATTAAGAGTCCCTGAAAACCAAGAAATTGATGTACGGAAGCTAGCGGAATTAACTCATGAATCAGAAGATGAAATTCTTCGTTTACTTTCTTGTGTTTTTGATTCTGACGGAGATAATGGTTCCGAACTAACTGCAGATGATATTGTTTTTAAAACATGTTCAGAGAAACAAGATTTCAGTATTACTTGCTTTTACTGTAATAATCCAATTGATATTAAGAAGGATCACTGCGATTATTGTGAAGAAAAGATTGTTCGTTGTAAGGAATGCGATGCGATAGTTTCTTACACAGATTTCTATGCAGTATGTGCCAGTTGTGGTGTTATAGGCGAACCTGAAGACATTACTGGTTTCCTTGCTGTAGAGATTATCTGTGAGAAATGCTTGGTTCAAAGCAGATATTATTACGTTTAGCGAACTCTTTCCTTTTCTCCTTTTTTCTTAAATACAGTATTTCATCAGAACAATTTTAAAATGCAGAAGCAGAATAGTCTTTTAGGTGCTTTCTATGAAGAAAATAGTGATGCTTGCTCGAGAGATAACAAAGATAGAAATTGATTTAGGTATAGGAACAGAGAGGAGTAGTACCAGGCTTTCACCTATTTTTAAAACGTTGAATCTAAACATCCCTATTAAGAACAGCAAAAAACATACTCCTGAGATTCCAATCAATCCTTTTGATGGAACACCAATGTTAGTCATGCCACTTCTGTTCATTCCACACGATGAATCCTATCTTTTTGGTACTCCTTCAATTATTGAGAAAGCTGGAAAACAAGAAATGCAACCTACAAAGGTCTTTTCTGATCCCGGCAAGGGAACTGGTTCTCCAATAATTGCAACATCATTGATTGCAGAAGAAAATGATATTCTTATTGTTGCTGCTTGTGATCAATACCATAGTCCAGCAGTGAAATCTGCTGTGAATAAAATACTTGAGAAAATGGAAAAAGATGGGTTTCAAAGTGGCACTGTTCTTACAACGGGAACAAGAAATCCTGCTTTTAGTTACATTAAAGTGAAAGGTGATAAAGCTATTGAGTTTATGTTAAAAGGAACAATTCCGAAGGATGACATGATAGCAGAAACAATGATTGTCTGTATTCGCAACAAATATCTGAAAAAACAAATTCTTTCAAAGAGAAATGTAACAATAGGGCAATTAAAGGAAATTTATCCTTATTCAGAAGAAGAATTAAAGAAAATACAAACTCAATTAAAAGAAATCGCGAAGCTTATGGATACTTGTAAGGATGTTGATGAGTATTTGGCAAAATGTCCTTTCTGTGATTTCTCAAAAGTTATTCATAGACTTCTAATTCCAAAAATGACTTTTTCAACTGTTAAATATCAAGAAGAATGGGATGATTTAGGAGATTGGCAGAAGATATATCAATCACCGATTTATCCAAAAGATAAGAATGGCAATACTGTTTTTTCCGTTCCAAAACTAATATCATACACCGATTGTGAAAATTCAGTCATAGCCAATTTTACATACAATAAAATCATTGTAAGTGGTTTGAAGAATCGTATTTTTGCCGTTGGTCCTAGAGGAACAATTGACTTGCCTCTTGATATGAATCCTCAAGATTTCAAAAAAGAAGTAGTTAAAGTACAGATGTAAAATTAACTATATTTTTCCACTTTTTCTAACGCGTATTTTAATATTCCTTTGAAGAAGCGATGATTACCTAATTTTTCCTTGCAAAAATCTGTTAAACGATTTTCACCTATGGCTTCTTTTGCTTCAACGAGAATTTGCTGATAAACATAGGCGTTATGCATTGCTCTGTTCTTAAATCCCTCATTTCCACCTAGTTTCATTTTTCTTTCTATCTCTTCTAGATCTTGTTTTGAACAGATAGGACAAGAACAATTGTATTCATTCCATTTGACACTTGTAGTACACATGGTTGTTTTTTCTGAAACTTTTCTCGCACCAATCTTATCTTGATAAACTAAGAAGTATTTAGCATTCATGATCCAAGAGATACTTTCGATACTATCTGCCCCTGCTAATAAAAACAACAATCCGGCAAGTGGGCTCCCCACACCAAACACATGCAGTAATAGGTCTTCATTTATTGAGTTTAACTGCTTTCTTGCTTCCATTACTCTATCAAGTATGTTAAAGTATCTAGTATGAGAAGTAGAGGATTGCTTCATTTGAGGAACCAAGCCCCCAACACCCCATATTTTGAAATCTGAGATTTTCTTTACATTAACAAAATACTTCTGTATTTCTTCTGGTGTTGTTCCGTGTAGGACGGGCATCACTTCAATACCGTTGCGAATATTCTTAGTTGAGAGTTTGATGTTTTCTAGTGATTTCTTTGTGAGTCTTTTTGCTTTTTCAGGGGAGAAATCTTGTAGTATTGGATAATCTAATCCAACAGCAATGTCAATATT
>JAHLVZ010000152.1 GCA_019058165.1 Candidatus Heimdallarchaeota archaeon
CATAATCATTGGTATAAAATTCACGAACCATGAAACAATCAAAATGGTATTTGGCTGCTATTGGCCTGTTGAGTAATAACCAGTATTGTCATATGAGTTTGTAAAGATAGTTTTAAGAGCGCCTGTAATTCTGAAGTTTACCTCTCCTGTTATTGTTCCCATCTGCATACCAACTATGAAACCTGCTGCGAGGTTAAAAACCATCAATTTCAATACGCTTATACTTCTGTTCTTCTTTTCCTTGAAGATTCGCTTAGTTACAAAAGCACCAATGAGACATGCAAGTATTATTGGTAACCAAGCAATTAGGAAGTAGAAAGCACCAGTAGTAGTCATAATATTTGTTTCTGGATCCACTGTAAATCCAAGGAATGGAACAAAGTGATGGAAATATTGGAAATTAGTTAAGTAATCAAAATCACCAACTGGTTGGGGAAAACCTGATCCTGGTAAAATGACTAAAAATAAACCAAGGACATAAATCACCAATGGAGCGAATAGCCATGCACCAGATGTTAAAGCATTAGCGAAATCGATTTTTTGCAAACCATAATCCACATCAAGGTAAGCTGGAAGTTCCAATAAAATGTCTGGAGGAGGTGCTTCAATTTTTCCGGCATTTAATCCATAACTAATGAATAATTGGGTAAAATAAGTTGGTGCACTAAAAATTGCTTCACCTGTAAAACCGATTCTAGCTATATTTAGTACAATCATCATAAAAATTGATGCCAAATAAAAGCATATGAGCCAGAGACCTGTAGGTCCAATATAATCTAATATTCGCTTCGTTGGAAAATTACTAGCTTCTTTCCATGTTGAAGCAATCCGGCTTTCAGCAGGTTCTGCTGATTCTTTTTCAATTTTCTCATTTATAGCGCTCATAGATTCGTTTTATGTTTTAATACTTTTAACATTTTCTCTTAACTCGAAATTTAACGAGCTTTATAAATGATGACTAATGAGTTTGTTCTCTTGAAATATGAGAGATTTTCCATTTTTCTCAACAAATTAGCTACAAATCAATCTAAATGAATGATTTAAAAATCTTCATCACATCAGTTTTCTTTAGAACTAAATCTCGATGAAACGAGAAAAGTAAAATAATAGTTCATAATATTAAAATTGGGATTAAGATGAAAGTCGATCCATCATTTCAAATGCCCATTCTCAATATTGAAGAAGTTTACAAAATTTATCAAAGTGAGAAAACAGAGACTGCGGCTTTAAGAGGTGTTTCTTTAACAGTTTATCCTGGAGAGAAAGTAGCATTAATTGGTCCTTCAGGTGCTGGAAAAACTACACTTGTAAATATTTCTGCTGGACTATTACCACCGACTTCTGGTAAAATCTTTTGGTCTGGTATTTCTCGAGATATCTCAAGATTATCAGGTGAACAAATAGTTCGCGAACGCAGAAGATTTGCAGGACTTGTTTTTCAAGAAACAAAGTTAATTTCTCATCTTAATGTTAGTCAAAATGTGAAACTTGGCGGTCATCTTGCTGGAATGGAAAAAGAGGAAATCGATGACAGAACTTCCATGCTTATTGACCTAGTTGGTCTAGGTGACAGAGTTAAACATAAACCTAATATGTTGTCAGGTGGAGAACGTCAACGTGTTGCCATTGCAGCCGCATTAGTTACTAATCCCCAATTAATTATTGCTGATGAAGTTACTGCTTCCTTGGATCCCTTAACTGGTGAGCAGATTCTAGATGTCTTAGATGATATTAATCGTGAATTAGGAGTTGCATTACTAATTGCTACTCATGCACAACAGGTTGCTTCCCGTGCTGAAAGGATTATCGAAATCAAGGATGGAGTTATCCTTGCAACACATGGGAGTAGTATTCGTCTCCGGGACCTCGCTGAAACAAGACGATTAGCTGTAGATAACCAGAATAGAATTTCTCTGCCCGAAGATATAATGAAACTTTTGGGTAATCCAAGAAGTTTTAGAGCTAGACTCCAAGGACAACAAATCCTCCTAAGTATTCCTGAAGATGAGCTGTATGAAGTAGAGAAAGTACTTACATGCTCAGTTTGTGGAGAATTAGTTGACAAAGGGTCACAAGTTTGTAAAAACTGTGGCATGGTTATTACATAATTGTCAATTTCCCTACTTTTTATTCACTGGAAAAATTTAAAATGATGTTTTTCAACTAGAAGTAATGTATAAATACTATTGTTTGGTAGATTAATGAAAACTTTGATATGTATCCAATTAGATGGTATATTCTAGATAATTTAAGGACAAAATCCAAATCTAAAAATTGGAGTTGAAAAAAAGAATGTCTGATGCACAAGCTGTAGATATAGAAGAAATTTCCCCAGAAAGAGTTACCAAAGTTGGTACTAATATTGGCCAATGGTTTAGAGGATTAGTTGGTAACAGAGTCCTTGTTTACAGTTTTAGAAGAATTCTCACAATTATCCCATTGTTTGTTGGGATTTCAATTATTACTTTCGCTTTAATGTATATGATTGGTGATCCTCTTGCTTATCTTGTTCAACAAAACCCCCATATCAGACCTGAAGATATTGATCGGTTGCGAGATGCCTTGGGATTGTCTCAACCACCAACGCAACAATATCTAATATGGTTGATGGGATTTGCTAGATTAGATCTTGGTTTAACTTTCTTTAGTAGAGAACCTGTTTTAGTAGAAATTGGTAAATACTTGACAGAAACGCTAAAACTTCAATCAACTCAATTTCTTATCTCTCTAGTAATTTCAATTGTTTTAGGAGTTCTTGCAGCAAGATTCCAAAACAGTTGGTTGGATTCAGGTGTAAGCGCTTTAGCATTATTAGGATTATCAATGCCTATTTTTGTATTCGGAAACCTACTAATTTTCATATTTGCAGGAAGAGGATTAGATTGGTTCCCTGCAGGAAAGGCTCATAGTACAAATGTATTGCCGACGGATTGGAGTGCATTATGGTCTGGCAATATAGGTCAATTCTTTGGATCGTTCTTCACGTATATGGGAGACACGATTTGGTACATGATATTACCAGTAGTTACTCTTGTTTTTGCAAGCTTAGCTCTTTTCACAAGACTTGTAAGAGGTTCTATGTTGGAAATCCTAAGACAAGACTATATCCTTTCTGCTCGAGCAAATGGTTTGTCCGAACGTGCAGTTCTGATTAGTCATGGTTTACGGAATGCCCTTCTGCCTGTAGTAACATACATTGGTTTATTCATAGGCGGAGTTCTTGCTGGTGCGCCAATTACTGAAACGGTCTTCTCCTATCCAGGATTAGGACAGAAGTTTGTTGAATATATACAAAGACTTGATCACCCATTGATTATGGGAATTAGTATGATTATTACACTTATGATACTGATTGCGAATCTGCTGACGGATATAGCTTATGTCTGGGTAGATCCGCGGATTGAACTCTGATAAATGGAGGAAAAAATATGGCTACAGCAATTGAAAAAGACACAGTAAAGAAGAAAACAGCAGCTGATTTAATACGTATCGGCGATGAAGCTCCAGTTGAAAAATCACCCTCACATTGGACCCTTGTTTGGAGACGATTTCAGAAGAACAAATTAGCAATATATGGCTTTTTTGTTATACTAGTTGTAGCAATAATTGCTGTACTTGCTCCTGTAATATCTCCCGATTTTCCAACCTCCCTTGATCCACTATTTGATAAATATGGTGGTGGAGGTGCAGATGAACGGCCAAGTCTAAAATACCCTGTTGGTACTGATACACTTGGAAGAGATTTACTTGCAAGAGTCATTTGGGGAACCAAAATTAGCTTAATTGTTGGAATCGTTGCTTCACTTGTATCAACTTTGATAGGAGTTTTACTTGGCTTATTAGCAGGCTATTATCGTGGACTAACAGAAGAAATTATCATGCGTCTTACTGATATGTTCTTAGCAGTACCTTTCTTACTCATAGCTATTGTTGCAGTATCCTTCCTTAGATCAGGAAGAATAGAATTCCTTCAGAATCTAAACCATTCAGCAATTATGATCTCAGTACTCGGTCTTTTTGGTTGGGCTGGGCTAGCTCGTTTGGTTTCAGCAGAAGTAAGACGAGTAATGACTCTGGAATATGTTCAAGCAGCAGTTTGTCTTGGAGCAAGCGATTGGCGTATTATTACTAAGCACATATTACCAAATATCCTTGCACCAATTATTGTTATTACAACTCTAAACATGAGTGGCAATATTCTTGCAGAAGCTGGTCTAACTTTCCTTGGCTTTGGTGATCCCTCAACAGTGTCTTGGGGAAGAATTGTCAATGATGGTGTATTAAATCTGCAAAATAATCCAGAACAGGTATTCGTTGCAGGCTTTGGAATATTCTTCCTGGTACTGGCGTTTAATATTGTTGGCGATGCCTTACGAGATGCTATGGATCCAAGACTCAGAGAATAGACTGAATGTTTACATTTAGGAATGAATTGGTTTGATACCAATTCAATTTCTTTTATTTTCTTTTCAATTTCTTAAAAATGAATTACAAAAGAATTTTGAGTATATTACAAAAAAAAGAAAATCTAAAAAATGATTTGTAAAGTTTTTGAAACCTTAACAAATCATCAACAAATTAAACACTAAGCTTTCTGATTGACCTTATCTTTATGTGATCCCATAACTTGTTCAGCCAACTCACTAATTTCTACATCTTCCCAGTAATGACAAGCAACAAATCTGCCAGTTTCTTTTTCCTCCATAACAGGTATATCTTTTGAACACTTATCCTTAGCATATTTACATCGAGGATGGAATCTACAACCTTTTGGTGGATTAATGAGTTGCGGAACACTTCCTGGAATTGTAGCTAGTCTGCCTTTTTCAACATCTAATGAGGGAATACTTTCAAGTAAAGCAATAGTGTACGGATGCATTGGCATTGTAAAGATATTATAAGTTGAAGCAACTTCAGCTACACGACCTCCATAAAAGATGTGTACTCTATCTGTTAGTTCGGCAACAACTCCAAGATTGTGAGTAATTAGCATTAATGCGAGATTATATTGTTCCTTCATATCTTTAATAATCTCTAATACTTGTGCTTGAATAGTTACATCTAATGCAGTGGTTGGTTCATCTGCAATTAATAAAGAAGGTCTAAGTGCTAATGCTCTAGCAATCAAAATTCTTTGTCTCATACCACCACTGAATTTGTGGGGATATTCATCAATACGATCAGCTGCGTCTGAAAGACCCACTGCTGCTAAAGATTCAATAGCTAATTCTCTTGCTTCAATTTCAGAAACGTCCCTGTGCATTGCAATTACTTCAATCATCTGATCAGAGATTTTTAGTACAGGATTCAAAGAAGTCATTGGATCTTGAAAAATCATTGCGATTTCTTTTCCACGAACCTGTCTCATTTCCGAATCTGCTAGTTGAACAAGATCCTGTCCTTTGTATAAGACTTGCCCATCCATAATTTTTCCATTTGAAGCTAGAATTCTGAGAATTGAATATGCTGTTTGGGTTTTCCCACAACCTGATTCACCTACAACTCCAACAGATTCCTTTGGAAATACCGTTAAGTCAATTCCAGCTAAAGCTTCAACTATACCTGATTCTGTGAAGAAATTCGTGACCAGACCTTTTACTTCCAGTAATGGTTCCATAGAATTCACCGATTTTGTTCTGATAGCAAATATAATTTCATTTTATTAAGTCTTTTCTGTAGATTCAATATTCACTTTTATTTTTGAATTTATTGATAAATTACCTCAAAATAAGGGATGTAATCTAGTAATAAAAGATTTTACGCTCAAAAACAGAATGCTAATTTATGAGAAACAAAATATAAAGAAAGGTAGGATAAAAAATCCCTACACTTCTGGATAATGACACTTAACGTAATGTTCATGTTCGATTTCAATGACAGGTGGATCTTCTTTAATGCATTTCTTTCCATCAGACTTGTAACATCGGGGATGGAATCGGCAACCTGAGGGAACATTCATCGGAGAAGGGGGTTCTCCCGGAAGTACAATTCGCTTCATTTTACGTCTTGGGTCTGGACGAGGAATTGCTGACATCAATGAAACAGAGTAAGGATGAGCAGTTCGTGTAAAGACTTGTCTATTTGATCCGAATTCTACTATTGTTCCAAGATACATAACTGCAACTCTGTCACTTACATGCTTTATGACGGAAAGATCGTGTGCAACAAAAATGTACGTTAAATTGAATTCTTTTTGAAGGTCTTGCATTAAATTTAGGATTTGTGCTTGAACAGACACATCGAGAGCAGAAACTGGTTCATCTGCAACCACAAGTTCTGGATTGACTGCTAATGCTCGAGCAATACCAATTCTTTGTCTTTGTCCTCCAGAGAATTCATGAGGATATCTCATTGCGTGATAATCTTCCAAACCGACTGAGTCCAATAAGTCGAAGACCTGTTTTTCTCTTTGTAATTTTGGCATTTTAGATTCATGTATTTGAAGTCCTTCGCCAACGATATCCATTATGAGCATTCGCGGATTTAATGAGCTATATGGATCTTGAAAAATCATTTGGACATTTCGTTTGAAATGCATTTCATCTTCTTTTGTATGGAAAGCATAGATATCTTGATTTCGATATAATACTTGACCTGTTGTAGGAACTTCTAATTTAACAATAACTTTGCCAGTAGTTGTTTTACCACAACCGCTTTCGCCAACTAAACCAAGGGTTTCACCTTTGTAAACAATTAAATTGACACCATCAACAGCTTTGACGTTTGCCACTTGTCTACTCCCAATAAAACCTTGTTCCTTTACGGGAAACCA
>JAHLVZ010000153.1 GCA_019058165.1 Candidatus Heimdallarchaeota archaeon
GGTAGCTAGGTTGTGCCCACAGGGCTCATAACCCTGGGATCGGTGGTTCGAATCTACCCCGCGCTACCATTTAGTTTTTGAATTTATTTTTCTTTTTCATAACCAAATAGCTTGAAAGCATAATCACAATTTGTATTGACATCCTTGATAATTTCATCTGTTATCTGATGAACATTTGGTTTATAGTCTACCTGCTCTTGAATAAATTCTTGAAATTCCTGTTTATATTCTTTAAAACCTTCCAAATTCAATTCTCGATGTATCTTCTCAATGGTTGAAAGTGGATTTTCTAAGAATTCTTCATAGGATATGTTAATGAAATTCTCCTTAGGAATTAATGAGATATCCTTAGAATATTCTTCGTAAATTTTCTGATACAATTTGAAGATTGACTCTTTTATTTCTCCCTCATCCCATTTTTGCAGAGAGAAAACTTCTCTTGTTTTTATATGTAGATTAATCGAAGAGGCATAAGTATAATAGGGATTGCGATGTAGATGGATGAATTTTGCATTTGGAAAGTATTCCAATAATGTCTTTATTCTCCCAGTGTTACTTGGATTTTTTAGAATCAGTTTTTTTCCTTCTTCTTTGTAAGTTATTTTTTTCATATTGAACAAATACCACTTTAGCCATTTCTTTTTATTTCTAGGAGAAACATCTAAGGTAACATAACTTACGTATTTCCAGAAATTCCTAGGAAAAATCATACAATCAGTGAATGAGCAGCTACAATAACTAATTAAGCTGTGTTCCATTTCAGATGGTTTTTCACTGGAAATTTTCACATTATCAAAAGGTCTGGTTTCAGGCAAGAATTTATCCACTAGTTTATTTGCCAAATTCGGGAAAGCTAGGGAAAAATGAGTTGTTAATATTGTATCTGCAAAGTGAGGATACCCATAATTCCTATTTTTTGATAATAAGGTATTCAAGTAAGTTGAGCCACTTCTCCATAAACCTATAATGAAAATTGGGTCCTCTTTAATTTCTGTTCTACGAATTTTCCTGAAAAAAAAGATTCGTTCAATCATTCTAAAAGGCATGAGTATTATACTCATAAAAAGGGCAAAAAATAATCTGGGTAAATATTTCAGGTGCACTCTGAATCTATTTTCAAATAATAGTCTAATGATATTACTTGTAGATGACCCAGCTAAGGGTTCTTTTTTAACTATCCAGTGCTTTTTCATTCTCCTCTTTCTCTCAGGTATATTCTCATCATTGATATTATTTACAAATATTTGATTATTCCTACTTTACATTTATTATTCTATGAAGGTAATAAAAAAAAGGAGAAAGGAGAGTTGGTATATTCAACGCTTTCGAGGTAAAACTACTATTACAATGACTGCAATGATTGCAATACTACCTAAGGGAATACCTACACTCAAACCAATTATAAGACCTCTTGAACTACTATAAGAAATACCATGACTATAATAGATGTCCATTTCATTGTTTCTTCCATCAGACCAAACTACATGAGGAATGTCCTTTGAATCAACTCGAACCATGAAATAATCTCCAGGTCGGGTAAAGGAATTAGAGGTTGCTTCATCGCTAATGGGGATAGCATCTGTTATTGTTAAAACTGTGGATAAAGTATCCTCGAAATATGCCATTCGATAATACGGTCTGAAATAATCTCCTTGTTGATCATAGTAAACCATATGTAATCTATTTTGTGAATCTATATCCAAATCTGGTTGCCATTGATTTCCTGTAACAACTTGATTTATTGTATAACGATCACTCCAAGTGAGTCCATAGTCATCGGAATATCTCAGAAAAGTACCCCATGATTCGTCATAGTCAATTAATTCAGCCCAAAAGCAGTATAATCGATCATTATTATCAAATCTGATAACAGGTAGAGTTCCTTTCATTGGTCGTCCATCTAGGGATGCAGTGAATGTTCCATTCTCTGAATCTGCATTGATATCTACAGGGGTTGAAAATGTTACTCCTTGATCTATCGATTTTGTTACGTAAACATCACCCCAGGTGGCATCTAATGACCACCACAACCAAGCCACATACACATCATTCTGGCTATCCGTTGTAACATAAGGTCCTAAGTGATCGATTGGATCTGAAACACTATCAGCAATAATACTTATCTCATCAAATGATTGTCCATGGTTTGTTGATCGAGTTAATCGCATATATGTTGTTCCGTTCGCCATTACTATGTCATCGTAAGCAACGTAGATATTTCCAGCAGAATCTACAGTCATAATTTCTTTATCGGCGAAGTCAACCCCACCGGTTGCATTCACTCTGTTCCATGTATTCCTAAAATCAATACTAGTTGCTACAGTAATATGCGAAAGTGGAGTTATTGTTCTGCTATATTCTAGATAGGCATAGTACAAATAACCATCAGCATAAACCAACCAAGGATCTGATTGTCCAGTTAAAAACCCTGCATAATATGACATATAATTAAAAGTTGACCAAGTTTCTCCATTATCTAAAGATTTTGTAAATGAAACTCTAAGACCACCTGTGTTATGTCCATCTGTATCTTTCCAACCAGCAAAGATCTGATCATCAGGACCAATAGCAATTGTTGGTTCAACATGATGTGCGAAATGTAAATCACTTGTTGATAATAGCACATCCTCAGAAAATGAACCGATAATTGGTTTATTGAGAGTTTGATACAGGTCTGAAGTTGTTGCAGAATTAATATTACTGAATGATAAGTGAGAATTAACTGAAAAGAAAAAATAAACAAAATATAACAGTGAAAGATTTTCTTTTAGCCAAAGTTTTGACCTCAATAATCTATCTAGAGGTTTACTGTGGTAGGACTTTTGTATGTAGCTACAATCTAGATTTTCCCTTAAAATTTTTAAAGGACTAGCTAATTGTGATTCCAGAAATAAAGATAATATAATTAGTTAAAAATTTTAGAGGAAAGTTTGATGACAGATATGAGAACTCCAATCTATGAATGGCATAAAGAAAATGGTGATATGGCTTCATTTGGTGGCTGGGAACTACCAATGCAATTTTCATCTATAAGAGAGGAGCATATGGCTGTAAGAGAGAACGCAGGAATTTTCGATGTAAGTCACATGGGTCGTTTCCGTTTTACAGGTAAAGATGCTTTTCCAATATTAAACAAAATTTTACCACGAAATCTTATGAAGTTAACAGATGGTCGCTGTGGGTACAGTTATCTCCTCGATGAGAACGGAGGGATGTTAGATGATTGTGTCACAATGCGAAAAAGTGAAGATTTTGCTATTTTCGTTTGTAATGCAGGTCCACGAGTCAATGATTGGAATTGGATGGTGAAATTCGTTGATAATGAGAAACAAAAAAATCCTGATTTAGACATTAATTATTATGATTTCACTTTAGATTCCGCTATGTTCGCTCTTCAAGGACCGAAAGGTGTGAAAATTCTAGAAACTATGACTGATATAGAAATCCCAAGAAGCTGGGGATTCTTCGAAACCAAATTAGCAGGAATTGATGTCATAGCTTCCAGAACTGGATATACAGGAGAAGATGGATTCGAAATTACTGTTATTGGAACTAAAGACACAATTGCTGAGAAAGCCATTAAACTTTGGAAAGCTATTTTGGAAGCGGGAGAGCCATTTGGTTTATTACCTTGTGGATTAGGTGCTCGAGATACTTTGCGACTTGGTGGCGGATTACCATTATCAGGTCAGGATTTCACTCCTGAATTTGATCCATTTGAAATGGATTTAGGTTTTCAAGGAATTTTCATCGATATGAATAAAGAATTCTTCATAGGACAAGAAGCACTCAAAGAGAAGTATCCTACTGTAAATGAAGAAAACAAATTAACATTGAAGGAAATGACTAGAAAACGAGTTGGTTTGGAACTTCTAAAGAAAGGCATCCCAAGACATGGTTACAAAATACAACACAAAGGTCAAGAAATCGGAGAAGTTGCTAGTGGAACAATTTCACCTCTTACCAAAAAAGGAATAGCAATGGCAATTCTCCCATTAGCCTATACAGAGCTTGATACAGAACTAACGATAATGATCAGAGAAAAACCATATCCAGCAAAAGTAGTGAAATATCCTTTCTTTGATACCACAAAATATGGCCGTAGAAGAGCTCAGTAAATTTTAGCGATGAAACTCATCGCTTATTCATTCTTTTTCAATTTTATCTATGACTAGATCGTCTAAGCTTGGAGTAATTGTATCTTCATTGTCTGGGCAATGAACTAAGGCATTCCATATTTCGCTTCCTGAAAGTCTTCCATAGACTTTGACAGTATCACCAATGAATTGCTCAAATTTAGCAGTATCAAAGTCAGTTGGTACGGATTCCCAAGGACTAATAGCAAAGAGTTTGTATTCTTTGCCTTCATCTGTAGTCAAAATATATTCATTAAATTTTTTTGAAATAACACCGGTTAATTCTGTTTCTTCCATTAAATTCACCTTTTAAATTCTTCATTCTTTTAATAAGTCATCTACCATTTGTTCAAATTCTTTCTCTTCTCTAGCTTTTAATGCTACGATTTTCTTGTTTGTTAATTGTTTGAAATCTGTAATGAGCTCTTTTGACAGAATCATTTTTGGTTTTTCTTTCTTGATCTTGTTAAGTACATCTTTGAGATGCGAATTCGCAGCATGTTTTTGGTCTGCTTCTAAAGCTTTAATTTCCTTCTCTTTTCCTTCCTGTTTCTTGAGTTTCTTTATTTTGCCTTCAATTTTGAAGACTTCATTTATTGCTCGTTCCATTTGAGCTCTTAAATCGTAAAGAATGAATTTAGTCATAAGCTCATCAATAGGTTTCTCTAAATCACCCATTTCAATTTCTTTGACAATATCCTTTATACTTTCTCCAAAAGTTTTCTCTTCTTCAATTTGAGCTTTGAAGGCTGAAAGGTTAAAGTCCTTTATCTCTGGTTCATAAGCTGATTTCATTTCATCAGCTGTCTCCAAATCTATCCCCAACTCCAACATTTCCATTTCCATATCAATAATATCATCAGAACTCTCCTCATCTAGAAGATCAATTTCACTAATTTTTTCTAACCAGAGCATCTTCCCATCTATAAGAATTAATCTTTGTCGTAAAGCTTTCAGACTCATATGTGGTAGTTCATGAAGGAATAGATTAACATCGTCAAATAATAAATTGTAAGCATTGTTTTCGATTTCAGCAATTTTTTCCGGATCTACTTTTTCTCTCCTTGCCTTTCTTCTACCTTTTCTTTTCTTCTCATTTTTCGGTTCAATTTTCTCTTCTTTCTTAATTTCTTTACCTTTCTCTTTCTCAACTACTTCAGAAGTATCATCTTTCTTTGCTTTCTTTTCTTTTCTTCTCTTTGACAAGAATTTAACCTCGAAATACCATAGATGTGAGTATAATTTTCGAATATTTATTGTTAATGGTTTTCTTTAAATAAGGATTATTAATTCTTCTTCAAATCATTTTCTTTGCTTATCAGAGTTTTCCTAAAAGTAGGCATTGAATTATCACCAAGAAAAGTTTTATATGCTCAAAAAAAGAAGGAATTTAAGTTCAGACTAATCTAATAGCGAATAAAAAAAAACAGGAGAACTATTGGATTGTTTTATCAAGTAGATGCATTTAGTAGTCAACCATTCTTAGGAAACCCAACTGCAATTGTCCTAGATAAGAAAGAGGAATACTCTACAGAAATACGCGAATCAATTGCCAGAGAGATGAATCTTTCAGTTACTGCATTTGTTTCTGATAGTACAAAAGCAGATTTTAAGATAGAATACTTTACTCCAAAGAAAGAAGTTCCTCTTAGTGGACATGCTACAATTGCAGCATTATGGCTTCTTGCTGATATTGGGGAAATTGTTCCTGAAAATTCGAAAGCATCTATTAAAGTGGAAACAAAAAAAGGCATATATAAAACAGAAATCCGATGGAAAGATGATGTTCTAGACAAAATATATATGACTCTGAAAAAACCTCAATTTAGAGACGTTGAATTAAATATACAAGCTCTCGCAGATATTTTAGGAATACGAACAGATAAGATAGAATCCGATGAGAAACTTCCCCTCGTAATAGCAGATACAGGGAGTCCAAAATTGTTGATTCTAATTTCCAGCAAAGAAATGACTGATGCTCTAGTACCTAAATACGAAGAAATTGAACGTCTTTGTAGAAGAATGAAAGTTACTGGCATTCATCTATATACTTTCGATACATACTTAGATGGTTCCACTAGTTATACTAGGCAATTTGAACCGCTAAGAGGTTCTCCTGAAACAGTTGTATCAGGTTTAGCGAATGGTGCTTTAGGAGCTTATCTTATCAAAAGAGGGTTTGCTCAACCAGGTACTCTAATCATTGAACAAGGAGAATCCTTAGACCGACCAAGTATAATTGAAGTGGTTATTAAAGGAACAGAAGACGAGATCAAATCTGTCACAATCGCTGGCAAAGCAAAAGTTATTTTTAAATTTGAACCCAGAAAGGATCTTTTTAAGAAATAGTTATTTTCTCTCTAATAGTCAAAGCATTTAGACACTCCATAGCAATATTTAATAATAGAAGTTTTGACACTTCAATTACTTCCATATTCTGATGAATAATGGTAAGATAGCTGAAATGCTGTCTGTTCGTAATCGGGTCACTTTTTCCCAAGGATTCGCCATCCGTTTAGGGGGAAAGGTATGGAGCTCTGATACGAAACATCAGGACAACTGGTGAAACATATGGCAAGAATGCATAC
>JAHLVZ010000023.1 GCA_019058165.1 Candidatus Heimdallarchaeota archaeon
GTGCACATGATGTTGCAATGAAAGCTGGAGTTCTACTGGTTGATGGCGGTCTGTTCATGATCTCTCGAATCAATGAATCAGCATGGGATATTATGACCCCTTCAGGATTGCTTCTTGTGAACTATAATTTAGCTGAAGATTACATGCACATTGATTTTGGTCCTCCAGTGTACGATGGTACTATGCCACCAGCTCCAATCGATTGGGTCCTTGGTCCTTCAATTAGTATTGGTTGGGATGGTAAAAGCGTTACAATTGGTTGGATAGGATTTACTGTTATCGTTAGTCTTCTAACAGTGGTCTTAATTTGGGAATATTTTATTATTACCTGGTACTTTGGTCTCTTAATACTGGAAAGAATAGTAATCCTCATTTTCGATATCACAATAATCATCTACTTAACCATCATTGAACTTTTAATAGTGATTATTTACTATACGTTTGAAATAAAAATCTACGAGACGTCGGTGGTAATTGTCTATGCATACATTGAGATTATCTTTGTATTCATATCGATTATAATTTGGGAACTTACTTTTATTTTCCACTTTGAATTCTGGTTTATCGAAATAATTACTATAATTGATATAACAGTAAATATCATTGTTCAACCAATTCGATTCGTTTTCATACCAGTAATTGTTCCAGTCTTTATTCCTGTGATTTTCTACGTACCCGTGCTGCTGATTCAGTATATTCATGTCTATGTTCCGTACGCTTCTCCGGTATTATCCATTGATGTCTATGATGAAGATTTAGCAATGCCAACACACACAATCCAATATCTTGTTTATGATGAAACAGAAACACCAATAAATGATGCTACTGTTTCCGTCAATTATAATGGAACAGATTACCCAGCAACATTCGTCGGTGCAGGTGTCTACGAAGTAGTCCTTCCAGCTTCTGATGTAACAGAAACAATTAGCGTAACAGCAACCAAATCTTGGTATCCAGATGCAATCTTAACTTATGATTTAGTTGTTGATTGGATAATTGAGACAATAACACCACCACCTACAACTGTTACAACGAATAATACAGTTACAACTACAGTTCAAGCAGGGATTATCTTTTCGTCTGTTATAGCAACAACAATAGTAGGAATTGCAATTGCAGTTCTCATATATAGAAAACGACGATACTAGAATAAACAAGGAGTAAGTAAAGTAAATTACTCCTTAAATTTATTTTTTTTATTCATTTATTTAATAACAACTTTTTTCAGTCAATTTATTATTTGTAGAATGCATATTAGATGTGTGTGAAGACAATGGAAGTAACCCAACCAATACTTTTTGTAGATAAAGATCGAGTGCTAAAAAATATCGAAAAGATGGCCGCGAAAGCTAAAGAAAGCAAAGTACTTTTTCGACCTCATTTCAAAACACATCATTCAGCGGATATAGGTGAATGGTTCAAACAGAATGGTGTAGAAGCAATTACAGTTTCTTCTGTGGATATGGCAGAATACTTTACGGAAAATGGTTGGAAAGATATAACCTTAGCTTTTTCTGTGAATATTAAGCAAATTAAAAGGATCAATAAATTAGCAGAGAAAATTGATCTTGGATTACTTGTTGAATCACAAGAAGCAGTTGATTTCTTAGAAAAGAATTTATCTTCTCCTGTAAACATCTGGATAAAAATTGATACCGATTATCATCGAACTGGTATACACTGGGATAATGAAACTGTTTTATCTAAATTAATCCGAAATATAAGAGATATCGAAAAACTTCGTTTTATAGGGTTATTAACTCATACTGGTCATTCGTATAATGCTAAAAATAAATGTGAGATTGAGGAAATCTACGCTGATACAGTAATTAAACTAAAAGACATTAAAGAAAGATTGTTCCTACAAGGATTCTCTACAGTGAAATTATCAATTGGCGATACTCCAACTTGTAGTGTTATATCTGATTTCTCTGAAGTTGATGAAATTCGTCCAGGTAATTTTGTCTTTTATGATGTAATACAACTCGAACTTGAAGCCTGTGATGAAAAAGACATCGCAGTTGCTCTCGCCTGTCCAGTTGTAGCCAAGCATGAAGATAGAAATGAGATTGTCTTATACGGTGGAGCAATACATCTCTCAAAAGACATTATTTATCGAGAAGATAAAACCTATACTTATGGTTTAGTAGCTTTACCAGAAGGGAAAGGTTGGGGCAAATCACTTAAGGATACTTTTGTCAAATCAATAAGTCAAGAACATGGAATAATTAAGACAACACCTGAAATAATCAAGAAAGTCAAAATTGGCGATATAATGTATATCTTACCAATTCATTCATGTTTAACTGCTAATGCAATGAAGAAATATTTCACACTAGATGATGAAGAATTGAATTATAATCTGAAATGCTAGAAGATCTTTTTTTCTTCTTTTTTATTGTTTTTAATTGTTCAGAACAGTTTTGAAACTATTCATAGAGATTCTTTAAATCATTTCGGGGGTATATATTATACAATGCTAAAGCAAGGGAAAGTAATAGCATTCGAGTAATAAATTGGGTGGATGAATGAAATTGCGAAGAAGAAATATGATCACTGTTTTTATTTTTACTTTATTTTTAACAAGTCTGTGTATGAATTTTGCGAAGAGTGAAGCTAAAGTTGACACCACAGACGATGTTGTAGTCATTGAAGCTAAAGAGGATTTAGTTATCACTTTGGAAACAAACGCTACAACAATTGGAAAAGGTGGTGTGGCTTTAGCAAATCTAACTCTTGATAATCAGGGAATAAATCCTGCAAGTACTATTGTAGTTGATTTTGGTCTAGATGGTGAATATGCTGAGTTTTCCCCAACTTATCCTGTTCAACAAGCTGTTGCCTTATTAAACCCAAGATCTTCTGTTATACTAAACATAGAAGCTATCCTAAATAGTTCACTCACTGGTAGTGAGCTATTTGATTCTGCAGATGTTTGT
The DNA here is from genome assembly GCA_019058165.1 of Candidatus Heimdallarchaeota archaeon. Classification (GTDB taxonomy): domain Archaea; phylum Asgardarchaeota; class Heimdallarchaeia; order JABLTI01; family JABLTI01; genus JABLTI01. The sequence goes on from JAHLVZ010000023.1 coordinate 2,940, forward strand.
TTAGTTTTTGACTCAAGTGGTTCAATGGGTGAAGAGATTAATTCTGTAAAAGCAGAATTCCTAGCAATGACTAGTCGACTTACACAAACAATTTCCTCGTTACGAATGGGTATGATTGTGTATGGTTGGAATAAATATTCTGAATTTCCAACTGCTAGTCCAAATAACTACGTTGAATTTACAGATGATTTTAATGCCATTAATGACTTGATTAATGAGCTCACACCTAATGGTGGAACCGAACCTTGGGGTGATGCTTTATACTTGGCAAATACTTGGGATTGGCGAGATGAAGTTCCAAAACTCCTCATCATTGTTGGAGATGAAGATTGTGATCCCGGCATGGTAGTAGGAGTTGGGAGTTCAGAAACCTATTACAATGGCTCACAATTGTTGAACGCTGTAACAAACTTGAAGGAGAAAGGTGTCAAGATAAACTCCGTCATAACCGGGATAAGTGGAATTGTTGAGAACCAATTTAATTGGATTGCTGACTATACAGGAGGAGAATGCGTTAATTTAGAAGATATGCAATCACTCCCTGAACCAATTGATTTGCCAGAACTCATTGAGAGCTGGACTATGTCATTGACTCGAGAGTTTTTCGTCAATCTTTATGCAAATGTCACTTGGATTGAATTAGATGGTGATACAAATCCATCCTGGGATACTCAAGTTTCTATGTATATAATTATAGATTTGGCACCCCCCTCAATCCAAGTCTCGTATATTATAACTGAAGAATCAGTGAATGATTTCACTTTAGATTTGACGATCACACCAAGAGATCCTTCAGGAATTCTCTCAGCGAGTTTGTATTGGACAGATGATGATCTAAATACCCCTCCGGAACCAACCTGGCATTTTGTTCCCTTAACAACAAAAATTGGTGATTCTTATGTCGAATTATTTACTGGTTTAACAGAAGGACAAAATTTCTCGTTCTATATATCAGCATTGGATACTATGAGTAATCTAGGTATAACGGATATCTATAATTTAACTATTCAACAAGATCCAAAGCCGTTCGGAATAACAGTAGAATTCTTATTAATTAGTGATGATTCAAATAAAACCATTAGTTTTGACTTGGATACTCAAACGATTGGATATTTATGGATTAGCTCTGAACAAACTTTAACATTTGAATTCCTTCCATTAGTAGACTTTACTGCATTATTAGTCCATCAAGTAGGGAATTACTCAATTTATCAAATTACAACATTAGGTACTAACAAAATAGTATCCGTAAAATTCTATGGCGACACTAGCAGTTCTGCAATCGAAGTGCAATGGGATTATGTTCATAGTGTTTCTCGAGCAGATATTAATCATATTCAATGGACTATAGATGAAGAAATAACAACTATTCTTATTCAATCAGAAGTAACAGATTCGGAAGGAGGATTCCTATCTGTTATAATGTATGACAGTCAATTGATTGTGAGAGTTCATATTTTTGACTCAACATGGAACAAAATTGGTATTGCTACCGCTGCTGAAGCAATTGCATTGGTTACTGGTTCGTATTACTTCTGGGTTAAAACAATCTTGCGAACAGGAAGATTCTCGTTGTATATCGGTAGTACTCCAAGAACAACAGATGATCCATATTATAATGGTTATGTAGCAGGACCATCATTTCTCACAATTATAGCTATATTCTCATTATCATTAGTAGTACTAACTTTGCTTTCGTGGTACAGAAGGAGGAAATGATATGAGGAATAAGTTCTTTGCTTATGTTATAATCTCAAGTGTGCTTATTGTCTCAATCCTTATCTCAGCATTTGCAGTTAATTTATCGAGAACTGGAGAAATCTTATCTGAGCCAAAATTTGTAGAGGATTATTCATACCTTCTTTATGATAACACTCAATATGATTTTAGTAATGACAAAATAGCCAAGATTGACTTCAATGATTCATATAAATTTGTTGAAGTATTCAATTTGGATCCAGCTCAAAGTTTTGGTGGTGGTATTGCATCAATTGGAAGCATTGAAAATACCACAAATATGAAACATGGAGTTATTGAATTATTTACTTTTACAAAAAACTTAGACGTAATTAACTACCAGAATACTGCTTCTTATGTTGATACAACTGCATACAATGAAACAAATTACTTAACCGGAAATTCAATTGATAACCGTTTTGATGGTGAATTAGGAAATCCAATGATTGTTTTACTAAAAGAAATACCGCTTAATGACACACATTGGATTGATTTTCTCGAGATAAATTCAAACAGCCTAGATTTCAATTATACTTATTCTATACCTAAACCTCATTTCGAGGAAATATCTGATTTTGAAATCATAGACGTAGATAGTGATGGCAAATATGAGTTATTTGTTCTCGGTAGAAATACCACAAATCCAACAAATTATTCCTTAGCTGAATACAGTTATAATTCATCTGCCAAAATCTATAATCTTACCAATACTTACATTTGGAATGGTACAAACCAAAACTTGATTGAGATGAATATGATCGCAGAAGCTGCCAATATTCATTTCATCATCGCAGGTATAGTTTCTTCTTCTTTGGAATCCTTTACACAAGTAATCTCAATTACTCGAGGTAGTACTCGCAGTTTCAGTCTAACAGGATTAGAATACTATTCCTTTGGTGCAGATACTTTCAGAGTTTATGGAATGAAATTGTATGATACTGGTGCTGCAAACTCTCGAGGTGTAGCCTTATTCGGTTCTTACAGTGTAGGTGTTTCTGATACCTATCCATTTTGTCTTAATATTGTTGATATTGTAAATCCAATAATTGCTCCAGATTTCATAAGTTTGAGCTATAATCCAAGTTGGTCATTTGATGGTTTAATGGTGGACATAGATTACGATGGAATTGATGAGATAATTCAAACAACTTATGATTTAGTTGGGACAATAAAGAGTGATTATGTGGTCATGACGAGTTCTGGATTAACAGAGGTTAATAGTGATACTACTGATCTCTACCAAATAAGATCAAGTGCTAATTTGGGTTTATCCGAGTTCCAGATATCCTCCTGGATTGGTAAAAATGACTTGGGTAATTTTGCAATTGAGTTTTATTATCCTCATCATGTTTCTTATCGTTTATTTGGCAATGCTGAGATACTAATTGAAGATTATGAAAACCAATTGTATATTGAAACTACGGACTTGGCTGGTACGGTTAATCCTAGAAGTGATTTATATCTTCATGCTGGTTTAACATTTGATCCTTCAATAGATGAAATGTTGAGTTCAATGCCTGAATATCTCAACTTCAGTATTGGAAACATTCCTGTTGCTTATGAAAATGAGGAAATACTGCTGAATATTACAAAAGGATCTGTTGAACTAAATAAGGATGAAATACCAATTTCAATAGATTATATTCCAAATATCCACGTTTTTGCCCCACCGACACCAGTTCAATTACGAAATGAATTAATTCAAACACAATCTTACCAAGTAGTTGTTGAGAATATTTTATCAGAAGAACTCAATGGGACAATAGAAATTAGCGGGGCAGCATCAAATTATACATCCAGTACACCATTTAGTATAGGAGAAACCATATCTGTAACACATCCAATTGATTTTGTTTTCAAAGGATCCGATCCAGAAGCAATGTATGATGAAGTTGTAGTAATTACAGTTACAACACAAGCTGGAATTTATGAATTTGAATCAATAATACGTGTAACAAATCTTTTCCATGTGACAGTTAATGATTTGTTTATTATTTTTGGAATAATTGCAGTTCTAGTTATAATAATCTACATTGGATTAGCAATGATGATTTTGCGAAAAACAGAAGATTCATTTGATAAACACTTTACAACAGAAGAACCAGTTAGACTGGACTTTAAAATTTTCAAGAAAAAAGCGCTCAGTAATCTAATACAGAAATATTCTCTAGAAAAGAATTGGAAAGCAGGTATAAACATGGCAAAAGAATTCCAACCAAAATATGTCTCGCATTTCCATAAATTCAAAGTGAAGGAGCAATTAGTTTCTGGTCAAAAATTGATGGATCAAGGCAAATTTGATGATGGATTAGCTTTTTGGCAAGAAGCAAGAGACTCGCTAGAAGTGATCGGACAACATGAATGGATAGACATGTTGAATTGGCTAATAGACCCACTACAAAGAATCGTAGAAATTAGAGCAATGAAAGGGACTGAAAAAGCAGCTGCGCTAGAAAAGGAATTCCAGAACCTTAACAGTATGAAAGATCAAGAATTCAAAGTTCTAGGAAAAAAACTCGATATACCATTATACATTGTTGCTGAAGAATTGGGTATAGCTCTAAAGGATGCAAATGAATTACAAACATCACTTAATTACTTACAATTAGCCTATCAAGGAGCCCCTGAGAAATTCAAGAACAGAATCGTAACTGAGATAACTGGTTTGATTAGCTTGGGTGTAACTCCTACAGAGTTTGCAATGCCAATAGATCACGAAGCTATAAGGGAGAGAATAGAAAAACGAGTTGTGAGATGCTTTTCATGTGGAGAAGCAAGGACAAATATCAATGAGGTTTGCCCGAATTGTGGGATCAATACAGTTCTATGCTCTGTCTGTAAACTGCCAATTAGTTTTGGTTCAGAACCTCTAGAATGCTACCACTGCCAAAATGTCGCCCACAAAGAGCACTTACTCGAGTGGGTGAAAGTAAAAGGGACTTGTCCTGTTTGCCAACAAAAGCTTGTTGCAGATAAGCTTGGCGTCGCAGAGGAAAAGGAATAAAGCGTCTATCCATCCAAGGGGAAAGAGTAAGCTGCCCCCTCATGCAATTGGGGGGTCAGCTTCTCCCATTTTTCTTCTCGAGTAATAAATCGCTATACGAATGACTTTGAATATCAATTTCTTTAATATCAAATAATTTAATGTAGGATCGAACTATTTCATCCATATGTTCAATTTCTTCGGGATTAGTTGTTATGGCTTCAATTTCTACAAATTTCCCTAAACCCTTTACATCATCAATGTTAAATTTCACATTATCAATAAAGTAAATCTCTCGTTTCTTCTCAACAGTTACGAGTTCCCCAAGAGCAATTTTGAGAAGCTCCTCTAGTTTTTCCGGCTCAGGAGTTTTGTAGAGATAATACTCACTGGGTTTAATTCCTTTAATATTATCTCGAATATAATACACCAAAACACTTTCAATGGTGCCTTTACGAATTTTCAATCTACCAGCTGGGCTTTTAAAATAAACATCGATTTGATGATCTTCTCCACCAAAAAGTGCCCCTTTTTTCTTCAGTATATTCCTAATGCGAGCATGATCTTCACATTTAGCTTTAATTTCAACATCAATCAATTACAATCACCGAGAATAATTACTATTAAATTTCTCACCCTACAATAGAGTTTGTTACTATTTTAGAGTATTCCAACTGGATAGATCATGAGAGCAAGAAGAGTTTCGTTGACTTTCTTCATTATCTTTATGTGTTTCTTGATTAGATGTAGAAGGAAAATGTAAGCTTCAGAAGGAAAGATGCATGAATATTTTCCTTTTTTTCTATTTTTTCAGAAAAAATTTCGTTCGAAATCAAAGACGCGGGACCGATTCGAGTAGAACCGCCCCGCGTCGAAACAGGAGATAGTCAATATTCAAAATGGCGTGCCAAATGGCATTATGCACGCTATGTAACATTAGCTTTCCAAAAATATAAATGTATTCTTCTAACTGATTATGAATCATTCAATCGTTTGCTTAACCAATTGATTAATCATTTCAACTAATTCTGTATTGATTTAAACATTTGTTACGTCTAATTAAATAGCTAAACATCAAAACAAATGACAATTAACAAAAATTTAATGGAAAATTATAATTCTTAATTTAATGCCTCAGGCAAATCATCAATTCGTTTCAAAATAAAATATACGCCAACTGCAATTCCAGCAAAAATTAGCGCACCAAAAATTATCCCCATAGCACTACCAGCATTTCCAAAAACAAACATAGCAATTATACTACCAACACCGATTGCTACAAGCCAACCGACGATAGATTTCTTACTCTTAGCTGTCTTATTGTTAATAATTCTTTGAATTTCTATCATCTGATTATCCTCGATCATTTTACTAGTCATATACTTATTAACTATTATTAAAAATTATTGAACAAGAATTCCAATTTTCCTTTGGTATTTTTTAAGAAAAAAGGCAAATTACCATATATTTTTAAGACTCAAAATAAGAAAAAGATACATAGGACTTAATCATTAGGCTGATTTTATGAGTGAAGACAAGCTTTCTGCTTTAAAAAATTTGATTGATACTCCCAGAGATTTGAACAAGTTGAAGATCTATGAGGGGAAATTAAATCAAGCATGTATTTTTCTTCTCTTTGATAGTCGGAAAATTGTGATTAATTCTGAAGCATCAAGTAAAACAATAGCAGAAGCTGCTCGCTTAGTTCCACAGATAAGAACTAGGGTGGAATCTCTCATTGATAGAGCTAGAGCACAAGACCTTCGGATAAGACCAGGAACCCCTGAGAAAACGCAAAAACTAATAGCTAATAATAGTTTGCTCTTTGATTTCATTATTTTCAGTTGTGGTTGGGATCTTAAAGAGGAACTCAAGGAACTGGATTCTTCACTCGTTTTTGGAGAGGTTGATAAGATAAAAGACCTAGTAAAAAAAGTATTAGAGCATATTCAAACGATAGACGAATTATTCGCACAAAAAGATCATGCGAAAACTAATATTCAATCCTCTGAAGATGTTGCAGCAATTTTGTTAGAGAGATATTATAAAGAAATGGCAATTGCTGAACAAGCTGGAGCTTTGAAAGGCATTCTAAAGCTTGAAAAACCAAAATTCATTGGTAAAAGCAAATATTATGATCAACTTGGAAATTTCATTTTGAGGATCGCAATGACTTACGAATTAGAATCCCGTGATACACCTATAGCGATTAGAGCAATAAATGCGATTCTAAATAGAGAATATCCTCGAGTAAAAGCTGATTTAAAAGACATAATTAAAGCCGTTGAGATTCTTGATGAAAATGGCTTACTTATTTTAAAGCAAGATCATGAAGGATTGTATTGGATTCAGTTAAGTCCATCTGAAAGTGAAGCAAATATTATCCTGAAAATGGCGGAAGATAAAGGGTATCTCACGTTGGAAGAAGTCATCATGGAAACAAATTGGCCTCTAGAGAAAGCATCAGATGAATTAGAGAAATTTGTGAAAGCAGGTTGTGCAATCAAAGATGCTAGCTATTCTTCCGGAACAAAGTATTATTTCACTGAATTAAGTGAAGATAATTCAGAGACCTAGTAGGTAATCTCAATATTCAGAGGAAATTCAGGATTTTTGATAACTATCAGTAGTATTTCTTCTTTGGTATTTACTTCCCAATAATTGTCCTGAGATTCATCGTTGCTTCTGTATTTTTTGTCATTAACAAGTACCATTTTGGGAACTCGATTATCGTAAATTCCAAAGTGTATTGAATTATTTGTTGAGGGTAAATCGTTTCGATTTCCATTTTTAGAAACATCAATTGAAATAGTCTTTCTTTTATCAACACCATAAAGTGAAAGGAAAGAATAATCTCCATCCTCAAAAGCCTTAGTTGAACCATCATCTAAATAGACATTACCAAACATTTCTTCATCCGGAAAAATCTCAATGAATAAAGGATAAGCAATTGCTTTTTCTACATTCTGAACTATTGGACCAAAAGGCAAGATACTGCCAGCTTTAACGAAAAGTGGTAATTGATCGATATCCACATCTCTTTGTATGGTTTTCCCACCTTCTAGTAATTCTTTAGACCAATAATCATACCACTTGCCTTTTGGAAGATAGATGTCTCTGCTAACAGAACTCTTTCCTTTGGCTGCTTCTGTGAGTATAGGAGCTACCAATAGTTTGTCACCCACAAGGAATTCAGTATTATGCCATTTCTCTTTATATGTTTCAGAATCAGATGGAAATTCCATAAATAATGGTCGCATTAATGGCAAACCAGAGAGGGAAGCTTCCCAAGCAAGGGTGTAAAGATAAGGTATAAGTTGATATCTTAACTCAATATATTTTCTAATTATTTTTTCAGTTTCCTCACCAAAGGCCCAAGGCTCTTGTGAAACAGTTCCTTTTGATGTATGATTTCTTACGAAGGGATAAAAAATGCCAAGTTGATACCATCTCGTTAGTAATTCAGCATTACAATCTAGAGAATATCCCCCTACATCTACTGTTACAAATGTTTGACCCACTAGACCCATATTAATTAGCATAGGGATAGTTTGCTGTAATCCAGACCAGCTGCTGTAATTATCTCCAGTCCAGCTAGCTGAATATCTTTGGATACCAGCATAACAACTACGAGTAAATATAAATGTCCTCAAATCACTACGAAGCTTCTCTGCACCATCTCGAGTAGCCATTGCCATACTCTGACCGAAAATATTGTGGGCATCACGGTGATTTCCTCCTCGACCATTCATATTATGTTGAACTTCATCAGGTGCAGTTCTTTTAAAAGTAAAAGTTGAAGGCTCATTCATATCCATCCAGATACCTTCAATCCCAATATCAAAAAGTGACTTAAATTTAGTTCCCCACCATTCACGAACATCAGGATTAGTAAAATCAGGATAGATACTCTTACCAGGCCATACCCTTGTTACATAAGAACGCTCAACAGGTAATTTACAATGAAAATCGTTTTTAATACATTCAGCAAAAACTTTGTAATTCTGATCTACCTTTAAACTGGGATCAATTATTGTGATTGTTTTAAATCCATCATTTTTCAGATCAGCAATTAATTCCTTAGGGTCTGGGAAACGATCTTTGTCCCAAGTAAAACATCGATATTCATCCATATAATCAATATCTAAATGAATGCTATCACAAGGGATGTTTCTTTCCCGAAAATTGCGAGCAATGTCTCGAACTTTTTCTTCTGGATAATAACTCCAGCGGCATTGATGATGACCGAGAATCCATCTCGGAGGAAGAGGTAGAGTTCCATTTAATGAAGAAATTTGTTGAGATACTTCTTTTAAAGTGGGACCAGTGAAGAAGTAGTAGCAAATTGGTTCAGATTCAGTATAATATTTGATGCTACTTTTTTTATCTTTTTTAGGATGAATTACAGAATAATGATGATTGTCATAAAAAATACCGTAAGCAGAACCATCATTCTTTATACTGATTTGAATAGGTTCACTTTGATAAAGGGGGTCGTCATTCTTTCCATAAGTAGCAGGATCAGTATTCCAAAAGAGCATTTTCTTACCATTCTTGATTAAATCACCAGTTCGTTCACCAAATCCAACATGAAATTCTTTACTAGATGAAATTTTGGTTAAAGAGCCCCAAGAACTATATTTACCAAATGAGATTGCTTTTTCTTCACTAACTATAATTTCCCCATTTATTTTCTGAAAAATAACTGATGAATCACTTTCATTGATTGTAATCAATATATCGTTTTTATCTGAGATGTTTTTATCTGCTTTAATCGTGAGAAATCCACGTGCTTGTTTTAACTTGACATTAATAGACGCTGGAGGTTCTTGGGAAGCCCAGGAAATATGTTCTCGAGTAAATGGTGATTTTGAAGCTCTTACACGCCAAATTAGGGGTGAAACTAATTTTATTTCCAAGAAACCATTTTCACATTCTATAGTAACAATATTATCTTTTGTTTTAGAAGAAGTAATACCACCAAGGGGAACCCATTGTCTTGGTACTCTTTTCTTATTCGTAAATGGATAAATTAACTTCGAAAGTCGAGAAATAAGGAAAAGAACAAATCTACTAGATAAAATGTGTTTCTCAGTCGACATAAAAAAACTTGTTGAAGACTAGTCTTAAAACAATTTGGATATGGTGGTTTTTAGAAACAGGAGTAATATGGCGATGCAGAAACCTTTTTTTGAAGACAAAATTAAAGTGAATAAGAATTGACGATGAATTCGGGGTCTTAAAAAATTGGAACCAGATTTTTATCTAAGGGATCTTACTGCTGATGATTGGTCGAAATTTAAAGAAATGGACGAATTGATTTTTCCAGAAGAACAAATGATGGAAAGTAGTTTCATAAGTGGACTGTCTGGATTAAAATCGTTATCAGTAATAGCAGTAGATAAGGAATCAAAGGATTTAATTGGGTAATACAAAATAGGAGTATATGGTAACGAAGGACATGTTATGAGAGTAGGGGTTCACCCAGAGCACCAAAGAAAAGGACTAGGTTCACACTTATTGGAAAGAAGCATGCATCATTTGAAGAATGCAGGGTGCAAAAGCTATTACCTTTATGTGGAAGAAAAAAACGAAGCAGCAAAAGAACTGTATAAAAAACATGGATACGAAGTAGATAAAAAAAGCTGGCAATTCATATTTCCTTATAAGAAATTAAAAGAGAAACCTCAAGGAAAGTGCAGACATGTAGAATGGGGGGAAATACAAATGATCTGTTTAAGATTCAACTTGAATCCAATTCTAATTCAACAATATTTTGGTAGGGAAAACCAACACGTTTTAATTTTTGAAGTAATGGGGCAACAAATAGGATTCACAAGGTTTAGCCCTGATTTTCCCGGGGGAATGCCTTTCATAATAAAAGATCCAAAATACGCTTTGGATTTTGTCTCACACTTGAAGACCTACATAACAAATCCGGATTTTAAAAGCATAAAAACAACATTTGATAATCAAGAAGCATTAGTGGAGCACCTCAAAAAAGAAAAGATAAAACTAAATTATGAACTCTTGAAAATGAGAAGAGAAGCAGATTAGAGTAGGAAAAGAGTGAACTATCTTCTGCGACCAGCAATTTGTGCAAAGCAGATGAAAACATAAAATAGAACTCTAAGAATTAAGAGCAGACTCCAACCGAAATAGAAAAGCCACTCAAGAGGATGCTTAGCAGAACGTTTTCTTTTAGGGGGTTGAAACCATTTTCTTTCTCCATCAGCTGATGTTGTATGATAGCTGCCAGAGGAAGAAGTTCTTGACTCAGAAGATTTAGGGGGAGAATAAGCAGAAGAATAACTAGAAGGAGCTGCTGGTATACTTGTTCCACAGAAACTGCAGAATTTATTGCTGAGAACATTACTAGCATTGCAATTCGGACAGATAACTTCACCAGAAGAAGCTTCATGAACAGGATACTTTTTCCCAGAAGAAACTTTACTAATAGGGGTTCCACAAAAAGGACAAAAAACATCTTCTTTCTTAATAGATTCTCCGCAATTAGGGCAAGAACTCGACATGCTAGACTAACATTCTCCTTAAATTGAAATTACGTCACTTAACTTTCAAAAGAAATAAGGGGAATCAAAAATAAAAACCTTCCAATATAAGCAAAAAAAACACAAAAAAAACAGCACAAAATTTAGATAAATGAGCTTCTAAATAAGATTAGAAGAACATGACAAACATAATGCTCACAGGATTTCCAAGAGTAGGAAAAACAACAGCTATAATGAGATTCTTGGAGAAAACAAAAAAGAAGTGTTCAGGCTTCTATACAGAAGAAATAAAGAACCAATATGGAAGAAGAGAAGGATTCAAAATAGTAGGGATTAGCACAGGAGAAGTAGGGACATTAGCACACATCAATGTGAAGAGCTTTCGAAAAGTAGGAAAATACTTTGTAGATTTTGAAGGGTTCGAAGCAGTAGCATTGCCAGAAATGGAGAAAGAAGCAGAATTAGTGATCATAGATGAAATAGGAAAAATGGAGTTATTCTCGAGTAAATTCAAATTCCAGTTAATGCACAACCTGAACATTGGAAACGTATTAGCAACGATAACAAAAAAAGGAGGAGGGAACTACATAGAATTGCTGAAAAAAAGAAATGATATAGAACTAATAGAACTAACAAAACAGAATCGGGATGAAGTAGTAAAGGAGTTACTGGAAAGAATAGGTTGAAAACAAAGGAAAGAACAAAAAATGAAGTACAAAAAAATACCAAAGAAAATAGAAGAACAACTCAACGGAATAACAAGAAGTCAAGATGGGTGCAAAATACTGGAACTAGAAAGAAATAAACAGTATTCACTAGCATACGGGGAATTAGAAGTAGGAGAGAAAAGTAAGGAACACAAAATGGAGATGCAGGAACTCTACTACATCATACAAGGAAGAGGAAAAATAACGGTAAACAAAGAAGAAAAGGAACTAGAGAAAGGAGACGTAATAGTAATACCAGAAAATGCTGTGCAAAAATTGGAAAATATTGGAAAAGAAGCACTCAGGTTCCTCATGATAGTAAATCCACCATACGATCCGGAGAAAGAACAGATATTGGAATGAAAAAAAACTCTCAAATAATCACCTTATTCTAATAAAAAGAAAGAAAGTCCTAAATAACAAAGTAAAAAAGAATGCAGAGATATAAAATAAAAAACAAAGAAATTATAACCCGGTGAACTCATTGAGTTCTGTCTTAGATATTTTCTTGGCAATTTTTACAATAATTATGCCATTATTTGGTGGAGCATTAACTGTTATAATGTTTTACTATAAAGATGTCATGGAAAAAGAACCAAGAAGACGTGTTGTTAGTATTTTTCTCTGGGGGCTAGTAACAGGATTAATCATCATCGCTTTTACAATACCAATGTTCATTTTAGCAAATAGAGCAATCAATCTACTAACAGAAGATTGGCAAATAATCCTAGTGATGTTAGCAGTAGTACTAGTACAGGTAGTAGCAGAAGAGGGACTAAAAGGACTAGTATTGTGGAGAAAATGCTTCCGCGTAGTAAGAGAAATAGATGGATTGTTCGATGGATTCTTTTATGGAGCAATAATAGGAACAGGAGCAGGGGTAGTAGATGCAATAGCATACAGTATACTAGCAACAGATTGGTTAAGTGGATTAGAAATAGCAATAATAAGAACAATAAGGATACCAGGAACACACGCACTGTTTACAGGAATACTAGGAATGTACTTCGCCTGGAACAGATATAGAAATAAAAAAATGTACCCAGGAATGATCTACGCAGTGCTATTACACACAATATGGAATATCGTAACATACATAATTTCGTTTTACTTAATAGGAATTCCATTCTATGCAGCAAACTTCTCATTACTAGGAATTTACTTGCTATTTATGTTCATACTAACAACGTCACTAATTAGATATGACCAGAAGAACTTCCCAAGAGGAACAGAGGTACTACAGGAAAATGGAAACTAGAAAAAGAGAGGTATAAATAGAAGAAAAAACAAATTAATAACCAAGAGGGAAAATTTTAGTGAGTAAATTGGAGAAAAACTTTCTACTAGAAACAAGATATGAAAATGATAAGAAAAAAATGAAACCATTTCTATACATGTCAATAATAATACCAATATACTGGATACCATACTTAGCAATAACACTAAGCTGGAAAAAATATTACCAAGAAATAAGAAAAATGAGAGATGAGCAAAGAGAAACAGAATTACTAAACATAATACAAACAAAGAAATACAAAAATCAAAAATACATCTATGCATATTATGCATTAGCAGATCTGGGGAACAAACAAATAAAAGAAATCCTGATAAAGAAAATAATAAAACAAGATGGACGTGTGTTTCACAATGATATTACAACCTATAATACAGCAACATACGGAGTACTATTAGCATACATAGAGCGAAAAGAACAAGAAGAAAATTGGGGAAAATAAAAAAGAAAAAGAAAAAAAGAAAATTTTGTTCGGGACAAAAAAAGAAAAAAGAAAATTCCGAAAAAAAACGGAAAAAGAGACCTATTAACAAAACTTATTTAAAGGGGAAAATCCAACAAAAAGATAGAGGTTGTGGATGCTAATTCTTTTAATATCCATAACCTCCCCCATAAACCTCTCTCCCCTATTTAAACTCCCTTTTCCCGCGACGGGGGCTGTTACCCTCGTCCGGTTTTCGTTCTGTGTTAAGGGCTTTGAGATTTATAATAACAATTTTACATTTCATTTCGGTTGTGATTTCTTATGGAAGAATATTACCGCAAACGTGCTCCTGATTATGAAAAAATCTACTATAATTGTGAACCTGAAATTAAACTGGCTAACATATACACTGCAAAATTGCTTCAAGATTACTTAAGCCACAGATCTGTTCTTGAGATTGCTTGTGGGACAGGTTATTGGACCCAATTTCTATCAACAACTTCAAAGGATATTACAGCCACAGATATTAACAAAGAGGTGTTGGACTTAGCGAAACAAAAAACATACAAATGTCCAGTTTCCTTCCAAATAATGGATGCATATAAGTTAGCATTTGAAGATAATAGATTTAGTGCTGGTTTAGCGAATTTCTGGTTCTCTCACATTCCTAAGGATCGTATTGATTTATTCCTTACAGGTTTCCATCGTACTCTTCGTTCTAATTCACGTGTTTTTCTTGCTAATAATAATCCTCAATTTCTCCCTGATGGAAGACTTGTTTCTTTTCCTAAAGATGAGAATACCTATAGGTTACGAACTGTTAGTGATGGTTCTGAACATTATGTTTTAAAGAATTATTATTCTGTAAACGAACTCATTACTATTTTTAGCAAACATGTTGAAAATTTCAATGAATCAAATATTTACTTTGATGATTATTTTTGGCGAGTAGCTTATGAATTAAAATAAAATTTAATTCTTATATTTTTCATTATTATTTTAGCTAACTCCCTTTTCCTGCGTTGGGCTGGTTTGCCCTCATCCGGTTTTGGTTTGGCTTGATTATTTTTACAAAAAAATAATAAGGTTGGAAGTAATAATAATTATTAAAATTTATTAAAGGTGGGTCGGGAAAATTGAAGAAAGTAATGAAATTACAATTTCTGTTTATTATTTTAATAACAGCTGGATTCTTTATTAATCCTAAACAAGAAATTCAAGCGGGAACAACTTATCTCATTCAAGAGACTGTTGATTTGTATGCTGGAGAAATGGTCAATTGGTCTGCTGATTTAGATACACGTCATACATATGATTTCTCATGGTCAAGTGCAGAATATGCTGATTTGATTTGTTTTGATTCCTTCAACTTTGATAGGTACTATGATTACTTTCATGGTGGATCACAAACAGCAATTGTTTACATAGGTGATTTTTCAGCTATATACAAAAAATCTTTAACAAAAAGTGGTTTTCGCATGTTGATGAATGAATCATTATATTTTGCAGCGGAAAATGCGGATTTCTGGGAGAATGGAGCTCCAGAAGTATCTGTTACACAAATAAATATCTCTCTCTCTTATTCTTGGGCTGATCCTACTACAAGTGATACACCTACAGATGGATTTGGCTTGAACGGTATAATAAGTATATTATTAATTATTACAATTGCAGTTGTAATAAGGAAAAAAAGATTCAGTGATAAATTACTCAATGCTTTCAACTATTTAATGCTGTAAGAACTATATTTACGTATATTTTTCTTGTATAGGAAATAATACACTGAATATACAATGTGCTAAATAATGGAATTATTAAGAGTCAATAAATCAAACTAATAAAGATACTTTTAATGTTACTACACTTGACCACTTGAAAACGAATACTTCAAATTAGTTTTGAAGCTATTAAAACACTTGTTGAAGAGTTAATCCAATGTTATTTTAAAATTTAGTAATCCATAATAAAAGATGTTTGGAGCAGTGTATTTTTCTACTCCAATTTGATTAGTTTTTTTACTTTCGTCGTTTTCTATAGATGATAGCTGCTATTGTGATCCCAATTGTTGTAGTTAATAATGCAGATGTGAAGATAATCCCTGCTTCAACTGTAGTTGTTACTGTATTGTTTTGCGTTATGGTTTCAGGCGGAGGAGTCACTGTCACAGGTGGGGGGGTTACTGTTTCTATTGGATAATCTGCTGGATTTAAGGGGTCCGTTCCTCTTAATATTTCAAGGTAATCAGTGTACCCATCCTCATCTGTATCTTTATCGTTTGGATCAGTTGAATAAACATTCACTTCTTCGCCATCTAAAAGACCATCTTTATCCGAATCTTCATCCACAGGATCAGTACTATAAGTTAATAGTTCTTCGCCATCCAATAATCCATCAAAATCTGTATCATTATTTGATTGATCTGTTGGAAGATAATAAATTTCATCCCAATCCTCTAAACCATCTGAATCAGAATCAGTTTCATTTGGATTGGTATTGTAAAATTCTTCTGTTAAATCATCTAGATAATCACAATCACTATCTTTATTCCCTGTATGGAAATTAGATCCTCTGAAAGTATACCATGGAGCTACACCAGAAGATATTACTCCTGTTAATCCTGTACAATATAAATAACCCCAAAGAGTACAATAAAGTATTTCCAGAATACCATCACCATCAAGATCAGCAACGCAGGGAGATGTTTTAACCCAACCATTACTCATTCTGAACCACTCGTATGAGCCAGTATGATCTATGCACCAAAGATCGCTATCATCTGCACCTACAAGTACCTCCATAGTTCCATCTGCATCGAGATCAGCAACACAAGGAGAAGAACTGATAGGGAATAATGCGATACTCCATTTTTCAATTCCTAATGGATCAATGCAATAAAGATTCCAATCTGTTGAACCAACAACAACTTCTAGAGTTCCATCATTTTCAAGGTCTGCAACAGCAGGAGATGAATAAACTGCACCATTAGTAGTGAAATTCCACTCAAGAGTTCCTAAGTGACTAATGCAATAAAGTCTATCATGTGCACCTACTAGGATTTCAATCGTTCCATCCTTATCAAAATCAACTACAGCCGGAGAAGATTGAACGTTACCTGCAGTTGTATAATTCCACTCTTTAATTCCTAAGTGACTTATACAATAGAAATTATCGTCATCTGAACCAACAAGAACTTCAAGAGTTCCATCAGCATCGAGATCTGCTACAGCTGGAGATGAAAAAACATTGTTGTAAGTTGTGTAATTCCACTCAAGAGTTCCATCATGATTAAAACAATATAGATTGTTATCATCCGATCCAACTAGAATTTCAAAATAACTATCCCCATCAAGATCTGCAATAGTAGGAGAAGAACGAATACTGCCCCCGGTTGTATAGTTCCATTCTTTAATTCCTAAATGATTCAAACAATATAGATTATTATCATTTGATCCCACAATTATCTCTAGAGAGCCATCTGCATCTAGATCAGCTACTGCAGGAGAAGAATGAACATCATTTTCTGTTTGATAAATCCATTCGATATAGTAAGGAGGATTTAAACCCGAAGGATTTACACAATAGATGTTATTATCATAGGAGGCAAACACTATCTCTAGCGAACTATCCCCATCAAGATCAGCAATAATAGGGGATGACCAGATTTCTTCTCCTGTAATTTCATCACCTGTCATATATGACCAATTATGATATGCTCCCATTGCTTGAGGGAGTAATTCTTCAACTAACTTGTCCTCTATTTTAGCTTCAATCTTCATTGGTTTAGCAAAAACAACTACTACAAGTATAATAATCATCATTAGATTTCTAGTTTTTTTCAATTTTAACCCACCCACTAAAAAGTATAAAAATAAATAAGTAAGGTGATTCTTTTACTTTTTGTCCAAATATGTGGCAAAAACTCCCTTTTCCCGCGACGGGGGCTGTTACCCTCGTCCGGTTTTGATTTGGTTGTAAGGATTTTGAATTACCTTTCTGTCATTTGTATATAGTATTCCTTCTTCAAATTAGTGGGATTAACGATAATACTCTAGCTTATTCTTATTTAATAATAATGAAAATTAGTTAGAGAAACTTTCTCTTTGTTTGGTTTGCTGTTTAGTTATTTGTATATTACCTTTCTATGACCTATTCTTAAGATTACTATTGTCTTATTCTGTACATCAAAAATAGCTCTATAATCCCCAATTTTATATCTATAAGATCCAAGTTTTGGATTTATGAGTTTCTTAGCATTAGTCAAAGGATCGTTTTTATATTCTTTGAGTTGTTGAATTATCTTTCTCTTGACTCTCTCTTCCAATTTTTCTAAATCCTTGACTGCTCTCTTTGTTAAAACGATTTCATATGTCAAGGCAAATCCTCTAGCTTTGTTGTTTTCCCTTCTTTGTATTCTTCTCTTGCTTCTTCTATTGATTTTAGATACTCTTCACTTGACAGCCCTAGTATGTCTTCCATTAAATTTTCTACTGCATCATTTACTGTTTCAGTAATTAATTTTTGCAATTCTTCTACTGTCAAATCTTTTACTTTTACTGTCATTTTTTTCCCTACATTACTATACTTCTTTTTCCTTAAAAAAACTCTTGGAATGTCAAATAATCATTATATAAACTCCTTTTTCCCGCGACGGAGGTTGGTTTGCCCTCGACCGATTCTTAGATGTTATAATGATTTTGTTTTATAGTTTTATCTTTGAAGATTTCCTTTATTTCACAACTTTCCCATCTTTTATTTCTAGTCCCAAATGCATGATTATGATTTCTTCAACAACTTCCTTTGAATACATTGTTACAGCTACTAGCCAGCCAATAGACACACTATGTGCTTTTCTTAAGAGATGTTTTACACTATCAACCATTTGTCCTGTTATATCAGGATTCAAGTCGAAACTGTATCCTGTCATCGTACTTCTTGCTGGTTGTTCTAGTGCTTCTCTTTTATGACTTTCTTTTATCTCTTCAATTTCCTTTAGTTCTTCTATTCCAAGGACAGGTTCTAATGATTCGGAATCTTCTAATACCGCTAGTCTTTGTTTTCTTTGTAACTCTTTCTCTTTAAGATACTGTTTGAGTATAGATTGAATATGTTCAGTTGAATCTGTACCCTCTGGTGTTTCCCAGCAATTAATTAGTACTTTTTCTCTTTCTTCTACGAACGTGGTATATATGAAATAGTCTTCATAGCAACCCGGTTTTTTAATGTCTATTCGTTCTTCTCTTTTAAACTCAAAATGCTTAATGTTAGAAATATTGACAGAGGCAGCAGTATGTCTATCTCTCCATGAAAGTTTATGGGGGGATATTTCTAAGAAACTAGCTTTTATCGATAGTCTATGTGATATAAGAATCAACAACCCATAAATCAATCCAATCCCTGCACCAATCAATACATTGTGTTGGAAAAGCATATTATGGTATGCTTCAGATAAGCCCACATTTGATCCAATTATTAGGAAAATCGAAAAACTTGCTCCTAAAGCAGTAAGAGCTCCTCTTTTCACAGTGCCACCAAATCTTATGCTTGCTCTTTTCCCTACAAAAGATAATCCGATTGTGAGAAGAATGAATGGTATTGCTATGAGAAAAATCAATAATACTGGTCCTAAAGTGAAACCCGCACCACAACCTGCGTCACAGCCTGCGCCACCAGCACCACCTGCTCCTGCACCACAACCAAGGCACCCCTCGCATCCAGAGCAGTCGCTACTACCGCAACCGGAACAAGGGTCAGATCCACAACCTGAACAATTTGTTCCTGATTTCTTTTTCCTATCCTCACGAATATCGCCCAAAAAGGAACTACCAGATTTTTCATTACAGGAAGATATTCGCTCACCACATTTCGTATATTCAATTCTTCCCAAGTTAGCTTCTAGGCCAAATCTTACGAAAAATGCTACAAATAATCCAACCAGCAATCCGATACCCATACCTATAGCAACTAAGATATCTGGACCAAAGATTGCTAGTAATCCCGCTCCGCCAACAATAATTCCTGAAATTGCTCCTCCAAGAAAAACATTAAGAGTTCCAAAACTCGCTAAAACCCCAATTAATGTCCCAATATTTAATCCTAACACTGTCCAGATTAGAATGCTGAAAACGGGGATGCTAAGTGTGGTATAATTAGTATATTTTAAAACCTCTAAAATCACACCAAATAGTGATCCAACAATGGCTCCGAAAAAGATGCCAATAACTGCCCCAACAAACACATTGGTACCTATTCCTGCACCATAACTTGCACTAAAGTCATCAACCATTTTTGATTTTAAAGCTATAATAAGGATTAATCCAAGTGTTAATCCTAAAAGCGCTCCAATTCCTGATCCTATTCCCATTATTGCATATTCATTCGTTATGTTTGTATATAAATAAATTAAATCAATAATTGCACCAGCACCCGCACCAAAAAATATACCCAGAAATATTAGTAATAATCCATTTCGAAGTGATTTCTTATTATCAAATATTAATTTGAATTTGTATTCCGGGGAATCATCTAATCTACTTTGGTATTGCTTCCTAATTGGAATGCTCTCTGCTTTTTCTCCACTCATTATTGGGTTTCCCTCCACCAATATTTGCAATTTATGAATGATTTTTAGAATTGATTAATAATACAAATAATTTCTATTTTATAAATACTCTTGAAGAATAAAATTATTTCCCAGAAAAAATGAGTTAATCTTACTATCCCGCGACGGGGGTTGCTTTGCCCTCGTCCGGTTTTAGTTTCGTTGTGTGGATTTCGAGTTTTTGTTTTTGGATTTTCCAACCTATTCTTCGCAACTTCACAATCCCATTCGAAGTTCAACAATAGCTTGTTTTAACTACTCTTGTTTGTTGTTTTTACCAAATGCTTTTATTTTATCTACATGAAGTTAGCTAAGGTTAGAAGGAAATGAGAAAAAGGTTAAAAATCTCTCTTCTTTTTAGTATTATTCTTGTTCTCTTAGGGTCACTCACTGTTTTTGTTATTATTCCGGTCATAGGAAAAAATAAGCTGCTTCATCTTCCTCACAAAGAGCAGTATCTTTTTCCGCATGATGTTGCTATGATTTATGAAAATGTAACAATAACAACAAGTGATGGCTTGGAGTTAAAAGGTTGGTATGTTGATCCAAAGAATTCCTCTCTTCCAAATTCAAATATTACCTTAATTGTTTTGCATGGAGTAGCTCATTCAAAAGCTAGGATGTTGGATTATTATGGTGAAGGATTTTATAATCTAGGTTATAGGATTTTGTTCTTTGACTCCAGAAATAGGGGAGAATCTCCTGACACTGAATTAGGCATAACTTGGGGTATTGATGAAGTCAAAGATGTGAAAGCAGCTGTTGATTTTGTTAGAGCGCAACCTGAAGTAAATGATTCTCAAGTAGTTTTATTTGGGATAAGTCAAGGAGCAGCTACAATGCTGTTCTATACTGCACATTATAATGATGTTTCTGCAATAATAGCTGATTCCTCTTGGTCTTATGGAGATACGATGATTAAGCAAGCATTTCCTATTTGGACTGGTTTTCCTTGGAGAGTTTTTGGTCAAATAACAATTGCAAAGATGGAAAACCATTTTGGCTTTACTTTTGCTGATATCTCCCCTGCTGTCAATGCAACAACAATTACTACTCCATGTTATATCATCCACGGATTAGATGATTTTGAAATAAATCCTGACTCATTGGATGACATCATAGAAGCGCTACCTGAAAACACTACCAAATTATATTGGGAAGTTCCAAATCGAGCTCATGTCGAATCTTACTTAGAACCAAATTATTTTACAAACATTGCTGATTTTATTAGTGATTTATTCTAAAAATAGTTATATGCATTTAACTGCAGTATTTTCATTGGATATGATAACTGTAAAATCGAAGATAAATGATTTTTTTTATGATATTAAATATTAAAATCTTCTAAAATTTCCTAACTATTTACATCCGATATTATCCTCTAAGATTTTAGTCTATTTTTCACAGTTAGGTTTTCAACGTAATGTAGTAATCTATTCTTTTCATACGTAAAATTCTCTTTATCTCCTATTAATAATTGAGAAAGAAAAACTTCTTTGATGTCAGCTATTGAAATTTGTAAGGATTGTATAACTAGCTCAACCAATTTGTTTATCTCTTCTAGTTTAGAATCAATAAAGAAATCATAAATTTTCAGTAGTTGAGTTTCGGAAATGTCTTTTGTATCATTTGTTTTGATTTCTATTATATCTATTAATTCAAATATCATATCAAGTAGAGGTGTTAATTCTTTGTAAGGTATTTCTGGGAACAGATGATGATAATTTTCTATTGCTTGATATCTCATTAGTTGTCTATTATTTTTTGCCAATTCCACCAAAAGTGGTATGTTTAAGCTATCCAGTTCTATTTCTGCAAAAAACAGAATCATCTTCATTACTAGAGCTTCGACTGTTAATTCCCTAATTACTTCCTGTGCTGCGTCTGGATTTATTTTACCGACAAAGTCCAGCATTTTGTAGATAACAATAATTGATATTTCTGCTTCAATCTTTTCCACTAACCAACTAATTTCCTTTTGTAGAAGCTCTACAGTTAATTGCTTGTCTATATCATAATATAGTGATTCCAAGAATTGAAAAATAGTTGTTAATTTTTTCTCATTTTTTATTTTCTTATAAATTCCTTCTAGAGTTATTTTGTTAATTAATTTCAGTTTGTCTTCTAGTAGCAATTGTTTCATAAAAGCATTAATTAGGTCTAAGTTACTTAATCCTTCAACAATCTCTTTTTCTGCAGTATCTCTCTTAGAATAATCACCTATCTCGACTGAAGTAGTTAACCGAATATCTTCATCAGGTTTTTCACTTTTACTTTCTTCTTTTATGCTTTCTTGAGCTAATTCTTGGAATTTGTTTGGGAATTTTTCTAAAATCTCAAGTGAAGAATCAATATTTTCAGAAAAAATCATAGCTAAAACCGTGCCAATTTGCTTCAGTGTTCCTTCCTTCTTATTTTTGTTTTCAATCTCTGAAGTGTATTTTATCATGTCAGCAGAAATAGCATCACCATTGCTGACTGTTTTTACTAGCTCTACAATAGTTGAATGAGACCAACTAGCAGCAACAGTAACATCAAACCATGTTTGTGCTAATTTATTCACTAAGAGATCTCTAGGAATTTTCCTTTGGAATTTTTTCCACAAATTAGGTGCTGTAATTGAGTATTCACTAAACAGAATTATGATACTTTGAAGTCCTTTTTCATTTTCAATCAACTCAAGCAATTTCTCTTTGGGAGCTTTCTTAAGGAGCTTCTTTAGGAAAGACTCATCAATTGAACGTAATGTAGTTAAAATCATTGGAATGCCTGCAAGTTGATCTTGTTTGTGTATAAATTCAATAAAGAAATTAATAGTTAAAATATGAACTAATTTCAAAACTGATATTTTGGATGATTTATTAATTTGTGATAGAATATGGTGTATACGATTAATATCGCTTTCATTTACAAATATAATCTTTAGATTCTCTAATGTTCCTTCCTGCAGCTCTTTAAGTTCCTTATCTCTTACTCGGGTAAAGATATCTTCTAGTAAGATACTTGTCATTTTATCATTTTCTGAATGACTATTGCTTACATCTAAAGCATGGATAGATAAATTCCAACAATCAGTTTTGTCTTTAACTAATGCATTGATTTCAGCTCTTTTTGGAGCTGTTGTTTTTTCTTTATAATTTCTACCAATCAAAATGATTGGGATATTCCCGCAAATAATAAGGGATTCAAAAATCCATTTCTCAATATGAAGAAGAAAATCTGGCTGATTATAGTCGAAAATAATAATACAACCCCAAGCTCCATACATATAAAAATATGCTTTATCCTCGAAGTTTTTTGACGTGTTAATATCAATAATTTGGAATTTGGTTTCTTTATCATGATATGATAACCATTTTGTTACATAGACATCCATGCCCACTGTATTTTTTGTGCTATTCTTTACAGAATTTTTTATTATGGAAGTATCTGTAAGAAAGAAATCATTACTAACTAAAGGTGTGCTAAGAATGATTATCTTATGAACATGTTGTCTATTTTTGGATAACTTTCTTCTCCTCCATAGTGAACCAATAAATGATTATAACATTAATATCTAGAAGAATTAAATAATTCCCCAAAATAGACTAAACAAACCAATACTCCCTTTTCCTGCGATGGGTTTGGTTTACTCTCATCGAGTTTTAGTTTTATGTAAGGATTTTGAGTTTTTGTATTCGGAAAATGAATACTATTGTTAATTTTAACAATCAATCCAGTTCGTAAACTACTCTCCAGAAGTATTTACTTGATTGAACATTAGATTTAGAAAATCCCTTTACATGATTGCTGAAGATTTTTACCAGCTCATTAATTGTGTAGTAATTTTTTAAAACAAGATGTTCACTGCCATCTCTTAATTGTCTTAATTTGTAGGTATTTTCATCTCCTTTTTTTGTTACTAGTTTCCCTAAATACCCCGAAAGTTGAAAATTGTGATTATCTGTTATAAATACTCTTGAACCTGGCTGTAAAACACGGTGAAATTCTTTTATGAACTGATTAATTCTCTTTTTTGGTATGTGAGAAAACCAAAAATTCGCTAATCCAGCATTGAATTTTTTATCTTCAAAAGCTAGATTATATGCATCCATTATTTGGAAGGAAACAGAGCAATTGAATTTCTTCTGTTTTGCTAAATCAATAACCTCTTTATTAATATCAGTAGCCTTAATTTCCTTTGCAGTATATGACAAGAAATGTGTCCAATAACCTGTCCCACATGCAACCTCCAAGACTCTTCTCCCTTTTAGATATTGTTTCAAAATTTCAGCTGTTACTTGATTTTCATTCTCAATTTCAGGATCAAATCTACCATAAACTGATTCATACTCAGGAGCTCTTCTACGATAATATTCTATTAATGAAAAATCTTCATCCATAATCAAAATAGTAGTTCTTATATTGTTTAAGACTTGTTATTTATGAATTTCATTCTCTTTTTTCCAACGATTCCGTTGGTTTACATTAGTTAGGTTTTAATTTGCAGTAAGGATTTTGAGTTTTTGTTTTTTAACACTTTAAATAGCTTATTCTTCAATTTTTTTAAGTAAACAGAATTTCAGCTCTTTAAAATGTTAGGTAGTTATCAAAAACAAAAAAGGATGATCAATTAAAGAAAAAAGAGAGTGATAAAAACTACAAATTACCAAGTAATATTTATTTAATTCATAATATAGTTTATCAATTCGTCCCAATTATTAAAATCGCTTTCATAATATACATCTGGCATAGTGTGAAATTCTTCATTAATTTCACCTCCAAGAGTCATCCCACATTCTTTAGCCATTGTTATAATGAGTTTACTATTAGGTAATGCGAAGACTAGATAGGAACGAAGTAAGCCATCTCCTCCTCCCGCCGTACCATAAATCTTAGCAAATCCTGTATGTTTACAAAAGCTAATTAAATATTCGGATGCTGAATAAGTCATATCATCCACAATAAGTGATATATTCCCCTTAAAGTTAAAATTGTTAAAAGGAAATGGAAAAGTCCAATCCCAAATATGTATATCATCAATAAAAGCATTTGTTTGTACTTCTATAGGTAAAAAGTCAAGCTCTTCTTTTGAAAGTTTAGGAGATGTACTATAATAGAAATCTAGGTACCTATTAATATATGTTCCATTTCTATATGCCATATAGAATCTGAAATCCAATGTAGTTGATTGAAGAGGTTTTACGATGTTATCCATCCAATAATAGATACTTCCCCCTGTATTATCCCTAATATCAATTATTAGGTTGTCATACCCCTCTATCTGTTCATAAAAAGCGACCATATCTTCATAGTCATTATTTTTATTTGCATGAGAAAAGGTTGGTATATACATATACGCTGTATTATCATCAATTAGACGATAAACGTTAGAAGAATATTTTGAAAAATAAGGCGGTAAGAAATTTGGCGGTGAACCAAAGTTGAAGGTTATATTCAAAAAATCATTTGACCCAGCTATTTTAATCCTATATTTAGCATTAGTGCCAAAATGATAAGGTCTAAGGTATTTCAAATAGAGTTTGTATCTAATGTAATCTATCTTTAATAAATCTCTATCAAATGCTTGTTTTACAGCTTCATCTATTGGTTTTTCATTTACTTCGAAAACAATTGAACCATTAACAAGACCATACGTTTCCAAAACACTACTGTCTCCATAAATTGAATAATTTCCCTTTTCATAAACTACAAGTACATCATAAAATTGATCCATATCGTGGATTAGTTCGTTTGTTAAACTTTCCCAATAAGAATAGGCTTGATCAGTAAATTTATTGAACGCATAGTTAAAAGGATAAACATGTTCATACATACTAGATAATAATGAGTAAGAATATTCGTTTGTTATCAAAAATGT
>JAHLVZ010000024.1 GCA_019058165.1 Candidatus Heimdallarchaeota archaeon
AAGCTAAA
Organism: Candidatus Heimdallarchaeota archaeon; assembly: GCA_019058165.1. GTDB lineage: Archaea > Asgardarchaeota > Heimdallarchaeia > JABLTI01 > JABLTI01 > JABLTI01. The sequence goes on from JAHLVZ010000024.1 coordinate 9, forward strand.
GCGTCATGAGCGGCACGCTTTAGCTTGGGCTCGATCACAAGTGGAAATCGAATTAAATGGTATGGGCGATAATCCAGTCTTCTTTCCTGAAGAAAAGCTTCAATTAACAGGTGCTAATTTCCAAGGTACTCCCGTTTCTTTGCCATTGGATATGGCGGGAGCAGCTATAACTATGGTTTGCGTGATGTCCGAACGTCGTATGAACCGATTAAATCATCCAGCTCTTAGTGTTGGTTTACCACCATTTTTAACAAAAGGCGCTGGTTTAATGTCTGGTTTAATGCTAAGCCAATATACAGCTTGCATGCAAATCGTTGAAATGCGGATTCTATCCATGCCCGCTAGCATTCAATCAATTCCGGCTGCAGCAGATCAAGAGGATTTTGTTTCAATGGGAATGAATACTGCTTTGAAGAACGATCAAATAATGGATAATGCATATGGTGTTCTTGGCATTGAGTTTATGGCTGCTGCGCAAGCATTAGATTTCAGAGAATTCAAATTCGGAAAAGGCATAACCAAAGCCAAAGAAGTAATTCGTAAACATGTTGACTTTCTTGACGAAGACCGCCCCTTATTCGATGATCATAACACAATGAAAGCGCTTGTCAAATCATGCGAAATCCTTGAAGAAGTCGAAAAAGAAGTTGGCAGCTTAGATTAAATTAACTGAATGGGAATTACCCATTCTTTATTTTATTTTTTAACTAAACTAAACAGTGATTTTGAGTTTGAATTTGCAAACAGGACAATTATCTTTTTCTCGAAGCCAATCTTCTAAATACTTCTTGATGAAATAAGATTCACAAGAAGGACATTGTAAAACATCTTGATCTGTTCTTAGTGGGAGTTTTGAAATCATACACATTTCTTCAAGAGGAGGACTCGTTATTATATAAGCATCAATTCGATATCTACCAGACGAAGATTGGAAACGAGGTTGTGCAAACTCTTTATATTCGTTATCTGATTTTTCAGGGGTATAAGTAGCTAATTTAGAGTGAATTTCATCTCTGTCTTTATCCCAATCTTGTTTACCTTTCTTTCGAAATAATAATCCCATTGTAAGCGTCATTAAAAAACCAAGCACAGCGAATCCAAGTATAAAGTAAAATATGAACATACTTCCAGCAAAATAGCCGAATAGTGAAAATCCGCCAAAAAATACTAACACTACAAAAGACATGAGAATGAAAAAATTTGAATTTACTCTTCGTCCACTCATGAAATGTAATTAATGAATCATCCATTAAAACATAACGTTATGGGATAGTAGATATCAAGATTCAAACAAGAACTGTTTTTCATAGAAAACATTAAATAGAATTGTCTTTGCTTTCTTTCTAGGTGTAACTCATAATGTGGGATAATGTTCACTAAAAGAAAATATGCAATAAGTCTATTTTATAATAGGTTAAATCCCACTTCTAAATCAATTCTTTTGAGGAAATTTTTTGAATCTCAAAGGAAAAAGAATAGAATGATGCAAGTAATTTTGAGGTGTCTCAAATGACTGAAGAAGAAACAAAAAAAGTAAAGATAGGAAAACCAGCTGGTTTCCGAGATTTCTTTCCAGAAGAATATGCAAAAGTTGACTTTGTACTAGGAACAATGAGACGAATTTCACGTGAATTTGGGTATGTGGAATATCAGACTCCTGCAGTAGAACTTCGAAAACTGTATGAACTAAAATCAGGAGAAGAACTCGTTGGAGAAACATTCAAAATTACAAGTAGAAGTGGGCAGAAGTTGGTTTTGATTCCTGAATTAACACCAACTCTTACAAGAATGCTTGCAGAGAGACAACAGTACTATACAAAACCCATCAGATGGTTCTGTATACCTCGGTGCTACAGAGATGAAACGCTTCAAAGAGGTAGAGTCAAAGAATTCTGGCAGTATAATATCGATATACTTGGGATGGATGATATTTATGCAGATGCAGAAATAATTACTATCCTTGCGAAAATAATCGCTGAATGTGGATTATCTAAGAAGCAATTTGTTGTATTAATTAATGATAGAAGTTTCATGCAACAATTCATGGAATCAATAGGAGTAACTGATTTTCTCCCAGTATTTCGGGTTTTTGATCGTAAAGGTAAGTTGTTACAAGAATCTATCTTTAAGAAAATAAAAGGTATGCTTGCAGAGGAACAAGCAAATGACATAGCTTTAAAAATCAGACAAAATGTGAACTCACTTAATACTATCTACAAAATAATACCACAAACGAAAGTAACTGAAGAAATCATAGACAATATTTCTTTCTACATTGAGAGTTCCTTCAAAGAAGCATTGAAGACATTAAAGCTAAACAAAAAGCAAATTGACATACTATTTGAATTGTCAGAAATAAAAGATACACCTAAAAATTTCTTGAAGAGGGTCAAGAAGCTTGCTAAGCTTGAAAACATTAGTGAACTACTTAAGAACCTAGAAGAACTTGCTCCGTTATTGGAAAACTTTGGTATAACCGATTACGTTCTCTATGATGGTAGTCTCGCGCGCGGTTTGGACTATTATACTGGGATAGTTTTCGAAGCCTGGAGCCGAGAAGGAGTTCTCCCTAGAGCAATAGCTGGAGGAGGACGATACGAGGACTTAGTAGCTATGCTTGGCGGTCAACCACTAACAGGAACAGGTTTTGGTTTCGGAGAAACAGTTCTAATGGAGTTAATGGATGAATTCAAGGTGGTTTATCCTAAGCAAGAAATCTGCGATATCTATATTGCTCCGATAAAACTTGAAGACTTGTCAGTAATCACAAAACTATCAGATCAATTACGGATGAAAGGACTGAAAACGATATTTAATCCATTTGATTGGAAACTCAGAAGACATTTCGAAAATGCAGAGAAACGCAATGTTGAATGGATGATAATTGTTGGAAACAAGGATTTAGCAAATGATGCCGTGACACTAAGAAACATTATTACCGGAGATCAAGAAGTCGTACCTCTAAAGAAAATAGTCAGCTTATTAGCAAAACGAATTAAGAAATAAAGAATATTTTTGGGGACCTCCCCAATACTTCCTTTTATTTGGCAACGTAATAATAGTGAAAAAGCAACTAAATATTACCAAGATTATTAACAGCAAATATAACTATATTTTACGAATAAAAGATGAGTGAAGGGTTGCAGAAGTGGTAAATCTCAGAACGGAAAAAATACCTTGCATTCTATGCAATAAACAACTAGCATCTGGAACACGTAGCTACAAAGAATTATTTATCTGTTCTGAATGCCAAGCATATTTCTGTCCTGATTGCAAACAAGCAGTAAAAGATTATGACTTGTGTCCTGCTGCAGGACTACTGGGTGTGAAAGAACATGCATTGAAATTCATCAAAATTCTCCCACCAAAACCAGTACAAACCGCAGCTCAAACCATTGTAAAAGAAGATGAGAAACCAACAGTAAAGATTCTCCCTAAGAAAGGGATCAAAATACTTGACAGTAAGAAACAAACGAAAGAAAAGAAGTGAAGAAACCGAGGACATTAACGTGCTGATTAATTCTTTTCAAAGTACAGAAGTAGGAGACATTCCACTAAAATCTCATAACTCAATAAAAAATGGTGAAAAGTTACGATTAGTTATTAATCCAGACGAAACCGATGCTCAAAAAGTAAAAGCTGGTATTATTGAAATTCTTAGTCCATTGGAAAAAAGAGTTGTATCAGGTGATTTGCACGAAATCGATTCTTCTAAGTTAGTTTATTTTGATGTCATCATCCCTGAAAATTGGATTTGCGGTTCCTATCAAGCTAATGTGCTAGATACACGAAATAAGATTGTTTGTACAAATTACTTCAACGTCACAGCTTTAAATAAATTACAAACCTATCTTACAGCAAAGACAATTAAACCAAAATGGCGTATTCATTATCAAATCAAAGTAAGGAATCCTACAACAAAAACTATAGGAAATTTCTCTGCCTTCGTAGCGCTTCCTATAACAATTCTCCCACAACAAATCATAAAGGACTTGAAAACTTTCCCAAATAACCTCAAGGATTCTACTGATGTTGAAGGAAACCACTGGATTCATTATGAGTTACCAAGAATTGACCCACAAACAGAACATATTATGAGTTTCTCAGCACTAGCAGATTGTCAACCTCTGATCATTTCAAAATCCATTCCTGAAAACTATAAAATAAATCCTTACAAAAAACAATTTCTGAAAAAGTATCTAAGTCCCGAACCACACATTGAAAGTAATAATCCGAAAATCGTAGAACTTGCTTCAAAAATAAGTAATAAGGATCCAATATCATTTGCAAAGAAAGCAGCTAAAGTTGTTAATCGAAAAATAAAATACAAGATTCAACCAGACGAATATGGGGCTGCTTATGCAATCGAGAAAGGAGAAGGTGATTGCACAGAATTTGCTGCTTTGTTCGTAGCTCTTTGTAGGGCTGCTGGAATTCCAGCAAGAACAAATGCAGGATTTGCTTTAGCACAGAATTGGGAAAGACATGCAACTGCAGAATTTCTTGTTGCGGGAAGGTGGATTCCTATAGATGTGACCGGTCAAAGTGGAAGGGATATTTTTCTTGGTTCTTTACCAAATACCATTATTGTTACTCGTGGAAACTGGATGGGAGACACAATAGCCAAAGAAGTTTCTTACAGATATCAAATTATGGAGCAAACACAGAAGCTTGAGGTAAATATTGATTGGAAAATCATTTTTGAACATGGGTTGACCTTTAAGAAAAAAGAACCATTTGATGCAACTAGCACGAAAACCATTAAGATACTTGAACATCAAATGCTAGATTCCACTAAGGTTAAAATTCTCTCAGATATAACTTCTAAAAAACCAATCGAGATTATGGGTTCAGACATAGTAAAGATACCCTCAAAGACAATCCCAATTAAGAAAACAAGGATTGATTTAACTAAAAAGAACAAAACTAGAAAACAATTATCTTTTGATTTATCTGTCCCAGATGTAATGAAGGCTGGAACGATGAAGAATCAAGTAATTACAATAAGTAATAATTCAAAATCTGTTCATAATGGTTGTTTTGAAATCAGAAGGATTGAAGATGGGATAAATAAACTGCTTTCAATTCAAGGGGTGAAAATTTCGCCTAATGAACAGCTAAAATTCAAACCAGCTATTAAACTTGATAGAATAGGTTCAAACATATTGGAATTTGTGTTAATGAATAGAATTGGCAGAACTTTATTGAAAGAAGAGAAAAAGGTAAGTGTTTACTGAATGAGACAGCTTTTGTTATTCAAAAAAGTATATGAATTTGATATAACTAAAATAATTAGATTTAGAATTATCTGTTAAATTTGGATGAATGATAAAAAATGCTTATCTTTGTAGCCGCACTAGTAATGGGAGCAATTTTTGGTGTTATAGCGACAGTAGTTGTTTGGTTAGCTAAAGGTGAATTTAATCTTGGAACAGGCATAGTTGGCGGGGGGGCATTTCTTGCCGGCTTTCTTGTCTCTTTGATGCAATTTTGGTATACTATGCCAACATGGGGATCAATAGTTCTCATTGGTCTACTTGTCACTGGTGTAGGTACTATAGCTTTGCTTCGATTGTTTTCCAGAAGTTTTGGTCGATTAGGGCGTTCCCCCGAAAAAATCGCTGCATTAGCAATTGGAGCACTCATACTCATTGGACCGGTGTACTTTGGTTTAAGTAGTGCTATTTGGCGAGGATATGATCAAGCAAAGTATTTCGATTCAATACTTGAATTCCCAGATGAGAAATTACCTTTCAACAATATTATTGAAGGCAAAAATCTTCGAGTTGTTGATAGTGACCTTGCTGCTGAAATTATACAAAAATCTTCTCCATTTGGTAGTAATTCAATGATCCTTGAACTTCACGTCGGAAAAATCTATGGAGAATTGATGTGGATTGGAGTCATAGGAACGGATTCGATACGGATTGGAACGGATAATGCAGAACGGAAACGAAATACTATATTTGGTTTTGCTGGAGTAGATCTGACTGATCCCACGAAAGAAATTGTCGTAATTAATCAAACATTCACAATAGGACACTATCTTGCCAGACAAAAAACATTGAATCGTATCATATGGAAAATTAATCCAAACTATCGAGCAGGTGATAACAGCTACTTTTCCATGAATGATGATGATGAAATGAGATTATTGGTGCCATATTCAGTTTCGAAGAGTTGGCGTGTTGAGAAGACCTATGATATTGCAATGGCAACGTATTTAGAAAAACTCGGAGGAGTATTAGAGTTTGATTCTGAAGGAAATCTCATAGAAGATTACACAGATTTCTCGACATTACCTGACTATGCTCGTATACAATGCTATCCTGAGGATTGGCTTGAATTTAATATCAATAAGTGGGGTAGGCATAGGAAAGGTGATCACGAATTTGCATATTTCTTTACTACAACTGAACAATTGGGCATTTCTTGGTATGATGATGTAAGAGTAATCTATGATGCAAACAAGGGAGAAACATCTCAATACATAATGCTAACCCAACCAGAATCAGAGAGTCAACTCCTAAGAGGAGCAATAAAAGCGAATGCTTCAGGAATATTCTTCTTTGATTGGTCAGACTTACCAACTAAACCAGTTGATACCTTAAATGCTCTACAGCATTGTGCCACTGAAATAGATTTTGAATGGGAAGGCGGTACTGCTCACAATTTTCATCCGATTCTACCTTTGTTATTCCCCATTCAAGATGTTCACAAAAATATGTCTGATTACGCATATGTAATTCCAATACAATTGAGTAACATTCGGTTTGGTGGAATAGGTATAACAAATCCATTTGACCCAAGTGGTGTTCAATCAGTTGTCGTATTTGCTGATGAATTAGATACTGTGGATATTGTGTTGAATGAAGCGCTAAGCAAATATTTCTTGGAATTTGGTGGAGGAACGCCTTCAGTAGACAATGAAACGGAAACGTTAAACATAACCAGTATTGCATCTTTTGAAACAGATGGAAATACAATCTATGTGGCTAATGGTAATTTGACGTATTATCCATATGGAAATTCCACACCCTTCAGTGAGAATAATACTGTTTGGTTCACTCAAGATTATCTCAATGTCACTCAATGGCAAATAGTTATCTTCATGCAAATCGGTGATGTTGTAGAAATGAACATTACAGAAGTGAATGAGATATTTTACTGCTTAGAAATAGTCTCAGTGACGTAAAAAAGAGCTTTCCTCATTTAGGAAAGCCACCTTATATTTTTTTTATTTACGTGCTTTTTTTCGTTCTAATTTTCTAATAATAGCATCTGCAACTTTAACAAGAGGATAAATGGTTTCAGAGACAGCAGGAGCATAACAAAAATCGATGTTCATTAGATCGTATACGGTTAAATCAGCTTGAATAGCAATAGTAACGTAATTTACGTTCACATCTACTTTTTCCTCGCCAATAGCTTCCAACCCAAGTATTTTCCCATCGTTTACACGTGCAATTAGTTTTAGTGTAATATCTTTAGTAGTTGGCATATAATGAGGTCTAATCGGAGCAGTTAACTTTTGAGTTATAACTTCCATACCCATTTCTTTTGCTTGTTCTTCATTTATTCCTACTAAACCTACATAGAAAGTTCGAGAAGAAACAATAAATGAATTAACACTTCCAGGATAAACAGCCAGACCACCTGCAGCATTTATACCTGCTACACGACCTTGTCTCGTTGCTGGACCAGCAAGTTGAGCTAAAGTCTTTGTTTGTGAACCATAATTATTCGTGACTATACAATCACCGGCAGCAAAAATCCCCTCGATATTTGTTTCCATTTTTTCATTGACTTCAATTGCACGATATTTTTCATTAATTTTCAAGCCAATTGCTTTTGCCAAGTCAACATTAGCTCTTACACCTGTTGCTAAAACAACAAGTTCTGCATCAATGGTTTCTTTGGTTTCATCATTACCATATGCAACAGAATGAACCTTTGTTTTCCCAGTGATTTCTTTAACTAACATTTTTGTCTTAACTGAAATGCCAGATTCTTCAAGGTTTTTCTCAACAATGGTAGCAAAAGCTTTGGAAATTTTAAAGGGCATAAGTTGAGGTTGCATTTCTATAATAGTTACTTTTTTCCCTGTATGAGCAAGTTCAGAAGCAACTTCAATACCGATTGCACTTCCACCGACTACAATAATATTCTTTACATCTTTTACTTCTGCAGCTTTCTTAATGGCATCAGCATCTTCTGCAAATTTCAAGCTAAAAACATTCCCAAGGTCTCGACCGGGAATTGGGGGAACAAAAACAGAGGAACCAGTACAAATTATCAATTTATCATAATCAAGGATTATTTCTTCATCAGCTTTATTTCTAGCAAATGCTTTCCTTTGTTTAAGATCTACTTTCTCAACAATAGAACCTTTATGAAGTTTGATTTTACTCATTTCATAATTCAAGTTTTCGATTATCGTGTCTATAGATGGTAAATATCCACCAATGACAAAAGGCATCGCACAAGGATGAAAAGTGTCGTAATCTTTAGTATCAATTACAGTTATCTCAGCAGTTCTATTTTTGATTCTAGCAGCTCCAGCAGCACTTAATCCAGCTGGACCATTACCAACAATAACAATTTTCTGGCTCATGTTTATTCAAACCATTTTATTCATTAAATCTCTAATTGAAAAGCCATATCAGCAGCATTTTTCACTGCAACACTAAAACCAGGTTGGAATCCAATTATTGCAGTATCTAAACCATTCGCCTTAGCTGCACGAAGAATTGGTGCACATCGTGCATGTCTGCTAGCAATTATTATCATATCAATATTTTTTTGGAAAATACTGTCCATGGTTTCAATAACTATTCGAATATAAATATCCGAAGCAGCAACAATAGGTTCATAGCCACTATTTTCTATTGCTTTTAGAAGTGTTTTGGGAGCATGACGATTCAGAATAACTTTAGCAATCCTAATTTGCCCAAGTTTATTAGCAATTTTCTCAATATCTTCAAGTCGAATTTGCTTATCATGTATTCTTCGAAGAATATTTGGAGCATCAATAATTAAGGCTATTTTCTTCTGTTTTGTAAAGATGTTTTTCACTGTTTTGAAGCCTATTCCCTTCTGCTCAGAAAGTTTACTGTCTATAGCATTTAAATCAACGGAATCTTCTGTCTCATTCTGTTCTGCTAAATCAACCATGTTTTTCAATGAACTCATCTGCCCTTTATGAAGAATGCAATATAAGGTCTTTTTAATTTATTCTTTATTTTAAGAATGAAACTAGGTAAAAGACAAAAAAAGAAGAAATAAAAAATAGAAGAGAATTATACCTTTGAAACATAGGTTTTGTTCTCTTTCTTTGCAACTTTAACTAATCCATCATCTTTCAAATCAGTAACAATGTGTTTAACAACATCACCTGTTTGCCCGACAATTTTAGCAAGATCAGGTAGAGTGATGTCACCACCAATATCCTGTATTGCTAAGAACACACGGAATTTAGGCACACCTTGTAGGGATTTTGTCAAGTTTTTCACAAGAGTATCTTTTTCACTATTTGAAGTCTCTAATTCAGTAATTCTTGATTTTAGATTTTCAAATTGAACCATGATTTTATCGCGATCTTCTTGAACTGCATCACGATCTTTATCTATGACATCTTGTGCTTTAGCAACTTCAGCAATAGTTTTCTCTTTCTCTTCCAAGTTCTTTTTCAAATCACGGATATCATTCTTTAGTTCATTTAGCTCTGCTTCATTTTCTGTCTTCTCTTTAAGAAGATCTTGTAATTTGGTCTCCTGACTTGATTTTTCGGAAGAGATGCTTTCTTTAGCATCCGTTAGTTGGCTCTTCAAATCTCTGATTTCAACATCTTTCTCATCGATTTGTTTTTCTTTACCCTCTAAATCTTGAGTAACAGTATTAACTTTCTTCTCAGATCTATCTAAGGTGTCTTTGGTGTCTGTTAATTGGTGCTCAACAGCTTTCAAATCATCTTGGAGTTTCTTGATTAATCCATCTTTCTCTGATTCAGCAGAAGCAATATTGGCTCTGGTGTCTGTAACAGTTTTACGAAGTCTATCTATTTCTTCGTCTTTTTGTTCAACTGCTTCTCTATAATTAGCAATTGCTGTTGTTGCTTCCTTAAATCTTACTTCAAGATCATCTGCACGTTCACGCTCCAAATTAAGAGTCTCTTCCAAGCGACCGGTTTCAGCTTCAAATTTCTCGGAACTAACTGATTTCATTTGTGAAATTCTTTTCTCCATAGAAGTCATTTGTTCCTTCATCGCATTTGTATTTCTTTCATGCTCTTGGATGAGCTCATCTTTTTCGGTGAGTTGCTGCTGGATTTGATCCTTTTCTTGTGAAAAATCGCCAACCTGTGTTTGTAAGTCTTCAATTTCTATGCGTTGTTGAGCAAGTGATTCTCCATGCTCCATCACTTGTTTTTCATACATTTCAATCGTTCGTTTCTGTTCATCGACTGTTTCTTGAAGTCGGTTTAGTTCACCGATTTGACCTACTCCTTTTTCAGCAATTTGAGATTTCTCATCTTCGTAAGCCTTAGCAGTTTCAATCATTTCAGCTTTCAATCGAGTATTTTCTTGCTCTAATTCCGCAATTCTTTGCGTGGCTTCCCCACTAAAACTTAAATTGCCAGACAAAGCACTACTAAGAGTTGTGCTGAGAATTTTACTGCCATCCCCAGAAGTAGAAGTAAGAATTTGCTTCATGTACTCCTTTTCTAATGATTTAATAGTATCAAAAATGTGACTAATTTCTGAAGGGGAATAGCTTTCTTTTGAAGTAGCCAAAAAATTATTCTTTTGTTCATCAAATCTTGAAGAAAATTCGATTTCGATTTTTTGTCTTAAATCTTGCATTTCAGCAAGAAAACGAACAACTGATTGTCTTTTTATTTCATCAATATTTGGAGGTTGGATGTTTGACATGTTTGAACCTCATTTTAGCGTTATTAATAGATCTGAGTCTTTAGCATTTTGACTTGAGTAATAGTGATATTGCTTTTGTTCTTTAATAATTCTTATGTTGTGTATATGACAACAATAATTCTCTTATTAAATGTAATAAGTATCTAGAGAATATATTTTCCCCTAATTAAACTTCAATTTTGAAAATATCTTCAAAATACAAATAGAAATTCTGAAAGAACGATCGAAGTTTTGTAAACGGCACTACAGGTACAAATTCATGGAAGAATATTTCATCATCCAACCAAGTTACAACCATTGGTATAAAGACAATTTTCTTCCAACCCTTGATGCTGATTTTCTCTTGTAATTCATTGAAATGCTTCTTAACAGCTTCAACTCGTACGACTTGTTCTTCAGCTGCTTTTTTAAGAACGGATTTTTTTCCTGTACCACCATAATGCTTGCAGTCGATAAATAGAACATAAGGATTTGCTTTGAGTATAACATCAATTTGATACTTTCGCTCTTCCGTGGAAAAATTCAAACCAGTTTTTGCTATGTACCCAAACTCATCGCCAACAATTGTAGTCAATAATTCAAATTCCTGCCAAATAAGCTCGTTAATTATTTTATCAAAATCTATGTCATTCATAAAACTGAGTATGGCTAATCTAGCCCTTTGCTCTCGAGTTATTTGGTAATTGTTGTCTATGGTAGCTTGGAAATGAAACCCTTTAGATTTAAGCTCTTCGAAAAAAGCTACTACTTTGCTTTCATTCTTGGCTTGGATAAGCTCATCTACTAAGATGAAAGGTTCATTTTTTGATTGCTTTAATGTAAGAAGAAGTAACTCTTTGTCCAAATAGCTTTCCACCAATCAAGAATACGTGAGAAACTAGATTTAAAAATGGTTTTGGTGAAGCTGACATCAACAAAGTTGATTTTAAGGAAAATCTTTTTCATTAGTAACAAAGGGTACATAAACGAATAATACGATGATTTTAGGTGCTTTAGTTGAGTGAAAAGATACTAGTTACTGGTGGTTGCGGTTTTATAGGAAGCAACTTAGTGAACAAATTAGTTGCTGATGGATATTCTGTAAATGTTTTAGATGATTTATCAACAGGAAAAAAGGAATACATTAAAGAGAGCCTTAGGGAAAAGAACTGCAGCTTAACAGTAGGTAGCATAACCAATCTCTCACTTCTTGAGACATTACTTGCTGGTGTTGATGTGGTAATTCATGAAGCAGCAAAACCCGATGTTCGTGCAAGCACAGATAATCTCTTCACAGATTTTGATACTAATGTCCTAGGAACCTTGAATGTTCTACAAGCAATGGTAAAGAATAAAGTGCCGAAGATTGTTTTTGCATCATCCGGAGGGACAGTATATGGGGAAACAGAGGTGATCCCAACACCAGAGACCGTACCACTTGCACCTATTAGTCATTATGGCGCTTCAAAAGCTGCATGCGAACAATACGTTTCAAGCTTCTCAAGTCTTCATAATTTGGAAGCGATTTCCCTAAGACTAGGAAATATCTTCGGGCCACCATCGAATCATGGAGTCATGTATGATTTCTTCTGGAAATTGAAGAAAGATCCCACTTCCCTTGAAATATTAGGAGATGGTAAACAAGTAAAATCCTATTTGTACATTAGTGATTGTGTTGATGCACACATACAATCTCTAAAGTCTACGATTACTGGTCATATGACATTTAATATTGCAACCTCTGAAGGGATTACAGTTAACGAAGTAGCAAATGCAATCGTCAAGTCACTAGGTTTAACAGAAGTAAAATACACCTATACCGGGGGAGAAAGGGGTTGGGCAGGAGACGTTAAAAAAGCAGTAGTTGACATATCTAAAGCAGCAAAAGTTTTGTCATGGAAACCTGTAACCACAACAGAACTGGGCATTCAGAAATATGTCAAGTGGTTAAAAGAAGAGAATAAGAAATAATAGACAAAATTAGTCTTCATCTATTAACTCTACTAATTCATTCATTGTTTGAACATGTTTCCAAATCTTGATGTTATACTTATTTGAATCTAAGAGTTTTCTGTTGTAAAGAATAAACCGGATATTAGCTTTAACCGCTGCAACACCATCCACCCAAGAATCTCCTACAAAAACAACTTTGTCAGGATTTAATTTGAGTTTCTGAACAATGACTTCAAGACCTTCCTTATCAGGTTTCATTTTCTTAACATCTTCTCGAGCAACGACTATGTCAAAATAATCAACAATATTGAATCGCTCTAAAACTTCTATAGTTGGCTTTTTTGCGTTGTTTGTCAGAATAGATGCTGATATGCCTTTCTCCTTCAAGTATTCAAGCATTTGTAAAACATCATCATCAATAGAGACATTTTCCATACCCATACGCTCGAATTTTTCAACCATATCCCAAAGCTCAGCAACTATTTGAGTTTCATTTCTTTTATCAAATTCCTCTACTTGATCAATGATATTTCCAGCAGTAAATCGATGAGGGATGTCTTCTTCATTCCCAAAATCTACCCCATGCTTCTTTGCAGCTCGTGCCATACTGATTTTCATCGCTGGAAAATTAATGTTTGATTTGATCAAAGTATTATCAAAATCAAAAATAATTGCTAGTTCATCATGGTTCATGTCTATATCTCAGCATCCTTAGTAATTGCGGAATGAGCATCGATTTTCATTCCCCTCTTTATAATAACCTTTGTTGATATTATTGTTTCGCCACCAATAACTATGAATTTTTTAACCTCTTCTCTAACAGAAGCTGCTTCTTGAGGTTGTAATTGTGAATTCTTACCAATGACAACTTCCTCAGCGGAGACAACATTTGACAAAATACAATTTGATTCGATTTTACAATTATCCATAATTAAAGATTTCTTGATAGTGGTGTTCGCACCTATTTCACAATCTTTTCCAATAAAAACTCGTGGACCGATCTTTGATCCTTGTTCAATAAGTGTTCCCTTCCCAATTAAAACAGGACCTGTAATAGTAATACCTGAAAAATCAATTACAGAGTCACTTTCAAAGAAAACATCTTCTGCAGCTTTAAAACCAATCTCTCCACCAGAATGGAATTGCATATTCAGTTGTTCTTTACTTGGTGGAAAGAATTCTTGAGCAATTAATAAATCCAAAGGATTCTCGAGACTCATCCAAGAATCGATAATATAAGCTCCAATCTTTCCTTTCTCACCTAAAATAGAAATAGTGTCAGTAATTTCGTATTCTTCTCTTTGAGAAAGAGGTGTTGCGCGGATCGCATCAAAAACATCACGTTCAAAGAGATAAATTCCAGCATTAATGTAACCAGCTTCTTCACTTATTTCTTCAGTTTTGATTTTTTCTTTGATGTCTTCCACAATACCATCGGAAGAAACTTTCAATAAACCATATCGTTCATTCTTTCCAGGAAAAACAGCCATTGTGCACATAGCATTTAGCTTAATATGATGAGAAATCAGTTCAGGTAAAACTTGCTTAATATGAGCAAGAATATCGCCATTAAAAACTAAACATCTTTTCTCATCTCCCATAAACTCTTCAGCTTGAGCTACAGCATCGGCTGTACCTTTTGGAGGATCTTGGATCGCATAATTGATTTTGTTAGCATATGGTTTTTGGGAGAAAAGCTCTCTCATTTCTTCTTCTTGCCAAGGAGAGATCACTAATACTAATTTATCCATAAAACCGGCCATTTCAATCATATCAGCAAGTCGAATCAGAATAGCTTGGTTTTGGATAGGCAAAGAACCCTTAAGTCTAGTATCAGTTAAAGGTTGCATTCTTTTACCTTTACCAGCTGCTAAGATAATTGAAATCATAAATACACGTCCAGAGAGAGAGTGAAATAATTAGTACAAGATTCCTATATGGTTTTTTAATTCTGCTGTCAAATACAATAATCTCACGTAAAATAATAAGAATTAAAGAAAAAAGAATGTTTCTTGGCTGAGAAGCCAAGTTATTGTTGTGTCATAGCCATAAGCTGAAGCTGAGTGCGAACACGAAGATATTCTTTCGCAAAATCAACGGAAGTGAGATCAGCCCAATGGAATCGTTCCTCAATATCGAACAATTCTTCTTCAAGCTCGAGTTTATGACGATCCATGTATTTCACTCGTTGAGAAGACCTGTCAATCTGAGATCGACCAGATAAAGCAGCTTTTATACGATTGATTTCATCTTGCTTTTGAGTCAAGACATCTTCTAATTGTTGCTTTTGACGAGTATACACAACAAATGCATCTGTGGGTTGAGTTTTTGGTTTGACACCTTTCTTTAGTAAGTGTGCTGCAGGACGTAAAGGCTCTCGAGCAAATAGACCCTTAATGGAATTAGCTGCTTGGAAAAGATGGTATTCTGGATTCCAACGTCTAACTATCCATAAATCAATTATCTTGCCCTTTCCAACTCGAGGATGATCAACCTCAGAAATCATCTTAACTAATGGAGGAGTGGCGGGAAAACCACCAAGCATCTCAAGCTCGACTGTAAAGAATCGATTCTTAAATTCTCCTCTGCCAGGAATCAGACCACGCCAACGGGTCATGTCTCCTTTAATGGGCTCAAAGCCGCGACCTTTTTCATACATCCATTTAGCTTCACGTGCTAAAATAATATCGGGAATGTTCTTTACCATATAGACGACCAACTAATCTTATTCTCTAATAGTAGAATGGAACATCTACATTATTAAACGTTTTATTTTGACATAGAAAAAAAGAATGAAATGGAATTCCTATAATTCCATATCAACACTTGGTTTGGGAATGAGGACTTCAACACCAGAATGTGTTTTTTCGACGTTTTTCTTGAACTCCTCCGGACTCTGTTCTCGCCAATGCATTGGAATAACCTTTTTCGGCATGAAAGCTCCGACAGCATCTAATGCTTCTTTGGGATCCATCGTGTATTTACCATCAATTGGTAATAGTGCATAATCAATGTCTTTCAGATCCTTCATTTCCTCGATGAATTCAGTGTCTCCCGCAAAATAGATTTTCTTACCTTTAGCTTCAATGACAAAAGCTGTTTGGATCTCTCTTGGATGAAAAGGTTCACCGGAGTCTCTTTTTCGTATAACATTATATCCCGGAACACCATGAATTATTATTCCTTCAAAATCGTGCTTTTGATCCGGATCCAAAGCAATTGATCCTTCTATATTCGCGGAATTCTTAGTAGAAGTGATAATTACAGTGGAATCCTTCCTTGCAAGTGCGATTTTATCTGGATCCGAATGGTCTTGATGTTCATGAGTGGATAGGATTAAATCCGCTTTTTCTGAATACTCAGAAGCGTCTCCTCCATAAGGATCGATATAGATCACTTTGTCATCAACTTTTAATTTGAAAGAAGCGTGTCCTAGTAAACGTAATATCAAAGACATATTTTTTCCTCCTAAGGAGGAATGAACTAATGAACATAAATTTCTTATGCTTCTAAATGAGTGATTTCTCGATAAACCTATTAATGAATGAAAAATAAGTGAAGTGAATGTTTTAAACGAGTGTGAACACCATGAGTGAAATTTCAAAGAAAGAACTAATCGATTTACTTGGAAAATTAGTGAGTTATAATACTGTAAATATCCCAACGGAAGATGTGAAAGCTCCGAAGGATTGCCCCGAGTTTATAGTGAAGCACCTGCAAGAAAAGGGAATAGATGCAAAATTGTTTGAGGATGAAGGGTACTATTCCGTTTACGGTAAAGTAGGGGAAGGGAAATTCAATTTACTCTTAATGGCTCATTTTGATGTTGTGCCTGTAAGTGATAGTTGGGATACTGATCCTTTTGAAATGGTCATAAAAGATGAGAAAACTGCTTATGGTCGCGGAGTTATTGATAACAAAAATAATGTCACCTCAATCATGACCATTCTTCCTGAAATTAAGAAACTCGATTTAGGAGATAAAATGACTGTTTGTTTCGAGTTATCCGGGGATGAAGAAATTGGTGGAATTCATAGTGCTGGCAATTATCTTAAGAAATTCGACAGAATGCCCGATGCTGTGATGAATTTGGACGGAGCAGGAGAAGTAATTATTTCTCGAAGAAGAAACGCCATGGGTGCAACACTAAGAATACCTAAGAAAAAAGCGAAAGCAAAAGGAATAATAGAAGAGAAGAAATTTACTTCTGTGCAATACGGAAGACATACTGCGTATCAGCATAGAGGAGCTGATGTTCACTGCATGATAAAAGCTTCTGTAGTATCATCATGGGAATACTACAAAGTAATTGATTGCCAAGGAAAATTCATCAAAGGAAACGTTGTTCCGGATGAATGCACATTAACAGCGATCATACCATCTGAGGATAAGAATGCAAAAGAACATGAATACGATGCCGGATTAACATCTTTATTCGAAAACTTACGTTATTTAGTGAATACACAATTTCCAACAGAATTTTCAACTTACGGAATAACAATAGGGTCAAACATGTTGTTTGATAGAGGAGAGTTTTGGGAATTAGGATTAGACATTAGGGCTATGAGTCAAAACTACAAGGAAATAGAGAATGCTCTCAGAAGTATGTGCGATGAATTGTTTGGAGAAAAACAATATGAATTAATCTTCAAACCTGGACAAGGAATGGTAAATACTGCGAAAGATTCTATGCTAATTTCTACAGTTTTAGAGGTTTCAAAAGAACTTGGTTTACCATCCCAAATCGTTGAAATGGGTGGTGCATCAGATTCAAGATATTTCTCAAGAGAAGGTATACCCACATTTGATTTCGGACCTGATGGTGGCGGTGTTCACGCGAACAATGAATGGTTAAACCTTGATTCTTTCCACAAGATAACTCAGTTTTATTTAACAGTAGTAAAAAGAATCTTAGAGAAAGTTTAGTTAATTAATTCCTCAAGTGAAAATTGGGAGCTTAAAGTAGATCCCCTTGTTAAGAAAAGCTCTAATGAGGGGAACGAAAATATCCTCAATACCTGGATAATCGTGAACTAAAATGATATCACTTGACCCTCTGAAGTTTAGTCCACAGCAACCTTCAGGGACGTCTTCATCCATTCGATCAATAATTGTCCGGAGATGATAGTAACCATGAGGACTTTTTGTTCCCGATTCACGATATTCTGCAACTTCACAATCACGGCTATAATAGGTCCAATACACATCAAAGTCTTTCGCTAAACCAGCATCATTATACCATTTGTAAGAAATATTCTCAAAGACAGGTTGAGCATATCCTTGCTTTTTCAGATAATTCTGAATCCCTTGCATAAACAATCTTTTGTCTTTATCATCGGGCCAACCAAGTTCAGCATCTAAACCTGAACCTTTGTCTCCGTAAGGAAACCGAAATAACTTAGCTGGTCTTCTAATTCCTGCTTCTTCATAGATTCTCTCAAGAATTTCGTCTGTTTGCTTTATCTGGTTAAAGCATTCCTTAAGAGGAATTTCGGAGAAATTGGGGTGGTCATAGGAATGATTACCTAAGACGAATCCTTGCTTAATGGCGAAAATGGCATCCTCTGATCTTTCCACAAGGAAATCACCTCTACAGAAGAAAATTGCTTTGATTTCCTTTGAAAGAAGATGTTTTACCTTATTCCTAAAATCTGCAGAAGGCGCATCATCAATTGTTAAATAACCAACTTTTCGAACCATCATACTCACAGATTGCTTTATCTTAAAAGTATTTTAAGATAGCTTATGGAGCTAGTAATTTTATTTCTTTTAATTTAGTTCTAACTGCTGCAAAATAAGTGATTACAGATATACCAATAAATGCTATACCAAAGAAAATCAAATAAACTTGCCCAAAATGTGTGACAAAAAAGCTATATATTATATTAGCAATCCCTACAATACAAAACAAGATTGCAAATGCTATTATGAAAATAAGATTCAACCACATTTTTCGTTTCTCTTCTTCCTTTTCACTTAGTGATGTTCTTTCGAAATCTACGGATTCTTCCTCCTTAATATTCTCTGACAATAATCACCCTCCGTAGCTAATTAGAATAGAATAAAACATAAAGATTGTGCAAAGTTTTTTTAAAAACTTTGAAATTAAACAAAAGACAATTTATTATTTAGTTTAGAAATACCATGCGGGGGTTGCCTAGTTTGGTCAAAAGCGCTAGACTCAGAAAGCGTTCTATTTTTCATTAAGCGTCTATCTTGTTGTCTTGCCATCTGGTTTTTTGGTTGTTTTTCCATTCCATTCTTCTTGATTTCAAGAATTCAAGGAGAATCTCCTTGCTGTCTTGACATCCGGATTATTTTCGTGGTCTTTTTAGTTCTCACTCAACACTTCTTATTGGTGTTTTTCATTTGACAAAACGTTCTTCTCATATTCGCGTTCCTAAACTTCCTGCAGGTTGGCCTTCTGTTAGTTCCCCTAATTATCGTGATTTACCTTTTAATTTACTTGATCCAAGTGAACGTCGTTTTCTTAAAGAAATCACCAGTCGACCTCTCATAAGTAATGATGATTTAGTTTTCTTGCTACACGAATGCTTTGGCTCTCTGGTTCGAAACTTGAGTGATGATTCTTTAAAGCGAAATTTGTTTAGTGGAGAGTATTATGCTGATCGAGAATATTATGATTCTAATGGTGATTATCTTGGTTGTATTCGTGTTTTTCGCTTAGGTTTAGTGGTAGCTGTTCCGATGCCTGCTCAAGGCACACGTTTCAAACATTGGTTTTGCTATCCTTCCGGTACATCTTTCCGATTGCAACGTAAAAATTTCACCCGTCCATATCCACCTCATGATCCTTTTTCGACTTGGTGCTTTCGAGAATTGCAAAAAGGATTATCAGAAGCGGAATGTACTGGGACAGGTGATCATTTACGAAAACTCCCTCATTTTAATGGGAACGGTGATTACATTGTTGATAATTGTCTTCGTTTCAACATAGATGGAAATTGGAAATATTTCTGGTTTGAAATACATACTGGAAGTGAAAAGTATGATAAATCCATTTTTATTCGGAGATTGTTAACAGCTGAAAAGGAATTACAAGAAAGAGGTAAGTACGTAGTAATTGTTCCGTTTAAACGCGATTTAGATACAGCAACTCGAGCAATTAAGAGATACAATCTCAAGGCAGAAGAGGAAGGAAAACCATATTTGGAAATGAAAATAAGTGAAATAATTACTTATCAAGGAATAAATCATTTTCGTGAAAAAATAGGTTTTTACAAACATATTACAAGAGTCTGAGGTTTTCAAATCTGTATAGTAAATTGCTAAGCTAAGGAAGAAATGAAATGCTTCCATTTAATGTTTGAAATAAAAAGAGAAATAACATCCAAGAAGCTCCGCTGAACGCTCTCACCCTCGGGAAGCCCACGCGTGTGGTCTTCTGTTTCCTCGGATGTGAAGGTTTCTTGAAGCTACTCATTAGTATATACACATTAAAAATTGGTGCGGGGAAAGGGATTTGAACCCATGAACTCCTATGAGGCAAGAATCTGACTCTTGCGTCTTTGACCTAGCTAGACAATCCCCGCAAGTTCAATAGACTAATACAACTAATTAATTCTTAATTCTAACTATTATCACTTAAATTGACAGTGTCTGAAGCCAACCGTTCTTTTCATAGTGGATAAACTATCCTCCAGTAACCATAACTATTTGAGTAGTTTCTGGTTCATCTCTGGACCTTCGCCAAGAACAGTCGGGCGAAGGAATTCCTAACTCCGGATAGGTGATAGGACTGGTGTCTCTAAGACTTCTTATTTTTTTATAGTCTATGAAACTTGCTCGATAAATATTGAGAGTAGCAATATAATCTCTATCAGCAGAGAAACCACATTCTGGACAATAAAACCATCTACCTTCTTTCTTTTGCATAAGGTTATTTGATCCATTGACCTTTTGTCCATTAGTTGAGGTACACCTTGGACAATCAGAAGAAGTTCTCCATGGATTGACTTTTTGTAGTTTCAATCCTTCTTCTTGACATTTCAATTCAAGCAATTGTGTAATTCTTCCTCTCAACCATTCATTCATTTCTCGTGACCATTTTTTTTGTCCTCTTCGTGGTTTAATTAACCTTAAATCTTCAAGGATAATCTTTTCACATTGAGAATTTACAGCATAACGAATTAGAAGGTTTGTCCCTAATTGTGCCAACTCTTCTCTTATCCGACTGAGTTTTCGATAAAGTCTTGTTCGTTCTTCATTTTTTCTTTTTAAATTTGGAGTTTCTGATAGTTGCTTGTTCAATCCATCAATATGTTTGTAGAGACGTTCAATATGATGATATTGTTTTCCTCCTAATATCAGAAAGAGAGGTTTTCCAATTTGATATTTGTTTTCACAAACTACTGCTGTAGCAAATTTCTTTATCCCCAAGTCTACAGAAAGAACTCGATTCTTTATCTGGTTCTCTCTTAGCTTTCCTATAAATTCCCATGGGAAAGCTAAGAAATATTGATGCAGTCCTCCCTTAAGTACTTTAATTATCAACTCTGGTTTTTTTGGATGTAGTTTTATACTCTTGTTTATTTTGTGTTGGATTTTTTCTGGTATGGATATCTCTCCAGAAATCCACTGCCAGTCTTTTTTCTCCTTAGGATGTTGTATTGTTGGCAATTTGATTTCATAGTAGATTTTCTTATTCTTTATCTCATACTTAAGTTCACGATAATTATCAGGTCCATAGATGAAAGTAAATTTCTTTATTCTTGGTTTAACCAAGTCACAATAAGAGAGCATTTGGAAATCTACTTTTAATTTTTTATACCAATTTTTAATCATACGAATAGTTTGGTCAAGCATTACTTTTTTGTAGAAAGGAATATGTTTTTTGTTTCTGTGTGTTGCATTCATTAGTTTAATTATGCTGTTGATATGTGTTCTCCATCCAACTAATTCTATAATTTCTAAGCAATCATAGAAACATCTCATTCGTTTGTATTGTCCTCTCAAAATTCTACCAACCTGTTCTGCTATGCCCATTCGAACACGAGAAGGTAGGTAAATTATTTGTCCATCAAGTTCTAATGATACACGTTTTGCATCTACTATTGAATGAGCTTTACTCTTTGTTCTTCCCAATTGTTTAATCCAATCTTCCGACCAGAGCTTAACCATAAGTTGATTTGTAGCGGTTATAGTCAATCGTTTGAAGTATGCAAGACACTCTGGATTATTTTGTAAAACGATTTTCAAGTGATAGGATTTTAGGAAAGAGGTCATAAGTCATCAAATATATATAGGAATCAAGGATTTATAAGTTTTTCCTTGATTTCCTTGATTTCCAAAAACGTTATATATTCCTTGATTTATTAACTATAATATGAAATTCCTTGGTAGTGCAACAATAACTGGTAAAAATCAGATAACTGTTCCTCAAAAAGTAATGCAAACCTTGAAGCTTGAAAAAGGAGACCCACTTATCTTTCTACAGGATGAGAATGGAAACGTCTTTGTAGCCAAAGAGGTTGAGTTACCAAAATAGTAAACCATAGAAAGAATTTATGTTAAAAGAAATTGTAACTATTTATATAGGAGATTCCTACATAAATTTGAATAGGAAGGAAGATTTAGTGGGTAGAATTAACAAAGAAAAGTACAAAATTTTTCTATATAAGAGAGAAATAAGAGGGAAACGAAAATTAAGACATCCTAAAATTCGTTATTTATTTTATAGATTATGTTGTGAAGTTAAAGAAGGAATAAACGAATTGCCTTCTAAGCTTCTAACCTTAGTTAAATTCGCATTTGCTATTATTTTAGTTGGTCTAGTTTTTTGTATTACATATCCACTAATTAGTGGAAGTGAGATTGAGGAATTTATAATAAATTTAAGTTGGGAGTTTGTAAAATCTGAAATAGCAATAAATCCTTGGAATATTGGTTGGTTTCTGATTTACTTTGCTCTTTTAGGTTTTATTTCTGCAATTGCATTTTGGGGAATTCCTAAGTTTCTCGATGCAGTATTAGAATGGGGTATGGGAAGAAAAAATGATTTGACAGAAGAGGAAATTGAGGATGATTTCGAAGAGTTTGAAACTGGTGTAGATCTATTCTTCTTTTTCGATTCATGTAACTCAGGTGGAATTATTGATTCACTAGATGATATGCTAAATGAAGACTATATATATGTTGCAACAACTTGTACTGCAGATGGATTGGGGTATGATTATCCTCTCAAGAGTAATGGACGTTGGACTTATTTCTTCTTAGAATATTCTTGGATAAATCAGCACGGTGGACTTGAAACTGTATCAATGGAAACTGTCTTTTCTGATGGATATGACGAGTATCTTAGCGTTTTTCCTTATCTTGCTGATGAAGACAAACCTCAAGAACATGATGGTGATGGTTCTTTACCCTTTTATCTATAAACCTAAAGATATAGTTATGACAAAACACTGATGAATTTCATCAGTGTTATTTTTTTTACTTAGTTTGATTTTAAATGTTTTATTATTATCTATTTTCTAAAAAAAGGATATAATTAAATATTTATACATCTTTATTTTACAAGGATTGTGAAATAGTGGTTGAAAAAAAAAATAAGAAATATAAATCATTATTGGGTGTCTTTCTCAAAACAAGTAAGAAAAGATTGCTAATATCAGTTCTCGTTAGTTTTTTTCTATTCTTATTATTGACCACTTTTTTATTAACTTGGTTTAATTATCGGTACAAATCATTTGAGAACTATTATACAGATTATGACTGGTATGATGATAGTCGTGTTAGTATCGACACTAGAGATCTAAATTTAAGAAACGATACTGATACGTATCTTGCTTTAGCTGTTGATGAACTCCACGCAACATTGGATGACTTAGCTGCTGGTATGTTTGATAATTATACTGCATTGATGTATTATCAAATGGAGTCTATAAATTATAATCTAACTCAAATTTATGATGCAAGTTTATCAACTTTACAGCAGGAAGCATTTGATATTCTTACTACTAGATTTGTTGAGGGGAGATTACCATACAATGGATCTGAGCTCATTTACTATCCAAGTGATTTGTCATCTCCAAACTACCAGGTAGGTGATCAACTTGGTTTACAAGTCACAACGGGTGGAACATCCTATATTCACAATTTTACAATTGTTGGTATAATTGATAGCGTGTCTCATACTCTCTATCAAAATGGCTTTTCAAATGATATCTTTGAATTTGTTCGAGTAAGTGGCGAAGAATTCGATCATTTTAAAATGGATTTATTTTTCACTAATCCCCAGCTTTTTGTTGATATAGTAGCAAATTATCCTTATAATCAAACTGATCGCTTATCATTCAAGATGGACTTTAATTATCAATTTGATGTTAAAGATTCACACAATCTTTTAACAATAGCAAGTGAATTAAATATCATTCAAGCATATTCAGATTTTGAATATTTCTTTGATTTTTCTACTTTATGTCATGATTTAGAATCTTTTATCTTTTCCTTTGAATTCAATTGGCTCTCTCAAACATTTACTATTTTTGTTCTTGGGGTACCAATTTTTCTTTTATTTGGTTTATTGATTATTGAATTATTTAACACCGGAAATTTTGAGAAGACCGTTCAATTTAGGCTGTTCAAAACATATGGTTTAGAGTTTGCTACCCTACGGAAAATCTTATTTACTGAAAATCTCGTTACTGCTTTAGTTGGATTCTTCTCTGGTGTTCCACTAGGCATACTTATTGGCTTTGCAATTTCTTCGTTCAGTCTCGATGTTACTCCTATTAACTTATACTTCACTGCTTTCCTAGAACCAACTGTCTCTCTTATTCTTCTCGCTTTGTTTTTACTTTTACTTATAGGAGGTTTTGTTACTGAAACACTCTTTGCGAAAAGAACAGTACAACTCACTTCTGAAATTTTTAAATCTAAACGTAAGAAATTCATTCGAAGATTATTTACCTCTGTGGAATCCTTATTCCTTATCTCCGGAGTTATTACCATTGTCGTTGGTTTTCTAAGCTGGGTGTATTATTCTAGTAGTTACTATGCTATCTCAACATTCATAGTATTACTTAATATCTCTCTGGTTCTAATGATCATTGGAATTCTGTTAACAATAGCATCACTTTTCCTGATCTTATCACGATTGCTTGTATTTTTATGTCGCTATGTTGGGAAAAAGATTTGGCAACGAAGGAAAAGCTACTTTACATTAGCTTTAAAACAATTATCCATTTATAGCAACGATTATAAAAGGGCCATTTTCGCAATGCTTCTTATCAGTCTTTGTGTTTTTCCTGGTTTAGTAATGACGAAATCGTCAAATGATCATCTGGAAATGGAAGCTAATCTCAAAGTCGGTTTTTCTGATGTTATTATTCATACTTGGGCTGATAATAATGCCATGTTAATGGAAAATATTTCTGCAATAACTGGTGTTGATTTACTTACCAAAGTTGAAGTTGTCACAATTAGCAAATTGTTAAATGTAAGAGCAACAAGTTCTGAAAAAACATTTTATGTAGACATATTAAATATTTACAATGTTACAGACTTTATCGATGTTATTTCAGCTAATTTTCCTGATTCATGTAAATATACTTTAGCTGATATTGCAAAGCTTGAAACAAACATGGCTTATATGATGAGTTCGGAATATGCTCAGAGAAAAAATTATGATAAAAATGCACTTTATACAAGCTCTGAAATCACTTCCTCTTATGAGGATTCTTACGATATGACTTTTATCAATAAGTTTGATTTTTTTCCACTTTTACCTTATAAATCAGCTAACTTCCTTGAAAGAGTAGTTGAAGATCGATATAATCTTGTAATGAGTAATCTGACTTTTTCACAATTAAGGTATAAATTTGGTTATTCTACAGGTGTTTCAAATGCTACTTACATATTAGTAAGGACCACTTCTACAGCTAACAACACTTTAATTGCCAATGAGATTAAAAATTTACCTTATGATATTCATGTTACAACTTTCGAGGATGAATTATCTGCCCTGAAGTTACCTATGAACAAATTCGCTTTTGCTTTTCTCATAGTAGTCACTATTATTTCATTTAGTTTAGTTATCTTTTATGGCTTTCTAACCGCGAGAAATATTTACAAGCAAAAAATGCGAATCGTTGAAACTGAATATACTGTTGGTGCTAGAAAGCATCAAATTCTGCTTAATTTTTCAATTGAATTATTTCTGGCATTAATTGTTCCATTAGTCATTTCTATAATTACCTCATCGACGTTACTATATACGATCTATGACTATCTTTTTGGCATTCCACAAACGTACAAGAAATTTGTTCCCTGGTTGCCTGTTTGGTTTATTGCATTGATATTACTCTTTTGTTTAGTGAGTATTTCTATTGGTTGGTTGCTTGAACTGTGGAATCAATTCCACAGATATCGACCAGCACGTCAGGAGTGAGATGATTTGATTGAATGTAATGATCTTATAAAAATCTATTATGACGAAGAGACCAACTTGCGAGTTCCAGCCTTAAGAGGATGTGATTTAATTGTTCGAAAAGGAGAAATGTTATCTATAATCGGTCCCTCTGGTTCAGGTAAAACTACTTTAATTAATATTCTCGCTGGGTTGGACACTTGTTCCAGTGGGGAAGTACTTGTTGGGGAATACAACTTAGCTCAAAAGTCCTTAAAAGAGTTGAATACCTACAGATTAGAAATGGTTGGGATTATTGACCAATTTGCAGAACGAACATTATTCCTTGATGGAACCCTTAAGGATAATTTAAAATTCGCATCGAATATAAAAAGTAATTCTCTTACTGACTCTCAGAAAAGCACTAATGAAATACTTAAGAGATTAGGTATAACTCATTTGAAAAATCGTGTTGTAAGAAATTTCTCCGGAGGAGAACTGATTCGTACTGCTATTGCTTGTGCCCTTGTAAAAGAAGCTCCTTTATTATTATGTGATGAACCTACTGGTCAATTAGATAATGTTAATACTTTGAACGTAAAAACATTATTAAAACAAATTGCTTCTGAATTTGGTACTACCATTGTAGCAGTTACGCATGATCTCCGATTCCATGATGGAGTGGATAAAACTTGTGAAATAAAGAACGGTCGAGTTTCTTCAGTGTTGGATATTACTGAGCAATTAACATTCGGTCAAAAAAAGCAATTTCCTTTAAGGTTTAAATTACAAATAGATTCAACAAACAATATACATTTGCCTGATTATGTCATGAATGTATTAAATTTAACTAAAAATGCTGAAATAATAGTAACAGAAACAGGTGAAGTACAAATAACTCATCCTGATGGACTAGCTCCTAATAAACCACAATTAGACAAAATAAAATTCTCTAGAAAGGAGCTTTTAATGACTGATCTTCCCTCTGATTATTTTCAACAGTCAGATATTATTATTGAATTAGATAATTTATCAAAGGAATATTCTAGTAACAAAAATGTTGTAAAGGCTATATCAAATATTGATCTCCAAATTAAAACAGGTGAAATGGCATTTATTCTAGGTCCAAGCGGTTCTGGTAAAACTACTCTCATAAAATTAGTAGCTGGGTTAGAAGACGAAACATCCGGTAAAATTCGAATTCTCGATAAATCTTTTAGTAACTTATCTAATTCCCAAAAATCGTTGTTTAGAAAACAACATATGAGTTTGGTCCCGCAACAAGGAATTTTACATCCATTTTTAACGATCACTGAAAGTTTTTACCTAAAAGATTTGTTTTCAGGTAAAATAATTAAAAATCTAGAGAGTCAAAAAGTGTATGATTCCCTCGAAAGATTCAACATTACTAGCAGGAAAGACTCTTATCCTCTAGAAATTTCTGGTGGTGAACTTCAAAGAGCTTCGTTAGCAATAGCATCATACCATTTACCAGAATTAATTATTTTAGATGAACCTACAGCAAATCTTGATTCAGAGCTTGCAGAGAAAGCGATTCAAAAAATATACGACTTGCATTCTACAACCACTGGTACCTTCATTCTTGCAACCCATGATATAAACCTAATTAGAGATGGTTATAGAGCAATTGTTCTAGAAGATGGTAAAATAAAAAGTGATGGGCTTGTTATAACTCCAGAACATACTTGATGTTCAAATCGTGCCCCCCGCACCAGTTAATTTTTTATCCTTTTATGCTAATTTCTTTTATATTCTTGAATGAGTTTTTGTGAATCCTCTTTTCCTAATTTTTTTGCAAACTCCAATGATGGTTGCTTAGCATTTGGATATACGACATTGTTC
>JAHLVZ010000025.1 GCA_019058165.1 Candidatus Heimdallarchaeota archaeon
CGATCCCAGGGTTATGAGCCCTGTGGGCACAACCTAGCTACCCCACCGCGCTCTCTTTTGGGGGTTTCATCAATTTCTTCGAGTCTTTATTTATAAGGTTTAGCTTTAATTTTTTACTACATAATTTTTATTTTTTCTGTGAAAAATCTTCTCGCTCATTATTGCGATATGTAGTCTTGTTCCTACAAAAAAAAGCTCTATTTGTTGTTTTCCTCTTGGAATAATTCTATTTCCTCATCTGAGACGAATATTGTTACTAGTTCTCTTGGTATTAACTCGAAATAGATGTTTTTCACTGTGAGTTTCTCTATTGTTGATTCGTAAATCTCTTCTATTGGTTTATCTGTAATTATTTCCTTGAGGTTTTCCGGAGCTGTTATTGCTAATTTGTTTGTCGATGCTGCTACTACAAATGGTTTCTGATAATATTTTGCTATTAGGGCTAATTGAAATGAGCCAATTTTGTTGAGAATTGATCCATCTGGTAAAATTGTATCTGCACCGATTACTAACATATCTGCATCTTTTGCATAGTATCCTGCTGCTGCATCAGCGATTAATCTCACTTTAAATCCAAGTTCTGCTAGTCTTTTTGCTAAGATTATTCCCTCTCTCTTCGGTCTTGATTCTAAGACATAAATTCGTTTATCTATTGTATTCGTCGCCAATTGCTTAAAAGCATCTAGAATTGTTGTACTATAAGAAATTGTCATTATTGATTGGGCATTCATCAAGATTTTCATGAGATTCGTACTTGTGATTTTTTCTTTAAACATGATTCTTTCGTATATGACATCTATTAAATCCAAGTAATCGATTTTCTTCTTTATCCTGTGAGATTTCCCTTCCTTAAGTAATTTAAGGGCTATTCTTATCGAAGCAATTTCAGGATGTATTGTTTCTAATTCTTCTAATAAGGCATTGAAATCCTTTACACCAGATTCTGTTCTATCCACTTCTTGTCTGATAGCCTTTAGTAATTCAATTGTAAGATAGATAGCTCCATGGATAGTGTCTTTCTCTATTTTTTCAATGTCTTTTTGGAATTCCCTTGAAAACATAATACTCACAAAACACTTCTTTAGTTTATACTTTTCCCTATGACATATATTTCTTCTAACCATTTTATTCTTTGCTCGTGACTCACAAAATTGACTCTGAACATTGCCTTGTGCTGCCAATCCTCTATCCCACAATATTTCCAGGTATAAAAAATACTTTTAGAAGTTACTTCACTAAACAGTTCTTTCTCCATTTCTTCTGTTGCATCAAACGTTTGTATCAAAAAACCTTTCTTATTTAGTAGTTTGGGATCTGGCTTATCATCTTCAAAAGTAAATGCAAAACCCTCTGCTAAAACTCGATTAAAATATCCCTTCAAAATAGCTGGAACGCCGTACCACCAAGAAGGATGAATTATAGCTATAATGTTTGCCCAGTCTATATCAAGCTGATAATTTAGTATTGCTTTGTAATCTGTAAGTGTTTTTGGGTCACCAATTAATTCGATTTTTGATAAAATAGGATTGAAATTACTAGAATACAAATCATGAATTCTAACTGTATTATTGTTTTCTTTTATTCCTTCTACTAATTTCTTTTTAATTGCAGAACAAAAACTCTCTTCGTTGGGATGAGCATAGATAATGAGAATATTCATACATGTATTTATGAATCACTTACATTAAAATCATACTATCTCAATAATGGCATTCTTTATTATTATAGATAGAAATAGGAAACATTATATAAGAGACGTAGAAAAACGAATAGTGAGGAAAAAAAATCATGACAAAATATGTTTGTCACCGTTGTGGTAAAGTCGTCACCCCAGAACAGCTAAATTTGATGCCAGGATCTAAATGTCCTGATTGTGGTCATAGAATTCTATTGAAAACTAGACCCCCTATCATCAAAAAATTAAAAGCTAAATAATTTTTCATTTTTATATATAAATTGAAAGAACAGATTTACTCTGTACTTTCTTTTAATAGATCTTCTAATTCTTTAAGTCCATATTCTCCTGTTAGCAGTAATACCATTGCATCTGGGAGTTCTTCTTGGGGCACTCTTATTTGTTCCATTGTATCTCTGTCTCTAATTGTTACAGTATCGTCTTGCAAAGTATCATAATCAATTGTTACGCAATAAGGAGTTCCTATCTCATCTGATCGAGCGTATCTCTTGCCGATTTTCCCGGAGCTATCAAATATGGTTTCAAACCCCTCAGATTTTAGTTCTTCAAATATCTCGAGAGCTTTCTCTTCTAAACCATCTTTTTTCATTAATGGACATACTTGAACATCATAAGGAGCAATTGTTGATGGAAATTGGAACCAAGTCCAGTCTCTATCATCTGTTTCTCGATAGCAACTTTCAAGAACACAATACATTGTTCTCCCAACACCAATTGATGGTTCTATAACAAAAGGAATAACATTTCCTGTTGTATGTTGAATACCCATCTTGGTTTTACTTGCTTTCTCATGACTTGTCAAGTCGTGTTGTTGTCTGAACGCATTTCCTACAACTTCTGTCCACCCAATAGAGAGTTTCACCTCGAGATCGAAGTTTCCCCCACTATAATGAGGAGTTTCTTTGGGCAACATATGTCTGAAACGGATTAATTCTGGATTCACACCGACTTCTTCAAAGAGAATTTTTTCTTTGACTAAATAATAAGCCATAGCAGCATTTGGCAGTATCTTCTTCTTCACTGCATCCGCTGCTGAAATCAAAATTGGTTCTTCAATTCCTTTTGCTTGTTGTTCTCGAGTGAGTATTGGTAATAGTTCGTCTGCTAATTCTTCAAATCTTGGAGGATCATCTAGTTGTTCTTCCGCAAAAAAGACCTCTAGTTCCATTTGTTTGAATTCTCTAACGCGTATTATGAACTGCCTTGGAGAAATTTCATTGCGATAGACTTTGCCAACTTGAGCAACTCCAAAAGGTAGTTTTGCTCTCATGGAATGAGATATTCGTTTGAAACTCGTGAAGATATTCTGAGCAGTTTCAGGTCGAAGATATGCAACGTTTCCAGAAACAGAACCCACCTCTGTTTTCAACATTAAATTAAACTCTCGAGCATTCATGAAATCTCCTTCACAACTTGGACACTTGAGCTTGTTCTTACTAATAATTTTATCAAGTTCTTCTGGAGACAAGCCATCCGCATTCTGATCGAGTTTATCTTCAATTATCTTATCAGCTCTAAACATAGACTTACAAGACTTGCATTGAACAAGTGGGTCATTAAATTTTGCCAAATGACCTGAAGCTTCAAAGACTTTTTCCGGAATGATCAGTGATCCTTCCACCTCGAAATGATTTTCATCTTTTACGAAATACTCGCGCCAGAAATTGATTAGTTTGAGTCTCATCAATGTTCCTAGAGGGCCATAATCAAATGCACCTGATAATCCACCATAAATTTCCCCAGTGGGATAGGCTATTCCTCTACGAAATGAGACATCTTGTATCTTGTCTAGTAATGATTGTTTTTTTTCAGAAATACTCGTTTCCTCCAATTATCGATGGGCTTCTTCGTTTTCTTTCTTGCTTTTTGCCAAAATAGTAAGTTAAAAGCATTTTCTTTTTAACGGTCTTTTTATTAT
The DNA here is from genome assembly GCA_019058165.1 of Candidatus Heimdallarchaeota archaeon. GTDB lineage: Archaea > Asgardarchaeota > Heimdallarchaeia > JABLTI01 > JABLTI01 > JABLTI01. The sequence continues at coordinate 3,615 of JAHLVZ010000025.1, forward strand.
TAGTAACATAGTTTTTCAACTGTATAGTAAATCTTTTGATGTGAATTTTCTGGATTGAATACAGAATACTAAGGAATGAATTAGAATGACAGATAAGAAAGCAAAAGCTAAGCCGGAAAAAAAATCTGGGAAAGCAAAAACTAAACCTAAAAAGAAAATCGAGAAAGAAGAAGTAGAAAAAACTGAGGAAAAAGGGAAACCATCAAAATTCAAGTTTGAATGTCAAAAGTGTGGTGCTTGTTGTCAAAATCGAGATCCAATTCCCGTTACATTTATTGATTTAGCTAGATGGACGAAACAAGGCAGTTTTATGTCAATTATTCTCCCTCATCTGGAGCTACGAGGTATAAGTGAAGATGATGCTCTTGGTCAACTAGCAATAGTTCCTTATATTAAAATGAAGGATGAAGATGAGAATGGCAAAGGCGTTTGTCCTTTCTTTGATGTTGAAAATAAAATTTGTAATATCTACTTCACCTTACCAAGTTTCTGTAAGACCTTTCCACTCTATTTTAGTGGAGAAAAATATTATGTCTCTGATCCTACATGTCCGGGAATTAATCAAGGAGAAATGACTAAGGAAAAATTGCAGGAAATGAGAGAAACATCTGTTCGTGATTTTAATGAAAGAGCAGATACTACTATAGCAATGATTCCACTACAAGGAATGTTTATTCGTCACTTCATGAAACAATCACAAGAAACAGTAGATAAAATGTCTGGCGAAGACAAAGAGAAATTAGATGAATTAATCAAGAAAACCCAGGATGACAAAGAAGATATCACTGAACCAGAACCCGAGAAGTAATTTTAGTTATTTTAATTGGAACATTTTTGTTCCATTTTTTTCATTCTAATACTTCTATTGAATCAATAGTTCCATCGCCGTCCAGATCATATCCTTCAACAACAGTCCTAAATTGTCCTTTTTTGTAACCTTTCAAAATCGTTTGTGAGTTTTTAGTTAATGCAATTATTGCTGCTTTTGTTCCTCTTCTTCCTTGCCCTGCAAAAGCTATAACCGTTTTAGAGGTATTATATGGATTCGGAGCTTTGAAAATAATTCCTACATTATTTTGGGAGTAGAAGGTTTTAGGATCCTTAGATGTTATACCTCTCCCGAATCTTGCATCGGGAGCAATACCTTGCATATGATTATCAAAAGCAGGAATATCCAATTTGATATTAATATCATGAGTAACAAGATTTACAGCAGGACCTCCTACTAAGATTAGGTTTTGATCTAAAGCTTTCTCAGCTCTGACCTCAACGTCAAGTTTAACAAATAGGTCATCTGAGGCTACGAAAAGTTGCCCCATAAACATTGCCAAATAAATTGCATAATGACCATCTCGAGCCCAAGTTTTATGTGGACCATGAGTGTCAGGAGCACCAACTACGATTAGCCCATCAAATTTAGAATCTTTATAAAATTCTTTGAAGAATTTTAGCAGAGTATCATCAATTCTTGTCTGACTGTTAAAATGTAACCCTACATCTTGAGAACTTAATTCGATACCATATGCTTTCTCTGTAGTTTTGTAGTAGCGAGCTTTTGCTCCTCTGATTTCTTTTTCAAAAGCAATAGTTACTAAACCTGCTTTTATTAATTGACGAATATGATAGTAGATTTTTTGTTCATGTAAGCCCATCTCTCGAGCAATATCTGCTGGGAATTTTGGTTCCTTAGCTAATTTTTGAAGAATGGTCCACCGAATTTCATGTAGTATTGCTTTCATATCATTTGGATTTTTGAACATCAAAATATCTTTAGCAGCAAAACCGTCTTTAGTTTTCGATACTATTTTTTTCTTCATTTTACTCGCAACCAATTTCATTGTTTCTCGAGAGTAGTTTCTTCTTAGTCTTCTGTAGATTATTTCCATTTATCTTTATTTGATAAAATTAACTAACCATTATTAATTTTTTTATAATAGTTTATAATTGTAAAATATCACATTCTTATGTGTGAAAGAGCAACTCCTAACATTTTTTTCTTAATGGTTCGAGCACAATTTTAGAATTGTTTTTAATGAAAAACAGCAGTGTAATATCTTACGCATTGGAAAAAATTGAGTAAAGAAGACATTTAGAGGATATAGCTATGTGTGGTATAATTGGTTACATTGGTAAGAAAAGAGCTGCACCCATTTTATTTGATTCATTAAAGAAATTGGAATATCGGGGTTATGACAGCGTAGGTATGGCTACTATTAATGGGGAAGCCGAGATTGAGATAAAGAAAGGATCAGGAAGAATAGAAGCTGTTAATGAGAAAGAGGATTTCCTTACATTAAAAGGTAATATCGGGATTGGGCACACACGATGGGCAACACATGGTGCAGTTGAGGATAGAAATGCTCATCCCTTTACTTCTTGTAATGGTCATTATGCACTTGTTCATAATGGAATTTTAGAAAATTATCTTGAACTAAAAGAGGATCTAAAGAAAAAAGGACATGTCTTTACTTCTGATACTGACACAGAAGTTCTTGTTCATTTAATTGAGGAAGAAATGAATAACAGCAAGGAAAAAGATTTAGTGAAAGTTTTATCTAAATTGACTCAGATAGCAAAAGGAGCTTATACGTTCTTACTTCTAGATGCAAAAAACAATATAATTTATGCTTTCAGAAAAGATTCACCGATAATCATAGGTATTGGTGAAGATGAATTATTCGCATCCTCAGATATCACTTCATTTTTAGCGTATACTAATAAAGCAATAATCTTGGAAAACAATCAACTAGCAATTCTAAGAGATAACTGCAGTATTTATGATATACAAACAGGAAAAGAAGTAGAACAAGAAATCACTACCATTGATTGGACTGCAGAGCAAGCAAGTAAAAGTGGTTTCCCTCACTTTATGTTAAAAGAGATTTTTGAAGAAGTTGAAATCTCTAAACATGCTTTGGAACAAGATTCTTTGAAATTTAATGGTATGATTGATGTTTTATCTAAAGCTAAGAAAGTTTTCTTCCTTGGTTCTGGAACATCTTATCGTGCTTGTTTATTAGCTTCCATTTATTTTGCCCAGATTGCAAAGAAACACTTTATGCCAATTCTTGGCTCTGAATTCAAAACTTATCAAAATCTCATTGATAAAGACACAGTAATTTTTGCCATAAGTCAAAGTGGAGAAACTGCAGATGTACTTGAAGGAATTAATATTGCGAAGACAAAAGGCGCTCGTGTAGTTTCACTAGTTAACGTTATTGGAAGCACAATTATGAGAGAATCAGACCAATATTTGACATTAAATGCTGGCCCAGAAATTGCTGTGGCTTCAACAAAAGCATTTACTTCACAAGTATTAATTCTTACTCTCTTAGCTTATGGGTTAAGTGACAGATTAAAGGAAGGTCGAGAACATCTATATGAAGTTGTAAGAAAACTTGAGGTAATAATGAATCAATCTGATACCATTGCTATACTAGCAAAAGATGTTCTAAATAAAAACGATCTTTACCTCATTGGTCGTGGTGCTTCTTATCCAATTGCTATGGAAGGAGAATTAAAAATAAAAGAAATTGCGTATATCCACGCAGATGCCCTTGCAGGTGGAGAATTGAAACACCATACATTAGCATTAATAGAACCTGGTGTTCCATGCATTGCGTTAGTTCCTAACGATGATACTAAAGATGATATGATTAACAACATTATGCAGATTAAAGCTCGAGGTGGCAAAATAATTGGTATTTCATCAGAACACTTGGAACTATTTGACTATTATATTTCTATTCCAAAAGTTCATCTTGAACCCCTTCTAATGATTCCAGTTCTACAACTTATCTCCTACTATCTCTCTGTCATCCGCGGAAACGATCCAGACTTCCCTAGAAACCTAGCTAAATCAGTTACAGTCCTTTAATACCTCTCTTCTTTTATCTTTTATTTTACTTATTGTAAACATATAGAATAATAAAACAAAAAAATAAAGTTAAACAATCAAATAGTTAATTAGATGATTGTTTATTGTTTTTAATTACTATATCCACGATAAGTTTATATATAAAAGGTTCTGGACTTATTACTGATATACAAGATGTTGTGTTTAGGGGAAAAAAAACCACAAGAACTAGTATGCTCTGGTTAGTACCAAAATCACTTAAAATCTCCTAGAGTGGGTGCCATTTCCCAAAAAAACGACTAAAAGTGGTCAAAATAGAAATTTAGCCGGAAGAAAAACGATGAAGTGCCCATATTGCCAATCGCCAAATACTCGAGTTGTTGACAAACGATTATCTGACGATATGAAAGTAAATCGTAGAAGGAGAGAGTGTCTCCAATGTAATAAGCGATTTACAACTTATGAACGAGTAGATGATGTCAAACTTTCTATTATTAAAAAGGATAAGAGAAGAGAACCTTTCAGTCGAGACAAAATGAAATCCGGCATTGTTAGAGCTTGCGAGAAACGACCCATTGGCATGGAAGAAATCGATGAAATAGTAGATGAAATCGAGAGCGAACTAAGAAAACTAGAAGAAACAGAGATTGATGCACAGATCATTGGCGAGAAAGTAATGGAGAAACTTCGCGAACTTGATGAGGTTGCATATATTAGATTTGCTTCTGTATATCGTAGATTTACTGACTTAGCTTCATTCGAAAGAGAATTAGAGAAATTGAAAGTAGTCAAAGAGGTTCAAGTGAAAGCACAAGATTCTACTGAACTCCTGCTATTAGTTTCAGGTGACACTAAAGAAGAAATTTCAGGGTGGAATCGAGCTAAAATCACAGCAGCATTAATCAAAGAAGCTGGATTAGAAAAAATGGATGCAGAATCAATTGCTGCGGAAGTAGAACGAAAGATATTCGCATCCGGTATTGATGTCATTTCTGTTGATTTGATTAGAAGTTTAGTAGACAATGAACTCTTTGCTAGAGGATTTAGTACAAAACTTATACAACAAAGAAGCGTTGGTATTCCAACTTATGATTTGAATCAATTAATTCATTCAAAGAGTAAAGAAAATAGCAATGTTGTAGCAAATAATCCCGAAGCAGTTAATCTAGCTATTGCTGAAACAATTTTGAAAAAATACGCTCTACAAGAAATGTTTTCTCCAGAAGTAGCAAATGCTCATCGAAAAGGTAAGATATATTTACACGATCTTGGCTTTCCAGTCAGGGTGTATTGCTCTGCACATAGTTTGGAGTACATTAAGAAATATGGGTTAAACTTGTTGAATCTTTCAACCGTTTCAAGCCCAGCCAAACATGCAGACACACTAACAGGTCATCTCAATACGTTCCTTGCTTCAATGCAAGCATATTATGCAGGTGCACTAGGTCTCGCTTACCTTAACATCTTCTATGCCCCATTCTTTGTAGGGGTCCCTTATGGACAAATAAAACAAGAAGCACAAAGATTAATCTATTCTTGTAGTCAAAATGCATTTTCTAGAGGAGGACAAACACTCTTTGTGGACTTTAATATTCATCTTGGAGTTCCAAATTATCTAAAGGATATTCCAGCAATTGGTCCAGGTGGAAAATACACTGGCAAAACCTATGGTGAATATGAAAAAGAAACACAACTTTTTGCTAAAGCACTTATGGATGTTTGGATGGAAGGAGACGCTCAAGGGAAAGTCTTTCCATTTCCTAAATTTGATCTTCATGTTGATCAAAATTCCTTTGATGACAAAGAACAATTAGAATTACTCAAATATGCATGTAAAGTTACCTCTGAAAATGGATCAACATACTTTGTATTTGATAGAGATGAAGTGAATCTCTCCATGTGTTGTCGATTAAAGACAACAATCAAAGACATGTTTATGATCGAGCATCCAGAAAGCATGCGATATTGTGGTTTCCAAAATGTAAGCATAAATCTACCACAAGCTGCCTATCGAGCTGGTAAAGGAAAAATAAAAGACTGTATTGAAGAAGTTAAAGCTGCCATGGATATTGCTATGCAAGGCCATTTGGAAAAGAAAGAATTTATCACTCAGCTTATGACTCAAGAACGAGGTACTCTCTGGCAAATAGGAAAAATTGCAGAAGACGGTAGACCTTATGTTGACTTAGAAAAGGCAACCTATATTATCGGGGTAATTGGTCTCAATGAATGTGTCCAATATTTAATTGGAGAACAAATGCACGAAAGCGAGAAAGCATACAAGCTTGGATTAAGAATCATTGCAGGTATGAATCTCAAAGCAAAAGAATTACAGGAACAGAATGGTATAACTGTAGCCTTAGAAGAAACTCCAGGAGAAAGTGCCCCATACAAGTTCGCAAGAACCGATATTAAAGAATACCCTGACAGCATCCATTATGTAAAAGGAGATATCGAAGAAGGAGCGATATACTATACCAATAGTGCACACTTTGCAGCAGATGCTCAAATAGACATTATTGATCGAATCTCCAAACAGGGCAAATTTAACACCTTAATTGAAAGTGGGTCCATTACTCACATTTTCATAGGTGAACAGAAGATATCTTCTGAATCAATATTAAATCTAGTGAAGAAAACTTGGGAAAACACCCAGAGCGCACAAATTGTTTTCTCACCAGAGTTCACAATCTGTCAAGATTGTGGAAAATTAAGTAGGGGTTATGGCCGAGAATTAAGCACATCAGCTTATGGAAGATGAGATGGGAAGAGTTAATTAAAAACGAAAAAATCTGAGGAAAATAAAGCATGGAACAGGCAAAAAACAAAGTAGCTGAAATCACAGAAATTGAATCAGCAATCGAACATAAAGAAAATTTAGAGGCAGGTGAATCTTGTTCACCATTCTGCCCACACTGTAACAGCGATAATGTTTACGGGATGAGCAGAGTTGTTGGTTATTTCAGTATAATTGAAAACTGGAATAAATCCAAAAAGTCGGAGCTAAAGAGAAGACAAGATGGTAACTACTGGGCAGAAGATTTATAGAAAAATCCTCAACCTGGGTCCAATTCCCTTCTCTATTTTTATCTTTTTAAAAATAAATGTAAACAAAGAAGTAATGCTTACCATCAACGAGGTAAAAAAAATGAAATTAAAAATATTCACAAAATTGGATTGCCCTAACTGTCCAGCTGCAAAAAAAATCGGAAAACAGCTTGAAAAAAAAGGGGCAAAAATAGATTGGTTTGATTTAGATGAAGAAGAAGGATTATCTGAAGCAATTTATTCCGATGTCTTAGCAACCCCTTCATTTATTATTACCGATGATAGTGACTCTGAAGTTAAAGCTTGGCGAGGAGATTTGCCAACAGCTGAGGTACTCCTAAAAGAATTGAAAATCACATAAAGAGATGTTTTACTGCATTGTCAAAACTTAATATCAAAGGATACAAACAAGGATCATTAATAGAATGGCCAGGATTAATTGTAGATAGTATTTTCGTAGCTGGTTGCGATTTCCGATGTCCCTACTGTCATAATCCGGATCTCATTACTACTGACAAAGTTGAAAGCTATGATGTAAATGAGATATTAGCAGAAATTGACAAACGTGCAAAAAGTAAGTGGCTAGATGGAGTATCAATAACTGGTGGAGAACCGGTTCTTAGTAAACGATTAGCTGAATTCTTACGAATTCTAAAAAACATGGGTCTTAAAACGAAATTTGATACTAATGGGAATCATCCCGTCGCTGTGAAAAAAATCATTGACGACAAATTAGTGGACTATATTGCTATGGATGTAAAAGCTATTCCGGAAAAATACCATTTAGCTGCTGGAAGAAAAATAGATGTCAAACCCATCAAAGAAACTATCGAGATAATTATTTCTTCCGGTATTGAACATGAATTTCGTACAACTGTTGTTCCCACAATTGTCGATCCTGAAAAGGATTTACCTATTATTGCAGAGATGATTAAAGGAGCAAAACGTTTTTACATACAACAATTCAGACCGTTAAGATGTTTGGATAAAGAATTTGAAAAATTGAAACCCCATAGTTTAACCTTGTTAGAAAATGCTTGGAAGGAAATAAAAGATAATTTTGAAGTATGTGAAGTAAGATAAATTCATAATATCATATATTAATAATATGAAAATGGTTTTTTTGATAAAATAGAACAATTACATAGGTTTTAAAAATAATTGTTTTTGAATAATTTGTAGTGAGGAATTGGTCTTTGACTAAGATTGAACAATTAATACACAACGGAGTTTTACTCTCAGAGATACCCTATCTTGGATTGAGTATAGAAATAAATGGAAAAGCACACAAGCTAACAGAAAAACAAGAACAGATGGCAATCGCTTGGGTTAGAAAGCTTTCGACCGTTTATGTTGATGATCCAATATTCTGTAAGAACTACTTCAAAGATTTTGGCGAAGAATTAGGGGATGCAAGCTTAACTGATGATAACATAGATTTTTCTGAGGTCATTGCTTATGTTGAAAAGCAAAAAGAAATCAGAGAAGCTAAAACAAAAGAACAGAAGAAGCAAGAACGAGAAGAAAGAAAGGTAGTTCGTGAGCAACTAAAAGAGAAATATGGTACTGCAACTCTTGATGGAGCTCAAGTTGAAATATCTAATTACACAGCAGAACCAAGTAGTATTTTCATGGGTAGAGGAGAACACCCAATGAGGGGAAAATGGAAAGAAGGACCCTCAAAAGCTAACATTGTTTTGAATCTTAGCCCAGAAACAACTAAACCAGAGGGCGAATGGCTGGAAATTGTTTGGGAACCTGAATGCCTATGGATTGCCAAATGGACAGACAAATTATCTGGAAAAACCAAATATGTCTGGCTTTCAGATACAACACCTATAAAACAAGATAGAGAAATCGAAAAATACGATAAAGCAAATCTAGTCGGCGATAACCTTGAGACAATAAGAAATCAAATTTTGAACGCGATTAGTGGTAGTGATAAACGAAAGAGGAAAGTAGCAACAGCTTGTTACATTATAGATCATCTAAATATCCGTGTTGGGGATGAAAAAGATGAAGACGAGGCAGATACCGTTGGAGCAACAACCTTGCGACCTGAACATGTAAAAATAAACGGCTCAAATATTGTCTTCAAATTCTTAGGAAAGGATTCAGTAGAATGGCATAAAGAAGATGAATTTCCGGAAATTTTCGTTAATTCTTTACAAGAATTCATAGATGAAGCAAATGAATCAGGCGATGACAAACCACAGATTTTCTCCGACATTGGAAGCAGACATGTCAATGCTTTCTTCGATGAAATTGTAGATGGTTTGACTGCTAAAGTTTTCAGAACATATCATGCAACAACTGTCGTTCAGAATTTCTTGGAAGAATCAGATATTGATTCTGCAGATCCTGATTTTGCGAAGAAAGAAATAGCAGTAATGGCTAATAGAGAAGCTGCGGTTGTATGTACACACAAAAAGCAAGAACCAAAAAATTGGGATAATCGGATACAAAAATATAGAGAACGAAAACTCAAAGGTCAAGAACGCATCGAAAAGGCTGATGATAATCAAACAAAGAGAGAAGAAAGACTTGAGGAAATTAAGGGAAATCTCAAGTTAAGAAGGAAACAAGTGAAAGAACAAGAAAAATTCCTTGATCAAACAAAGGAAGATTTAGCTGTAATAAAGAGCATGTCAACTAATTTCGCAACACAAAGAGAGAAAGATAGACATAAGAATGCCATAGTAAAAGCAAAGAAGAAAATCGAAACTGTAAAGAGGAAAGTTGTTGCTGCAGAGAAAAGAGTAGAAACAGCTAAGAACCAAGTTGAACGTGGAAAGAATAGCGTAGGCACAGCAAAGGAAAGAGTGTACAAGGCGAAACTAGCCTTTAAGAAAATTGAATCTCAAGAAAAAATCTCAAAGAAAACTAAAACATGGAATCTAGGAACTAGTCTTAAATCTTACATTGATCCCAGAGTGTATTATGATTGGGGAAAAGAAGTGGATTACGATTGGCGCAATTATTACTCAAATACATTGCAGAGAAAGTTTTCATGGGTTGAAAGAGACACAAATGAGTAAAACCGTGTTTTTGGTTGTTAAAAAACATTTAAAATACAAGAATATCCATGGAAACTAGAACACATCAATATGTGTGAAAAAACAACCCGTTAATTTTGAACAAAACAATTTGTAAATTATGTTATATTATGAATTTTATTGGTTGGTCAAATCGTGGCAGAACTTAAAGTAAACATCGAGGAAGGAGACGGTTGCTATTATGCACACGCAGCTGAATTCTTAGGATGCTTTTCAAAAGCTAATTCTCGTAGTGAAGCTATAGATGCAATACTACAAGACGTAAAACAATATAGTGAATGGCTTCTATCAACAGACATCGATAATAGTTACAAGGCAATGTGCAAAGATTACCTTGCAGGAATTAATGAATTGGATATAATTGAAGAATTGAAGGGTTTTAGTAATCTTTCTGATTTAACCGGAGCATCGGCAGTTTTCAAATCAGATATTGAAGTAATTCCTGAAGAAATGTTTGAATTTTATATAATGATAATTAGCAAATTACCAGAAGAACTCATGCGAATTGTTTTTCAATTTACTAATGAAGACAGAAATATCGAATTATTACCAGGGAAAGCAACAATCAATCAAGAACTAAAAGACATCTATTACACAGAACTTTTCTTTATCTCAAGATTTGGGGTAGAAGTGGAACAGAAATTCCTCGAAACAATAAAAATGACAAAAGATGAATTAGAATCTTTAACACTTTTGGAGCGAATAGTTAAAGTACGACAAGGCGCAATTGCCATTCTAAGATTATACTATCCAAAGCTTACAGATAAAGTGTTTAAGAGTAAAGAAGATACAAATTTCCCAGATGAACAATGGACTATTAAGAAAGTGATTAGAAAGTTCATTGAGCATGAACGAGAAAGAATAAATGCTATAAGAAAATTAGTAACCATCTTAATTGAGCGCAAAGCATTATCTGAAACAACTGAGTAATTGAGAAATTACTTGGGGTTTATTTTCCTATACAGTATTTTTCATCGCTTTTCAAGCTGTTTTTGCTGATTACATATTGGTCACATTTCCTCAGAGAGAATATATTGAGTGACCAGATATAACATGAATCAAGAAAGAGTGAGATGATGAAAAATGCGACAAATAAATCGAAGGAAAAGAATGAGAAACCATCAAAAAATCAAGATTGAAGAAGTAAAAAAACAGATACCGATCTTCAGGATTGAATTCAGATAAAAAAATATTCATGCTTACCAAAGTTCAACCGGAATGATGTGAAAGCTAATCATTCCAAATAGATTGTTAGGTGATCAGAAACAACTGCCATCGAGAGAAGAATGGTGATCAGGAGCCGTTCTTCTCTCCCTCGTTTCTTCTTCTTATTAAGAAATAATTAAATTAGTTAAAACTATATATAATGATATGGTGGAAAGGAAAAGAAGAATTAAAGATTCCAGTCACAAAGTTTGGAAAAGATCAGATGGTTTCTGTGAGAATTGTAACAAGCAGTTATATGAGAATAAAGAAATAAAAGAAGTAACCGTAGAGAAATGGGCAGAACATAAATGCTGGAAGTGTGGGGAAGAAGGTACTGTTATCACCATTAAAGATCAATTATGGTTACAAGATACTCGAGTAGGAACGATATTATCAGAGAAATTCCCTTTTTTCTATAAAACAAAACGAAAACTAAAAGCTGAACCATATTATGCTAATCATTGTTTGAAATGCAAGGCATTACAAGGGGACTGGTTTATACTAGAATGGATTATAGATGAATCATTAGAGGAGAAAAGGAAAGCAGAAATTCAAACCATAGAACTTCCTTTTGTTTGGAAAACAGTAACACTACCAACCGATATTCAGGTTTATAATCAAAATGAAAAATCACTTGTAAGTAGCTTGAAAAATATCAAGTTGCTCTGCAAAGAGTGTTATGATGAAATCAGCAAAAGCTAGATTCAATCCCACGCAGTTATTTTTAGCTAAAGCAGTAAGTATTTAATGTCGATTGATTTCATTTCTGTTAGATAATTACATGGAGAGTCTAGTGATTACCTTTAGAAACAAAATTTTCAGTAAAAGTGCGCTAGTTTTAGGACTATTTGTAGCTATAACTATTTTGTTCGCAATTAATAACTCACAACCAGTCTTAGGAGATAGTGAATTCATATCATCAGTTAATGATATGGAGACATTTGTAGTAAAAGATCTGGAGAACGGGAAAACATACGAGTTTTCAGTAACATATACTACAGCAATTTATAACTATGATACTGGATTCGCAATTTACACTAATGATAATTTTAAAGATAAAAACAAGGTATTAACACAAGATGATCCAGGTGATGGTTTCGAAATAGCAAATTATACTGCTACAGCTGATGGTGACGTCTATCTTGGTGTGTGGATGAATGATAATGATTATGGTTCTGTAGATTTATCAATAACTGAAGCAGGGACATCAATTGACATTTCATATGAAGACTTTTACCCAAGCATTTGGGCCACATTGAGATGGGTCTGGATAATGTTAGGATGTATTGTTGGTTTTGTAATCATTTTTGGTGTACTTGTCTTTACATTCTTTATCAGAGCAGCAAAAAAACATGCTTGGAAAGTAAAAGATGCTTTAGCTAGTGGAATAGCATTACCTCGTCATGGTCGAAAGAAAGACAAATGCCCATTCTGTAATGTAAAATTACCACCTGAAAGCATGGTTACCTGCCCGTATTGTGGAGCACCAATTACGGATTAGTAATCTCTTCTTTCTTACCTTCGAAAAATCTAAATCTGAGAGAGGGTATTTTTCTATATTTACAACATTTGCAAGTTGTTTTGTTTTGACCTCAGTTGATGTTTTCTGTTTTAAAAGAATCCTATCTGGGAGTAGATTTGATAGTTAAAGATCTTTGATATTATCTCGAAGATTTTTGAAGAGATCCTCAAATAAAACAATATAATTGGGATGAATAGTATTCACATTTTTTAAAAAATCAAATAAAAGGTTTAAATCAAGTTTCTCATTTACTAAAAGTTCTTCGTGATCTACTAACCATTTACCAAGGATTTGGTAATAATTTTGTTTCAGATTATTGAATTTCTCTGTTTTCTCAGAGAAATCATTTGGTAAATCAAATCCTATAAGGGTTGCAAACTTTCGGAATTCCTCAAATTGCTGCTTAATATTTCCATGTTCTTCATCAACATTTGACAGAATCAAATTCCTAGCAACCCTTCCATAATATTTTGTTAAGTTTCGTCCATAAGGTCCTTCATGCAATATTGCTATTTCTTTTATCAATCCTAATTCTGCTAGTATGTCAAGATGGAAATATAATGCAGTTTTTCCTAAAGATTTCCCATATGATTTTTCCAATTTGTTACTTATCTCTCTAACATTTAAAGCATGACGAACAATGAATTTCCCATCAGGGGAACCCTCTTTTAGTCCCTCTTTAAATAATCTAATAATCTCTCTTCGAACAGGATGAGAGAAGTATTTCTCCTTAGAAATCTCTTTAAAGATGAAAGAAGGAATTTCTTTCCAATAATCAAAGAGCTTTTGTCGATTAGCTGTCATTGGTTTTCAAACCTTCTTTTCATATTTTTTGCATTACCTTTAAAGCCCATCAAATGCTTGTAGAACCATATTTCTAGGTGATTCAATATCCCCAATAATTTTTATCTTGTTAATATCAATAACACCCAAACCACGTTTCTTTGCTTCTTGTAGAACAGGCATTTCTGTTGGGTTAAAACCCACCATATGAGCTCCAACTGATTCTACAGCAAAAGCATCTGTTCCTACTAAAAGTACTTCTGGCGTAGCAATCGTTCTCTCTTTTTCTCGACCAAGGTAGACACGAGTACCATCTAAAACAGCTAAATCAATACCACCAATTGCTTCATACATATCCAATAAAGCTGTAGGAAGACGATCATGAAATCTGTGTTTCTTAGTATCAGGAACTAAACCTAACAAATTCTTAATAATGGAACCCAAATTCATCATATCCTCATCCCCAGTATTCTCATATCTTCGGGGAACATGAGTACTGATGAAAAAATTAGGCTTGAAGAGAACTTGAGATAAAGGAACAATTTCTCCAGCAACATCAAATTCTCTTGTATTTTTATCATCAGAAAGGTTGAAAGGAACTACATTTTTAGAATAACAGTCATTCCATATCTCTAATCGCTTTAATCCCGGACCTGCTCCACTATCAGACTCTACAACAAGAATATCGGAAACCTCATCAAATGATTGAATCATGGAATGAAGCGTAGGAACAGTCGTACATATCTTTGTTTCCGGATTGTAGATGCCAACTTTAATGACTACTTTATTCTTCTTGGTATTAGGTTTCTCAATACCTCCAATAAGATCAATTGCTTGAGCAAAAGAATCCTTATTCACAACTGCAACACTTGGAACCATCAATATTACTCCTTTTAAAACAATTTACGTTTCAAGTATAATTTGAAACGTCAACTATTAAATATACCGAAAAAACTGGAAAAAAAGGAAAACAAATGCATTATGGTGTATGTATTGGTTATTATCGAAAAGTGTCCCTCAATTCTTTAAATAAAAATTCGAGAAGCTTTAATTGATCAAGATGTCAAAACTATTACTAAAAATTTCAAGGAATTTGCATAGTCTCGTTATTGTAAGTCTAAATCTAGTTATTGCAATACTTATTCCTGTGACAACCTTTTGTATCGACGATGTAAGAATCAGAAATGCTTCGCGAATAATAGAAGGGATTACTGCAGGAATTCTACTGATCTATTTTGTGATTGCATTCTTCCCCAAAACGAAAATAATTAGATTATCAATAGACTTCATATCGATTCTCATGCAGCTGTTCCTACTAGTAAATATTGGAATAACAGTTGGCTCAAATTGTGATATATTTTTAAGTGCAAAAATGGGTTTAGGAGTTGCAGCAGTGACTCTTGCAGACAGAATAATTGAAATAGTTATTTACTTCCTCATGATAAAGAGAAATAGGAAAATGATTTACGTAATTGTTTGAGGATAGGATTCCTTTGCACAAGAAGATAAAGCTTACAATTTGGGTATTTCTTTTTCTAATTACATCTAGCATAACAATAAGTGTTAGCTGGTTGATTTACAAATACCCAGATATTCTTGATCCATTTAACAAGAAATTACTCTATGGAGTATTAGTTGGAGCTGTATTATTAGTGCTTGTGAGCTTTGTGGGATCACTGAGCTCCACAGTAACATATGACAATGTTTTAGCTAACTATAATCGAGCTAGAATTTATCATTTAATTAAAGAAAAACCAGGAATACACTTCAGTGAAATTGTTAGAAGTCTTGAATTGAGTAGAGGACAAACCCAGTGGCATCTCACATGGTTAGAAAGATTTGAGATGATCAAAAGAAGAAGAACCAAACAATACCTTTTGTTTTATCTAAACGACGGGAGTTTCTCTGAAGAGTCAAGTGAAATAACTCATACAATTGTATTGAAATCAGAAACAAGAAATCTAATATTACATATAATAAGTGAAGAACCAGGAATAACTCAAATGAAAATTAAGAAGAAAGTACAAAGAAGCCAAAGCACTATCACATATCATCTTGTGATTCTCGAACAAGAAGACTTCATTGTTATTCAAAGAAAAGGTCGAAGAAGATATTATTTTCCTATCGGTAATGCTGTAAGTTGAAATTATTGCAAAGTATTGATGTTTTCACCCTTGTTTTGAAAATTCTGAATTAATCTGTCTTTTCAAAATTTAAAGCTACAGAATTAATACAATATCTTAAGCCGGTTTTATCTTTTGGACCATCATCAAAGACATGCCCTAGATGTCCCCCGCAATTTTTACATGAAACTTCGATCCGTTTCATGCCAAGAGAGCGATCTACTTTTTCTTCAATCTTATCTTTGTCTATTGCATCATAGTAACTTGGCCACCCACAACCTGAAACAAACTTGGTCTCAGAGGAAAAGAGTTCTGTGCCACAACCAGCGCATTTGTATATTCCCTTTTCTTTGTGACCCCAAAATTCACCAGTAAAAGGTCGTTCTGTATCTTTCAATCTCAATACTTGGTATTCTAACTTGGACAATTCTTTCTTCCATTCTTCATCAGTTTTATCTTTAACAGAAGTCATCTCTATCAATTGCTCGATCCAGTTTCTTATAATTTATAGTAAGACTCCTAGGATTTTATTCTTATGTCTTTACTTTGTAAAATGCTTTTAATTGGAAATAACATTTTTTAAGAAAACCCCCATATAATATGTGAGGGTAGCATTTATGCCAGTTATTCTTAAAGAAATTACTCGAGAGAATTTCGAAGAATTGATCTCTTTACATGTTGATCAAGAACAAGAGCAATTCGTTGCTTCAAATCTATACACCATTGCTCAGATGCAATTCAAAGAAGAGAAGATTGCGAAGGGAGTATATGTGGATAAGAAAGCAGTAGGATTAATTGCTTATGATCTTGAAGATTACGACATTTGGCGATTAATGATTGACGCTCGTTCTCAAGGAAGAGGTTATGGAAGAAAAGCTATGGAACTTGTACTTGATATTTTACGAAAAGATGGTCGATTAAAAACTGCAAGAACAAGTCTTGTAGTAGAAAATGTTGCAATGAGAAATTTGATTGTGAGCTTTGGTTTCAAAGAAAATGGAAAGGTGTTACAATATCGAGAAGATGGAGAACCTGATGAAATAGAATTTGAGCTTAATCTGTAAGTTGATTTTTTCTTCAAAGATTTCTTATTCTATCTTCATTTAAAGTTGAAGATGATGATACACACTCAATACTCTACCGCTACCTATTCGAAACCATTCTCAGACTTTGTTTAAAAATTACTGTTATTATAAGTAATTTGCAACCTTAAAATTAAATGAGGTGGGTGCTTTGAAGAGAAAAGCATTATACATGACATGCTTAACACTGATTTTTACAGTATCCAGTATAGCTGGGGCAATGACAATAGGAGCAAATTCAACACGAACTGAAGAAATCGCAGATGGAGATTTCTTTGAAGACGCTAGTGGCTTCGCTTACAAGTACAAGAAAGGAGACGGAGTAGTCAACAAATATGCACTTCTTATTGGGATTTCAGATTATAATGTGATTAGTGACTTAAATTATGCAGATGAAGATGCAGCAGATTGGTTTAATTATTTAAGTCCTTTAGGATATCAAATCACACTCTTAGGTGATAGTCATCCAGAAGACTATCCCCAATGGGATGGGTATGCAACAGAATACAACGTACGAATTGCACTTGAAAATATTTTAGCAGTAGTTGATGAAGATGATATCTTCGTTTTTACAACTAGTGGACATGGTGGCAGAGGAAGATCAACGACTTTAGATGAATTCATATACTATTTATGTATGTGGGATACATCTGCAGGAGAAAACGGATACAACGGACTAATTACTCACTTAGAATTCCAAGAAATGATGGCTCCATCTATCGCAAATACCTTCATATTCATTGATCACTGTTATGCTGGCGGATTTCAAAATGTAATGTTCAATGACAATGCAGAAAAAATCTATTTGGCTACAACTTGTTCTGATAACGGTTATGGCTACGATGATCCTTTACATTTAAACGGTGCATGGACTTATTGGTTCTTAGAATACGCTTTAATCGGAGAGCTAGGTGGTTCAGCATCAATGGAAGAAGCATTTGATCTAGCTTATCCATTATTCATTGACATTTATCGTCGACCCGGTGATTGGCCTTTGGAATTTGATGGATCACCTAATAATCCATTCTATCTTTGAACTGAACATGTAATAGAACCAAACTTTGCTATTGTGACAAAGGTTGGTTCATTTTCTTTTCTTTAGCAAACAATTGTTAGCGAAAAATCATTTTAAAGGCTAAAAAAATGTAGAATCTACAGAAGTTTAGTTAGACTTGACAGAAAAAGGCCATACATTTTACCTTAATTTGAAAAAAACTTAACTAGTTGTTTGATAATTTAAATGAAGGGGATTTATTTTGAAGAGAATGCAAAAGACAATTAGATATCTCTATTTGTTAATTTTTCCAATTTTAGCTTTAACTGTGGGTCTTGCGATTTATTTTCTGCCGGAACCTTACAGGTTTTTCCAAGATTACTTAAGTGAATTAGGAGCACAATTGAGTGTTGATTTTTTGTATGATAATCTAATTTCATCAATTATAATGAGTGTGGGGTTTGGTTTATGTGCTTTGATTTCTTTAGTTAATTCTATATTGTATTTTGTTAGTGATTTTCGATACAGATATCTTAAGGCATCATTAAATCTAGTAATTGCTTTTGGAGCTAGTTTGGTAGCTATCCCCCAGGACAAAGGTAATTTATTGGTTCTTCACACAGTAGGTGCTGCTCTTTTCGTCGCAGGATTTGGTATATTAAATTTCACCCTGCAATTGCTAAGATTTGTTAGAAAACGTCAAGAGGTACCAGAAGTCAAAAGATTTGACTATTATCTAGATGCAACAGTTGTTGTATTAGTTTTTGTGGTTATTCTTTTGTTGATAGTAACTTTTATTCCATCTGAAATTACGAAAAATCCGGTGTTAATATTATTGTCTATTATTTTTCAAAAATTGGTATTGATAGTTGATTGTTTAGCGATTTTATGTTTGGATCTCAATGACATTTAATACAAATAAAAATAACTTGTTTTTTTACTAAGAAATCCAAACAAAAATGTAAAAGACATGCTAGTTTGCCATAATATTTATGTTAACGTTTTAGTTAATCAAAATATTATGACTGAAAAAAGAAAGAGAGAAATAAAAGAATCGAAATTTGGGACTTACTATACTATACCATTTACTCGTGGTCGAGATTTAGTAGTTGACTTTATTTCAGTCGGAAAAAAAACGATGAAGGTTTATGCCATAGGAGAAATTGATGTTACTTATCCATTGATGAAAATTAAAGAATTAAAAGAAAAAGGTATCAAACTTTCGTTTTCAGCTTACATAACCTATGTTTTCTCAAGAACTGTTGCAGAGCATCCGTACATGCAAGCAATAAAATGGCGCCGAAGAAAAATGGTTATTTTTGAGGATGTAGATGTTATTTTCATTGTTGAACGAGAAGTTAAGGGAAAGAAAATGCCCACCATAGTAATGATTCGTAAAGCGAATGAAAAAACTATTCAGGAAATAACAGATATTCTATGGGACACTAAAGCACGAAAAGATGATGACATGATTACTGCTGAGAAAAAGAAAGGTGCTGAAAAGGCAAATAATTTGATAAATTTGCCGAGATTTCTCAGAAGGTTTCTCTTTGACCGTATTTTTGCTAATCCATTCCTTCGACGGCAATTTATTGGTACCGTTGGAATCACATCAATTGGTATGTATGCTGGAGGAGGAGGTACTTCTATACCCATTGCTGTTGAGAATCTCTCAATTAATGTTGGGGGAATTGAGAAACGACCTGGGTACCTGATTAAAGAGAATGGTGAAATTGATACAGAACAAATAATACCTCGGGATTACCTTTGGATGACTTTCAATATCGACCATACAACTGTCGATGGAGCACCAACTGCCAGATTTCTAGCCATTGTAAGAGAACGATTACGCATGGGCTATGGACTTGATGAAATAAAACCAACAAAAAAGGAGAAAAAGAAAGCTAAAGAAACTTAGCTTTTCTTATTATTTCCCTTCGGAATTATCAACTTCAGGTTCAGAAGGCTCACTTGTTCTTTCTTGCAATTTAGCTTGCAGTTTCATTACTTCTTTCTTTCCCAGAGGATAAAAGATTAGGATCACAATACCAATCAGCAATGCACCAGCTGGGAAGAGAGACATCAGAGATTGTAGACCAAATCTTATTTGATCCGTTACAACAGCAGGATCATATACAGCCCAACCATTCGTTGTAAGAACAATTGCAACGGAACCGATTGATAAGATAGTCGAAAGTCTAACAAATAATGCATGAACGCCATAATACGAGCCTTCCCTTCTTTGACCTGTTCTCACCTCATCCTCATCTGCGATATTTGAAATATGTCTATCAATGAAGTAGGGTGATCCACCGAGGCCAATCCCATTTAATGCCATAATAATTAGGATCCCTAGGTATGATTTGATGAATATTAAGGGGATTAGGACAGCTGCCCACAAAGACATTGAGAGAATGAAACCCAATTTACTGCCAATTTTTCTATCAATAAAGGACCAGAAAAGAACTCCAAAAATGGACATAACGAACGCTAACACTAAGGGTATACTAACGCGTAATTCACCTAATGACTCTAGTGCAACATATAACCAGTCGTTAGTTGTATCAACAACGCTTTTCACATAAATAGGCATAATGGTAGGAATTAAACCGAAAACATACCAGTTCATAGTAGAGCATAATGCGAAAATAACGAATTTCTTATTCTTAAGACTAACCTTCAAAGATTCCCAAAGCTTCAATGGTTGCTTCTTTTCCATTTCTTCATATGGTGCTTCCTTAGCACCCCACAAAACATTGATCAAAATTGTTACTAAAATAATAACACCAAAGATTATACCTGTAAGTTGATATTGCCATTTAATATCAACAAATTCGGATAGGGGATTTTCTAAAGTCATGTCTGAGATAATTAACGTAGGCATAATGAATGCCAATAATAGAGCGATAACCATTAATATTCTGCGAAGAGCACCAACTTCTTCCCTAGCCTTATCGGTTCGGAACAATTCAGGATAAAGAGAAGTACGGTTAATAGAAAACGCGGTGTAGACAGTATCAAAGAGACACATAATAAAGAGCATATAGATTATTGTTCCAATAGCATAACCACCAGCCACTTGACCCCCTGGTGGAGTGAAAAGCAAGAACATAACAATTGCTAAAGGAACTGCTGCAACAATCATCCAAGGGCGTCTTCTCCCACCAAAAATTTTTCTGGTTCTCGTTCTATCAGAGAGTGAACCCAGAATAGGATCATTGAATGCATTGTAAATAGACCAAAGAATGAAAACAATGGTAATGTATCGCGCATCAAGCTTCATAACTGAAAAATAAAAAGTGAAAATTGTAAAAGTAAAACCTTGATAAGCGAGTTGGTCAGCTATTTCTCCAACCCCGAACGCAAGATTTCTGCCAAAAGGGACTTCCAATTTCGCCATAATAGAGTGTGTTTATTTTGAACTAATAAAAAGTTTATGTGTTTTTTATTACAAAAAAAAGAAGATGCTAGGAAGATTAGATTAAACTTTTATTTTGGAGAAATGAAGCATAAGAAATTTAATCATAAAATCATTAGAGAATAGAAAAAATTCAAGAATTATGAAGCTTAATAGTAATATAATATTCCTAAATATTTCCAACTATGGAGAACAATACAAATGGCAAAAATTGCATTAGTTACAGATGGTAGTTGTGACATTCCTAGAGATTTAGTAGAGAAATATAATATTCATATTGTTCCTTTTCGAGTAATTTTTGGTG
Source organism: Candidatus Heimdallarchaeota archaeon (assembly GCA_019058165.1). Lineage (GTDB taxonomy): Archaea > Asgardarchaeota > Heimdallarchaeia > JABLTI01 > JABLTI01 > JABLTI01. The sequence continues at coordinate 25,007 of JAHLVZ010000025.1, forward strand.
AAGAAAGCATCAAAACCTTTGGTGATTGGGGAACACTAACTAAAGATGAATTTTATGAAAAAGTTAGGACATGCAAAGAATATCCAACAACTGCTATACCATCACCTGCAGAAATTGAGAAGGTTTTCAACGAAGCATTAGATAAAGCTGATTCAGTTATCGGAATTTTTCTTTCGGATAGTTTCTCAGGATTATACCAGGCTGCTGTCAATGTAAGGAAAAAATTTGATAACGCTGATATTTCACTTGTAGATTCAAGAGTTGCCACATCTACACTAGGAGTACTTGTGATGGCAGCAGCAAAAATGATTCAAAAGGGTCATTCAAAGGATGAAATCCTTCAAAGATTGGAAGAACTTAAATCACAAGCTAGGCTAGTTGTTGTTCTAGATAGTGTGGACAGTGTTTATAGAAGTGGACGAGTTGGTTGGGCAAAGAAATTTATGGTTTCGTCTTTTCAAATAAAACCACTTGTTAATTTCAAAGATGGATTAATAGTCCCCGGTGGAACACTCCGTGGAAGCAAGGATGTTATCAAGCGATTGAAATTTATCGCCCCTCTTGTAGTGAAAAATGCAATTACTGATAATATCTTTATTTGGCATGTTAGAAATCCAGAAGTTGCTCAAGAATTTTACGAAATAATGGAAGCACATAATGTTCAAAATAAAGAGATTAGAATTCAAGAGGCAGGTCCAGTAGTAGGCACTCATGTAGGGGAAAAATCACTTGGCTTTATGTACATTGGGGATTACAACAAACGTTGGATCAAGGAAATGAAAGAATAATTTTCAAAGTGATAATATTGAAAGCTAATAACAACAAAAAAAATATTAGTACAAATAATCCCGAATTAGATCAATTACTTGATACTTATAGAAGTCAAGTGCCAAATTTCTATGATGAAGGTATCAGTGAAGTTTTTTATGTCCCAGTTGAAGACGGTGAACTTAAAGTCTTTCATTATAAACCTGAAAAGCAAACTTCTAAACGTCCTATAATTTTCTTACCGGGATTTGCAACTACTCCCCTAACATGGCGTGATTTTCATAATGCTCAACATGGACAAAATGAGTATTATTACGTTGAAACTCGAGACAAAAAATCAGCAAATATTAGAAGATATAGAAAAACAGATCTGACAATGAATCAATTAGCCAAAGATATTGCTCAAGTAATCGATTTTATTGGTTTATCTAATCAAGATTACGTATTAATGGGTGCTTGCCTTAGTGGGGGAATAATTCTACAGGGATTAATACAAGAGCATTTCTCTCCTCCCACAACGATTGTATTTGATCCATTTGCCAAATGGACGCAAAACCGCATCTTTGTTAAGGGAGTCATGCCATTTATCCCTCCTTTTCTTCTTGGGTTTCTTAAATTCATAATAGCTAAAATAGTTCTGTCTAACATGAAAAATGAAGCTCAAAAGGAAAGAAATATGGATATTGTTGCTAGTGCAGTTCCATGGAAATGGCGAAAGTTCTCACTGAAAAATGTAAATTTCGATTTAACAGATGATTTGAAGAAAACTAAGAATGAAGTATTTGTTTGCCATGGTCCAAAAGACAAATATCATCCTGAAGGAACATTCCGCAAAGTAACGAAGAACATACCCAAAGGAAAATTTCTATACATGAAAACTTTAGATGAGGACAGAGAATTATTAGTAGGGCTTATCGCTTCTGAATTTTCAAAAATATCAAAAAATGATAGTATGCCAAAATCATTGCAACCATATCATGTTAATCTAGAAAATGAATAACCTTGAAAACGTATTACTCATTTTCCGTTTGTTTTTCTTCCGGTAAAACAACACCGCCAGTTTTGGCAATCCGATATTCTTTACCTTTGAACATATCAATAAATGATCTGAGATATTTTGGAAAAATTGCCACCGCGATTCCTATCGTGAAAAGTCCAAGAACAAAAGTACTATCCATACCAACTAAAATAATCCACGGTGGAAAGAGATTAAGGAAAAAAGCTACAGGTACTCCAATAAAAAGAGCTAGAAATGTTGAAGGACGAACATGCTTTGTTATAAGAACAAATATTACCAAACTAAAAATAAAGACAAGTAAAAGTAAAGGATTGGCTATTATAAGAAAACTTACAATTGCAGCCATACCACGACCACCTTGGAATCGTAAGTAGATAGGATAATTATGTCCAAGAATGACTGCCATTGCTACAAAAATAAAAATCAAATTGTGGATGGAAATTTCCCAAAATTTACCTGACCCTCCTATTGGGGTGTCATTAAAGGGAATTGCTACTGCAGCAATAATACATACTAATCCTTTTAAGAAATCCAACCCTCCAGCAAGAATTCCCCAATTGAATCCAGTTTTGATCATTACATTTAGTCCACCAACGTTTTTGTTACCAAATTCCCTTATATCATCACCAGTTCTCCATTTAGCAACAATATAAGAAAAGGGAATAGATCCAATGAAATAAGAAATAACTGGAAAAGCAATAATCCAAACCCAATGGTCAATAACAGCCAAGACCTTTACCACATCAAATAATACTGTGAGGTGTAATTATTTAGTTTTTGTATCTTTTACAGTAGTTTCTTCTTAGATTTTAAAACTTAAAACCTAGTGTAAAAGTGAAAATAGGACAGGGGCAAAGAAAGCGCCTGTCACAGGAAAAGGGAGTTCTTAATTCTACATTCTTTTGCAATTTAACAAGATTCTGATAAAAATTTATATAGAATATTACATTAAGAAAACAAAAATCTATGGAGGTGCCAGTTAAACAATGATTTACTCAAAAGTTAGAGTAATAATATTTACAACTAAATTGAACAAATGGCACCTAAGATTGATTGGTTGCTAGGAAACCTAGTCTTCTTCTGTGTCTGAATTAACTTAATTGTAAATGTAGCTCTACTATTTTGAAACCAACATTGCATTATTGTTAACAGGCAGTTCCTCAGAAATCGAGTGAAAATAAAATGATAGAACTACAATTAGAGGAATTTGAAAAAGTTCGAGAATTATTTAGAGAAGTTGAATACAACTTGAATTGCATGGTAGTAATTGCTGGGATTAACCCAGGTAGGATATGGGTTGACTC
>JAHLVZ010000026.1 GCA_019058165.1 Candidatus Heimdallarchaeota archaeon
ATTTTTTCTTTATAGCTTGTTTTATCAGAAACAATTTTTTGAATTTCTTGGTAAAATTCAGGATCCTTTTCTTTAATAAAAGGAAATGCTTCTTGTGGTCGTAATGGAAATTCTTGTCTTATACCAAACCACCAATCAATGATATTTTCAGAATAATGCCAGGCAATTCGTAAAAATAATTGTTCATATTCCTTGTTTGCTAGATTATCCTCAAACTTTTTCATATATCTTCTAGCTTTCACTATTCTTCCATAAGCATAGTTTTTGGTCCATTTTTCTGGACCTTTTTTGTATAACTCTAATGCTTTTTCTCTCAGTTTTTCACCAAAACCATCAGGGGTATCTAAAACAACTTTAGAATTTCTCAGATCTCTCCATAATTTAGCCGGATAACTCTCGATCTCCATTGAATTCCAATATTGATCTATATCTTCATTTTTGAGTGATTCAGGAAAAGCTTCAATGGCTTCTTGGAACGATTCATCAGGATATGGATCATCTTCATCTGTAAATAGATAGAGATCCCAATCGCTGTTAGGTTTGAAATCACCAACAGCTCTAGAACCAACAACAATGATTACTTTAGCTAGATACCTGCTCTTGAAGTAATCAATTATTATAGCTAATTTTTCGTCATTATCAACCATTGAATAACACTATTTTATTGACTCTAAGTGTGATATAAAAATGAATTGATGAAAAATGGAAGAAAAAGCATTAGCGCTTTTTCTTAGATTTTATAACTGCTAGTAAAATTGTTGCTAGTCCTATTATTGATATTGTCAATGTAAATCCATTAGCGGTACCAGTATTGGTATTGAATTCTAGAACATCCCTGTATAAATCTGCACCAGGACCACCACGTTGTCGTGCATCCATTATCATGTTTATTGGATCGAGATCTGTTACAATTAGTGAAGCATTATAAATTGGATAATAGATAGTGTTTCCTATCATCTCAATGCTGTCATTTATTTTTGTATTAACGATTATTCCACCTGTACTGTTTACTAATTTTGTTTGCGAGATTATATTTCCTTGATTCCAATGACCATCTGTAAAGTTAACGTTTTGATCACCATTCCAGTAAACAATAAAATCATAGAAATTATCGATATGGAGAAAAGGAGTATCGAGAAATGTTACTGTAACAAAACTTTCATTCATTTCTAATGATACAATATCTATCTCAGGATAACTAGTCAAGTTTGCTGCAACTGTTACACCATCGACTACATGGACAATATCATTTGTCTCATCAACTAAGGATAAATCGACACTAAATACAAAAGTTGTATTTATTATGAGAAGAACACTTATGATGATTGTTATAATTGGAACTAAGGTTTTCTTATTCATTCTAACCACTTTTTTACATTTTGAAATAACTTTAGTGTTGGATAAATGGCAATAAACTTTATCATTTTGGCATTTTTAGACAATTCTCAAGAATTTTTTCAAGATAAATAATAAACTCACTTGTTTTCGATGTAAAAAAAACAACAAAAGTGCTATTTTGAACCTAACTGATACCTACATTGAACCTTCACAACACAAAGACAACCATTCTCAGAGATTCCTTTAGTATTTTGTTGTTCTATAATAAATTGTGATTTAAAAAATGAAAAAATCAATCCTTATACCAATCATAGCAGTAAGCCTTCTCGCAATAGTTGCAGGAGCTTCTGTGGGCCTAGTATATGCATTCTCTCCTAGTGCAGATAGTGAATTAGAAGTTGTCAACGTAACTACTCAATCAAGCACAGATCAAGTAACTGTTGTCTTAAAATGCGAAGGTAATGAAGCAGGTCAACAAAACAGAAACAAATTCGGAAGAATGTTCGCTTACATGCACCAATTTCAATTCAACAATTCCGCAACAGACGAAACTATGTATCAAGAACAAATACAAAACAAATGGCAACACCGAGTACAAGCAGGTAAGACCATGATGTTTCAATTCCAAGTTGAAGGTCTTGAACATGGACAACAGCTAACATTAAGAATTCAATACAACAACGGCAAAGTCCTCATGTATCAATTCCAAGTTAATGCATAGATAATATAAATAAAGGAAAACTCAATTTTTCCTTTCTTTTTTTCTTTTTCTCTAAACTTTCTACTTCTTCTCAGCAATTGCTAAGTCTATTGCATTACCATCAGTACAATAAAACTCCCATCTTAGACTCATCGTCTTCGAGATAGGACATTGTTTGCAAAGACAACCTTTTTTCTCTTTAATGATGGAACTTTTACCGATAGAACAAAATGCAAGATTAGTCTCACCTGTTCCTTGATAACTTGGACATTTTCCGCAATAATCTTTGCACATAAACTTCACTTGTTCAAGGCTATCCTGGAGTTGTTTCTCTGTCATTGCATCCATCATCTGAATCTTCTCTTCAAAAGGCAAATCCTTGTAACTCGTGTCGTCTATCATTGAATTCACTTCATTATATTGAGTTTAAATTATTTATTCTCTATATATTCGTTTAGTATATTACAAATTTTTTGACTATCTGTGGATGAGAAAACGAATAACTTGTCTTGATCATAAGTTAGTTTTACAGCATCGCCAAAATTTGTAATAAAAGCTAGTGATTTATCTACACCAATTCTTGCTCCTAATCCAAAATATTTCCCAATTGTAGCTTGTATAACTTCAGAGGCAACTAATTCATCAATTAATATTGTTTTCTTATTAAGTAATCCGAATTCAATTTTAATTTCATTTTTAGTTAATGTAATTTGTATTCCTCGATAATTTATACCTATTAAAACAAAGAACAAGCAAAGCAATGCATAAATAGGCAACATGTATACTCTAGTTGTAGGGGCATAAATTGAGGTCGTTATAGCAGTAGAAATTAATACAGCTATCACAAAAACAAATAGAATTATTATGAATTTGCTCATTGGAATCCATTCATTATAGAGAATTTCTTCTTTTGTTTCATTATTTCTACTATTCAAAAAATCACTTCCATTATTCAAGAATTTATTTCTCACATAATTATAAATATTAAGTTATAAATCGATTAGGCAAATCTCTTAGTTGGGTTCCCATTAGGCTTTAGTTTTGGGTTGTTTTTCCCTGAGCTGTCTAGAAGTGGGTTCCTTATTGTAACTGCAGTAATTGCCTTGATAGCTGTTAGCGGATCTTTAGTAGCATTAAGAAGAAAGAAGAAGAATTAATTTTCTTTTTTCTCTCCTATTTTTTTCTCAAAATATCCATTTTTATTGTTCTTATTTTCCAAAAGTTTTACCCTTTGCATTTTATGCAAACGCTAATATATGGGCGAGCTTAAAGTTATAGTGTCTGTAAGAACAGTAAATGATAATACAAAAATTTTCGGAAATAAAAACATTAGACTAATTCATATTTAGGGACTAAAAATAATGACTGAACCATCTGAAGTAAAAAATGATTTCAAAGTTAGTTGGAAAATGCTAAAATTGAATTACAAAACTTTTCTTGCTACTGAACTTTTTGCTTTCCTCACAGTTTTAATCTTGTCTTCATTATTTATTGGAATTATTAACCTTATCTATTTTCTTGCTCCAGCACTAAGTCTTGAAGATCTTCAAATACAGTTAATTGATAATTCTAGGTTTCAGTTTTCTATTATCGGTACAATATATTTTGCAATTGTTCATGTATTATTAGTTGGTTTACTTTATTGTCAATATGGTTTATCTTATGATATTATGTCCACTGGGGATTTGTTTTCCGAATTCAAAAGAGCCTTTCGGTATTTCAAACGATATTGGTGGCAATATTTACTTTTATCATTAATTTCCGGAATCGGTTTATTTATACCAGTTGGAAGACAAGTGATAAATTTTCCAAATACTATAGGAAATGTACTTTTTGATACAAGTCTTATTATTGTAAGATACCTTCTGCTATTCATTTTTATCATTCTCTCAAGTATTATTCTACCAAGTTTAACAGCACAAGGTAGTTTGAAAAATAGTTTTACAGAAGCAAGTAGAATTATTAAGAAATATCCAAAGCGACTATTTAAAACTTGGATACGGTTTTTTCTGATGTTTTTGTTTCCCATAATGATTTTGATATTAACTATAAATGTACTTTTCTTTTATTTTTATGAAAGCAGGTGGTTGATACTATTTTCTGTAATTTACTTTGCATTTTATCTTGTTTTTCTTTTTGTAGCAATTCCTCTGTCAACGTTGATGGCTACAAGAATTTACAATAGTGCAGATATTGAGAAATTTAGACCACAAACTGAAGATATTGCAGAAAATAAAACAGAAAAACTTGAAGAAAAAGAAAATTCAGAAAAATAGGAAAACAATGAATAAGGTTGTGGTTGATTATTGAATGAATCGAGAAAAGCTAACGGATTATCTCCTCTAAAAATCAAGGAAAAAATGGTAATCACCAATCCTGAAGCTGTCTCAATAATTTTCCATGAAAAGAAAGGAGAAATTCTGAAGCATTTAATATATCGAGAAATGACTTTAATTGACCTCAAGTATGCAACTGGTTTGAATCCTGGAACAGTAAAACGACATCTAACAGATCTTTTAGAACATGAATTAGTTTTTATTTCAAGAGAAAGAGTAAATGAATTTAGCATTGTTATGAAATACTATCGTGCATCTGCAAAATCATTTACTTTTGATATTGTTTGGCCAAAGTGATTTATATTTAGTGATCAACATGAATGTTTAAAATAACAGAAAAAAAACCATATACGGAATGTTTGAATTCCTGATATTTTTATTTAATTCTTATATGTGCTATGAAAAATCCATTTGTATCATGAATGTGTGGGAAGAATCTTCTCACTTTTTGAGTGCATTGATAATTATCATAGCCAATTAAGCCTAATTTTGGTCCATCAAGTAATTCAATATTGTAGCGTTCTAATATAGAATCGATTTGATTTTCGCCTTCATGAGGAAGGACTGAACAAGTTGCATAAACGATTTCCGTTCCTGGTTTTTCTGAATATCTTGAGATTATTCCCTCTAAAATTTTGTTTTGTATTGTCATTATTGAGAAAAGCCATTTCTTGTTAAGACGCCATTTATATGAAGGATGACTTTGAATAATTCCAGTTGAAGTGCATGGTGCATCTATCAAGATTTTATTTGCTTTTAAGATTGAAGTTTGTGTTGAATCATTATTTATCCAATCAATATTTTTTACTCCAATGGATTGAAATCGTAGTTGAGCACTTTTTAATCGATTGTAACTTATATCGTTAGCTAGCAGGCGACCATTACCTTTCATTAACTCCCAAATCAGGTGTGTTTTCATACCAGGTGCTGCACAAGCATCTAAAACAATGTCTCCAGGTTTTGGATCAAGGGTTGTTACAGCGAAAACACTGGCTTTATCTTGAATGAATATTTTACCGTTTCTGAAAAGGTCTGAATTGACTGCTGCCATTAATCCTTCCTTTATCTCAAACAGAAAAGGAATGTCATTATCTTTTTTTAGTAAAGCACCATTTTCCTTAAGAATTGATAAAATCTTATCCTTATTCTTAATAAATTGATTAACTCTAAGATAGGATTTAGCTGGAGAATTATTTTTCCTTAGTAATTCAATTGTCTCCTTTCTTCCAAGTTTTTCTGATAATGTCTCAATCAGAAATGATGGATGAGAATGAATCAAACTATTTCTCCCGTAATAATTTATTGATTTTACTCTTGTATTGAGATCAAATGTCAGTGCTTCTGCTAATATTCTCAGATGTTCTTTTGTTTTGATAATTGGGATTAAGTTTTGAAAAGGTATCTTCTGCCATATACCTTCAAATAAAGCTAAACGCAATCTATTCATATCTAAACTAGTGATCCCTTTTATTGTACTTTGTTTGATTACTTGATTCAATACAAAATTAATAGTATTCAGATATCGAATAACACCAATAGAATTTGATTGAATTGTTGCTGCGATATCATTAGGAAAATCATTTTCACTTAAATGTTTACGGATAATATTTCGTATTGTCTCCTGATATTTCTCATACTTTGCTAAAATAATAATTGTCGCTTCCTGAGCGAGTGAAGCAATATTAGTATCAGAAATTTCATTCATCTAAATCACAACGTACCGTACATTAGATTTTATTCGAGTCAAATAATATATCTATAAGACTCTCCAATTTAAAACAATTCATTAAATTATTAAAGCAGATGACTATGTGAAAAAAACGGTTGAAAAAAATGAGTGCAAATGATAAAAAAGCAATCTGCGCATACGTTTTGATAAATATCAAATTGGGTTTCACAGAGGAAGTCATAGCAAAACTGAAGGAAATTCCCGGAATAACCTCTGTTGCTGTAATAACAGGAGAATATGATTGTATTGTTCGCTTAGAAACCGATACTTTAGAAGAGATGCATGACCGAACATTGGATATACACATAATTGATGGTATTTTCGAAACAACAACTTCAATAATTCAGGTAGAATTTACATAGAAATTTCACAAGTAATAGGTGAGCTGAATAATGGCTGATAAACGAACAAGACCTTTTAGAAGAATACGAAGAAAATACACATTCATTATTCTTGCACTTCTATCAGGTATTATTGGTTCGATTTGGATTGCCATTGATAGGTATACAGGTTCAGCTATTGTTGTAAATAGTTTAGGTGAAACAAATGAGTATGCTTTTGCTATTCAATCGATGCTCATCGGCATAATTGTTAGTTTCTTATTTGCACTTGTGTTATGGATACCAATTAGTAAGAAGCCTTTTGCTGAACTTGCTCGGAAGATTAAGGAAAGGAAGTTGAGTGGTTCCGAGCAGCTAAAAGAAAATCAATCTGCTATAAGTGAAAAACGTCAATTTTCATTCTTAGGTCAGTTAATTGATCCGCAATACAAAGGCATTCGCTTACCAAATAAGAAAATGTTTCTTTGGTTATCATTATCTGGTTTGCTCTCAGGAATAAGCACATTTTCCTATTTTATAATAATAAAAGATATGGACTTGTCGATATTCTTACCTGCATCTCAATTTGTCATAATTTACTTGATTATTGGTGATTTGTTTGTTGATAAAGCGCGTCCTTGTGCTCCTGAAATTCAAGCTATCATAATGATTTTCTTAGGAGTTATTTTAGCTGCTATTGATTTCACGAGCAGTAGTGGTTCTTTTAATTGGGTGAATTTAATTCTTGTCTTCTTAGTTTTGAATACAAGTGCTGCTGTTTATGTTGTCTTTCAGAAAAAAGCTGTTGCAACTAAATTCAAAAGTGGAGAGAATTTGGATGCAACAAATATCCGCTTGTGGACATTGCTTTTCATGGCATTCTTTGCAATAATCTTCTCTTTACCCTTTATGGATGCTGAGGGATTTTTTGTCTTCAGATCAACTTTCCTCCCAGCACTTTTTCCTATAGCACTTTCAATGTTACTTGTTTTTATTGCTAGGATTCTCTATGTTAGAGCATTGTCAATGGGGAAAATGTCAATAGTAAATTCATTATCCGCGGTTTCTGTAGTCGCTGGAATTCCAATAACAGTTATCTTTGGTTTTATTTGGCCAGCATATTTTCCATTACCAGGAGGAGAATTCGCTTGGGTTGTTTGGTTATTAAGAGGGATTGGAGCAATTCTAGTCTTCAGTGGCATAATTGGTTTATCAATGAGTGAAGTAAAAATCATGATTTTAGCAAAAGTAAAAATTGGTATAGTCTGTGATTATGAACGAATAAAAGCCATTTCTGGTGTGGAAAGTGTTTCCGTTATTACAGGTAAATACGACCTTATGATTATCATACGATCAAGAACTATTGGCAGAGGTTATCAACCGATAGTTGAAAAACTTGCGAAAATACCTTGTTTAGATGATTTCCATTCAAATACTATTATGAAAGAATGGCACTCATAATTACAGATATTCAATTAATTCGAATTAAGCTTTAACTATCAGTTGTTTTCTTCTTTGTGAAATGCAAAATCAGTAGAATAGCATAAATGATCATAAAAGAAGAACCAACAGCAATAGACATGCTAACGTGAATGAAAGTGACTCCAGAGTAAATAAACGGAACAATGATCGAAAAAACTGTTAGGATACTACCCTCGAGTAAACCCAAAATTACATTATACCAAACAAATGTTTCAACGAAGGAAGCCCAAATCCTTGCTACACCAAAAGAAATTGCTGCTACACCCCATCCACCTGCGAAATATAAAGAATGATTTTGTAGTGCAGGTAATCCAAGTAATTGAGCCATAATATTGGGTAAGAAGACAAGAGAAATACCTATCAGAACATCAACTATGCCGTTTATTAGTAGAACAATTTTAGCAAATTTCATATAAATCATGAATTAGCTTGTATATTTATTTAAATAATTTGTGAATTAGTGTTTGAAAATGAACTTGGAAACGGATATTCTAATTATTGGTGGAGGAAGTGCAGGTAGTTTGGCAGCGATTGTCGCTAAAGAACAAAATCCCGATGCTAAGGTTCTTGTTATAGAAAAAGGCGAAATTCATCGAAGTGGTTCTATAGCCATGGGTATGGATGCCTTGAATATTGTAGTTCAACCTGGACTTTCTACACCGGAGCTATACCTTAATTCTGCTCGTATCGCTACCGATGGAGTTCTGGATTACAAGCCTAGTTATGTTATGGCTGAGAGGAGTTACTCAATATTAAAACGTCTCGAGGGTTGGGGTATTCGCTTCCCGAAAGATGAGCAAGACAAATACATTTCCTTACAAGTTCATGCAAAAGGCAAATTTCTATTAGAGATGGATTCCCCAGATCTAAAACTCGTCTTAGCTGAGAAATTAAAGGAAGCTGGTGTGCAAGTTCTAAATCGAACTATAATTACAAAACTACTCGAGTCAAATGGAAAAGTACACGGAGCACTGGGTTTTAATCTTAGAACTGGTGAATTTGTTGCTTGTTCTGCGAAAGCCATTATTCTTGCGAATGGTGGTTGTGCACGATTTTCTCTCCCAAATTCAGGCTATCTCTATGGTACTTTTGATTATCCCGGAAATGCTGGTGATGGTTATTCATTAGCTTATCGTGCTGGAGCACAATTGACCGGTTTTGAATATACTAGTTGTTCCCCACTCATCAAAGATCTAAATTGTCCCTTGCTATACATCACACTTACTCGAGGAGCTAAGGTAATTAATGCTTTTGGTGAGGAAATTAAGCTTGAATACTTATCTACTCAAACGATGCTCAAAGAACTTCGTGAAGGTAGAGGACCTATTTTTATTAAATTGAGTCATCTCCCAGAAGAAAGGATACAAGAAATTGAACGGATTCTTTTCACAACTGAACGACCCATTCAGAAAAGATTTTGGGAAAACAGAGGAATTGATTTTAGAGAGGAATTAATCGAACTGGGGATAACAGAGTATCAACTATGTGGTGGGCATGGATTAACAGGTATAGTAGTTAATGAGAAAACAGAAACTACACTCAAAGGGCTTTTTGCAGCTGGAGATGTCGCTTGTGTACCTTTACAACATCTCACTGGAGCATTTGTTTTCGGTGAAATTGCAGCTGAAAACGCAGTTGCATACGCAAGTAAAGCTCAAATCAAAGAAATAGATAAAGCAACAATTGAGGCTGAGAAAGAACAATTATTCAGTATTCTAAATGATAAGGAAAGTGATGGTAAAATATCTGTAAAAGAATTTGAATATAAAGTTAGACGAACAATTAGCGATTATGTTGTACCACCAAAAAACGAACGAAAATTGCTTCAGGCTCTATGGTGGATCCCGAGATTTAGAAAAGAGATGAAGAATATCCAAGTTAATGACTATCATGAATTAAGTCGTTTTAAGGAAATCCAGTTTATCCTCGATTGTGCTGAACTGTCAACACATGCATCAATTGAACGGAAAGAAAGTCGTTGGGGTTGGTTCCACTATAGAACGGATTATCCGGAAAAAGATGATAAAAACTGGTTAATTCATGTTGTTTTAGAATATGGCAAGAAATCTGGAGAACCAATAACTACTCTAGTGCCAATAAAAACCAAAGGAGATTAAATAATGCCTCTAATCGTTGATAAAGATCTATGCAATAGTTGTGGAGAATGCATGGACCGCTGTACTATGGACATCATAAGACTAGATGAAAATGGATTCCCCTACAAGAAATATGACGAATGCTGGTATTGTGGTGTTTGTGAAGAGGACTGCCCTGAGAATGCTTTGATATTAGAATTACCATTTTTAGTCAAATAAAAAAAGAAGTTTTGAGTGAAAAGATTTTGCATCTTGTCCACCCTTTTTTTTATGTTTATTTCTTTATTCTTCTGAGAAGAACAATTAATCCGAATATCAGTCCTGCACCAACAAGTCCGAATCCTAAGAAGATTAGGTTTTCATAGAGATTTGGCAAACCAAACAAACCTGCGAAAGGAGTTGTGGGAGTCGGGGTTGGAGGTATCTCTTCATCGATTTCACAAGGAATAATTCTATAGAAATAACCGCCACCGGATGATGTAATAATAGCTAAGTATTCTCCATCAAAAGTTAGCCCATATTCAAGTGTAGTAATTGGTGCTGTTAGATTAACAACATTATTACCAAGTTGTTCTTTTGTTATATCAAAGTACTTTACTTTGTGCTCTTGTCTTGATACAGCCCAAATAACATTATTTTCATAGTCATATGTAATTCCTTTGAAATGTCCTATTGCATATTCCGATACAATTGACATATCTACTGGATTAAGTTTATAGAGTATATTATCCGAATTCATCGCCCAGAGATATGTACCATCATAAGCAAGGGAGCGAATCATAACACCGAGAGCTGTGTGATTAGATATCATCGTCCCACCTTTAGTAAAAGTGTATATATTATAGGGAGCATTTTCTTCTGAAACTACTAAAATGTCATCCATCAATGTAAGTCCTACTGGATTTATTGGCGTGGACCATACAGTTGAAATTAAAGTATTAACAGCATTAACGGTATATATCCAATCAGAACCATTTTCTGCAAAGAAGAAAGATGTACCATCATATGTTATATCCAGCATATTTGAAGAGTATGAAATACTTTTAGTGAAAATTTCACCTGGTAAACTAGCCATTTTAGTGAAACTGATAGCGAAATGATCCATAGCATCAATATATCTGCTCTGTATGATATGGGTTCCATTATTTGCTAAACCTGAATCAAAATGATAGGGAGCAGTAAATGTGTAAAGAATGGCTCCTGAGAAAGGACTATAAACAGCAGTTTGATCAATTCCATAATTTTCTACCCAGAGATAATCATTATACCACGTCATTCCATGTGGAGCATTGGTAGCAGAAATATTCCTGGTTACTACTCCAGTATCATAATCTATTCTGATTAGACTTGCAGGGGAATTCTGATAAGCCCAAAGTTGACTTCCATCCCATGCTAAACCATTTAAAATACCTGCTGCTATTGGAATGCTTATTCTCGAAATTTCGTTTCCACTTAAATCGAGTTGGAAGATAGTTCCATTAGGTGTAGATCCAGTTGCTGCTGTTGTATAAAGATATGTTCCATCAGTAGCTAGACCATAAGACGGAAAAGGCATTGTATGATTGGCTGTATTTTCGCCTGTTACTGCATCATATTCATATAATACAAATGATGATCCAGTCACGCCATAAATAGAACCATTCAAATATTCAATAGCCCACATACCTGCTGGTGTTTCAAATATGAAATCTATTTCACCTAATAGGTTTGGTTGCAATGTAGTTTCAGAATCATCAATTGATTGAATTGCTACTGTCTCATTGAGAGAGCTTGTTATTCCAAATGATAGACTTGTAAAGAACACTGCAATAATTAAAAATGTAATATATCTTTTGTTTTTCATCAAAATCACAACGAATTAATTTCTAGATCAGATTTAATAACTATTATCAATATTAGTGAATACTATTTTTATCTGACTGTTTATATTATAATTATTTCTTATGAGGCACAACGAACAATGAAAGCCATAACAAATGAAGATGTTATGAATGAACATATGGAGAAGTTGGGTATAAATGAAGATGATACTATACTCGATTTTGGTTATGTGATGAATTATATACTATTTCTTTTGCTAAAATGCTAGGTAAAAATGGTAAGATCATTGCAATGGATAGTGATGTGTCTAAGTTAGATAAACTGAAACAGAAAGCAAAAGAGAATGATCTTAAAAAAAGAATTCAAATTATTCAATCAAATAATGAGTTAGTCATACCATTAGATGATGAAAGTATCGATATCACATTGCTCTACAATGTAGCTTGTTGTATACACGGAAAGGATAATCAAGAGGATTTAATTGAACTTATACGGGATATTCAACGAATAACAAAGGAATCTAGCAGACTAATAATAAATGTCAAAGGAAAACATATAGAAAAAAGAATGGATAATGCTATACCTGAAATTCAAACTTACTTTAAGCTTGAAAAGAAAGAAATAAAGAAATATTTCCTTGAAAACGAGAGAGTAAGATACCGGTTTTTTTACTATCTTGTTAAAAAGGAATAACTGTCTATTTGAGATATTTTTTCAAAGATTCACCAAATTTCTTTGATTGTTTGTATTCTTCCTCTGTTGGATGTCCTTTATATAAAGATCCAGGACCTCGTCGGATAAATTTGTAGGCGCCTACTATAGTAAGTCTTTCTTTGATTATCTTTGCTCCTTTAGCTTCTAGGATTTCTTCCATACAATTAAATGCAACATCTTTTTGGAGGATTTTTTCTCCTTTCTTCTTCATTTCCATATCAGGTTTTCCTGCAGTGATGAATAAGGCAGTATTTTTACCTTTCAATGCTTCTGAATCAAGTTTCTTCATGAATTTCTTCCCAGCAGGACTAATGGTTCCAAAAATGAGCCATGATCCAAAAACTATCAAATCAAAATTTTTCAAGTCAGGTATATTCTTGTAACTTACAAGTTCAGCTCCAAGTCCTTCAGCAATTTTTGCTGCTACTTTGTGTGTGTTTCCACTTCGAGAATTATATATTACTATTGCTTTTCCCATGTGATCAGCTCAGTTGGAAATATAAATTGCCATTAAAAAGCATTTTGAAATAGAAAGTAAAAAAAATCAGAAATAAAAAAACAAGATAGTGTGAGTTCTAATCGTCTAAATAATTATATGAAAAAGTTACTTTTCTACTAGGACAAGTATAGGTTGTTGCTTCTTTTACCCAATGATCCTTTGGTAAAGCTTTATGCTCGAGTAAAAAGGGAAACATCGGTAACATTCCATTTAAAGTCCAAATGCAAATAGACTTCCCTTCAGGTATACTTATTTTCCCATCATGAATGATGAAATGATCTCCAACTTCCATCCCATTATCACATTCACCTTTGATTTCACTTACTTCTACTTTTATTTTAGCCATAGTTATTTCCTCTAGATTATTAGACCTATACTCCATAAAATATCTAGTTTTAGGTTTCTCTGATTTAATAGTTAGATTTTTCACCTAGATTTCAAACAAGACTTAAATAAGCATTTTCTCAAAGTTATGAGAACGGATTCTGACGCTCTGATCGATTTTAATTAACTAACGTGATTAATATGAATAAGAAAAAGGTATTAGCAATATTCATACCAGTATCAATCTCACTGATATTCTTGGTTACATTCACACCAATTTATGTTCATTATTATGTTGGTTATCGAAATGTAAATTTCGAGATGTACCTTTCAGAGATTCATCCCTCTGAAATGGGAAAAGAGGAGTTTGTCGCAGATTTCGAATATCTATTCGATTTTCTTAGAGAAAATTATCCGTACTTTGATGTTAAGGAAAGAATGTTGGGTTATGATTGGTTAAGTTTTGAAAACCATTACATGGATAGGATTAACACTTGAAACACTACAGCAGAATTTCTTGCAGTAATAATTGATGCTGTCACTGCACTTCAAAATTTGCATACACATATCCTTAATCCTTCAGATGCTAGAATGTATCATGATGGATTAATTCAATATGATGTTTATCCACAGAAAGAAGTCATAAATGAACAAGTAGTACATGCTAACCAATATTGGATTAATATTTTTAACAATGTGATGGCTGAAAGAGCGAATTCACTATATAATCTCTTAATGGTCTATGACAAAGGAGATTATGTTGTTCTTGATGGTTGGGACACTTGGTTGGAAACCTACAATCTTACTTTAGGTTCAGTTGTTACAGCAGTTGATAGTACCCCTATTCATGAAGCTATTAAGAATAGTTATGAGCGAACCTATCTCTTCTATGATTTTGTTAGAAATCAAAGTTATGTCCAATATCTTGCTCCGATCAATCTTGGAGCAACTGCCACTTTTACTATTAGAAACACTACAGGTGAAATAGTTAATGCTTCTTTATATTCTCATCCTGACATTAATTATCCAAGTCTAAGTTGGCGAGGATATTATCCTGGTTTACCAGACTTTACCACTAAACTTTATCCCTCTACAAAAGTTGGTTACTTGCAACTTAGTGGCATGTTTTATGATACTGCTTTGTATTACAATCAGTTGATATCATTTTACAGCCAAATAGCTGATTATGACCATCTAATAATAGATATAAGAGGAAATTATGGTGGGAATGATTATTATTGGTTAGAAAATATCGTTCAACCACTATTAAAAGAAAAACTTGAATCTAAATTGTATTTGGCTTTTAAGAAAGGAGCCACTTTTTCACACTATTATAGGAAAGCGGAAAAAATCTATTTCAAACAATCAAAAAGTAGTTTTGATTATCTACCACCAGAAGTATTAGCAGATGAATACGAAATATACAAGGAAATACCAATGGTCTTTAAACCAAATAATTCGGTTGATTTCAACGGTAAAATATCATTATTGATTGACAAATGTGTTTATTCCTCAGCTGAAGCTTTTACAGTTTTTTGCAAGAATACTGGATTTGCAACTCTTTACGGTACAAACAGCGGAGGTGATGGCATAGGAAGAAGAGTCTACTGGGCTTTACCTCATAGCAAGCTAGTATTAAGCTATTCTCTCACACTTGGACTGTTTAAATCAGGATACTCAAATGAAGAATTCCACACTGCTCCGGATGTTTTTTATGAAAGTGCTGTTGATGATTTCAATGAATTAATTGATTTTACTATTGGACACCTTACTAGTTGAGCTTTTTTTCATTTTTTCTTCTTTTTTCTAATCACTAGATTTCAAGATCCTATCACTTTGAGATTCGTTTTAAGAGTTACAAATCAAATCTGTTACTTAATTCGAAAAATACAATGTAAACAAACAGAAATAGATTTTTAAATTGTGTTGAGAACTATTTTTCGGGGTAGGAAAATTGGAATGCATTTATATTGGAGTAAATAAGCTTCAGTGTTCTCTTTATCAAAGATGTGAAGGTATATATCAGTTAATGAAATGTCTTGATGCTAAAGATCATGAAGCAAATTCATTTTCTAAGTATGTTTATAGACGTTATATTTACAACAAATTAATCGATAGGAGTCAAGATCCTGCATCTGGTGTTATTGGATATACAATTAAAATTATGGCAAAAATCCTCAAGAAAATTGCAAAACCATTTGTTCGTGACATTTTTGGAATTGAGTCAAAAATAGCTCTGATAGAAGATGAACTCAGTGCTTGGGAAAATACAAACAGCAAAATAGATCCTCTCCAGTATTTCAAAAAATCTGGTGATGGATACGGTTTAATCTTGAAGAAAGCAGCACTATTAAGTCAAAAGAGTAGTCATATTTGTAACAAAATGGACAAACTAGGTCAAAATATCGGAATGATAATTACAATAAGGGATTCCATTCAAGATTTGGAGCGGGACCGAATTACAGGTAGTTATAACCCATTCTTTTACTGGAAAAAATCAGATATGATGAATTATTACGAAAAAAATAGTAAGACAATAAGAAAGAATATTCTTCTATCTGCTCAAAAAAGAGATATAGAGAAATTAAGCAAAACGAAATCCAGGAATAAATATCATTTGTTCAAGGGAATTAGTATTTTTGCTGCAGCTGCAAATAATCCATATGGATTTTGTAGATCACAATTAGAAACTAGTAATTTTCAATATGCAACTAATCAACTATTACAACTAGATTCTATTGATGAACCAGGAGAAAAACGAAAAAGTAGAACAGCATGTCGATTAAGTGAGGATTGTACGATTGATTGCTGTGCTCATAAAACAGAAGATTGTTGTCAATGTGGGTCTTCTCAAAACGAAGAGTACAAATCTTGTTGTAGATATTGTGATTGTTGGATTAACTGCTGTTATGAATGTACTTGATTTTACTACTTTGATTTCACAATCAATTCCTTATTGTAAATAATTTCTTCAAAGTAGATTTATGAGTCAAATTTTATTGAGCTAATAAAATATATGCAATTATTGATATAATGTTAGAAAATTCTTAAAATTAGTTAATGATTGAGGAATTAAATTGCCAAAAAAAATTAAAAAAATAAAATTAAAAGGAACTAAAATTGAAGTAACTCCCATCGGCATTGGAGTTATGCAGTTTTCTTGGGGACAAGGAATGATGAAAATGATGGGTTCAGGGGATGTGAATGAAGAAATAAGAAATGGCATCATAAAAGCTGCTATTGCTGGTGGTGTCAATTGGTTTGATACTGCTGAAGCATATTCTAGTTCTGAGAAATTTCTTGCTAGTGCTCTCAAAGCAAATGGAATTAAAGATAAAGATGTTATAATTGCTGATAAATGGATGCCTATGGCAAGAACTGTAAGACATTTGAGGAAATCAATAGAAACACGTCTTACTGCTTTAGATGGATATACAATTGATATTCATCAAATCCATGCACCAATATCATTCTCAAGTATAAAAGCTCAAATGAATACCATGGCAGATTTAGTTGAAAGTGAAAAAATCCGTTCTATTGGTGTAAGTAATTTTTCAAAGAATCAAATGATAAAAGCACATGAAGTCCTACAAGAACGTGGTTTGCAACTTGTTTCTAATCAAGTAAAATATAGTTTACTTCATCGTAGAATCGAGAAAACAGGTGTTCTAGATGCTGCTAAAGAACTTGGCATCAAAATCATCAGCTATAGTCCTTTACATCAAGGCGTTTTAACTGGCTGTTATCACAATGATCCCAACTTGAAGGAAAATATGTCTTTCATGAAACGAAAAATGTACCCAAATGTTGAGAAACAAGTGAAAAGAACTGAAACTCTAATGCAAGCTATACAAGAAATCGCAACCAAGCACAACGTCAAAGCATCTCAAGTATCACTTAACTGGCTCATTAATTTCAGTAAAGACACTGTTGTAGCTATCCCTGGTGCTTCTAAAATTAATCACGTTGTGGAAAACGCAGGTGCAATGACATTTGAATTAACAAGGAATGAAATTGATCAACTCGATGAGTTGTCAAGACCATTAAATAAAATGAAATAAATGAATTGTGTCAGACACCTTAGTCTGACCATAATTCATCTGTTTTTATAGAGATATCAGGAAAGATAGCTTGATATTTTTTCACTCCAACTGGATCATCAAATCCAAATGGTTTCTGCCATTCGTTGTGTGTTGGTATACCAAAACAGACATCTGCTTTCATGTCAGTTAAATCGAATATTGCAGTATACAGTGTTCCAAAATAGTCAGTGTAATAATAACCACAAACTCCTTTGTAAAGAGGCTCTGATAGTAGTTTTCTAATATTCTCTTTTGTTATGTTTGGTGCTTCGGTGGATAAAGTAGACTCGATAATTTCACATCTTTTTATTGAGTTCTTAAGAATCCAATCCCCAGCAAATTCTTGGTATTTCACCATTTCTGGTAATCGATAATGATTTCCGGAATAAATCATCTTTTCTTCAGTGTCTTTCCCAATTTTCTTTATAGCAAAATCTTGATCATAGAATTGAGCTAAAGCAGCGTTACCATCTTTATCAGTCACTAAGAAATTCCAATAACCATTTACAGGAACCTTCTCGAGATACTTTACAGCATCATCTACTGATTTGCAATTATCTAGCATCGATCGCATAATTAGGAAGAATTGGAATCCTGTATTTTTTGGCTTAGTTTTGAAAGTTCCTCCGCCTGTAAAAGTAACACTGAATCCGTGTTCATTCATGCCATCTTGTCGACCTAAGACAAAACTTGAGAAACCTATTGTTTTTGGCTTTCCTTTAACCCGAGTTGTAATTAGTCGTAGATCATCCATGTTGTGAAAGAACTCATAACTCCTCGCAGCATATACATGATTATCTTTTGTTATAGGTGGAGTTACTGCTATTTGACTACAGTTACTATGCACAAATATAGGCGAACCAAAAAGTGACAAATCATGAGTCTTAACTCCCAAGCCTTCTGCAAATCCATTGAATTCTTCTATTATTCCAGGACAATATTCTTCGTAAAAATCCTCTTGTTCCTTGAAATTCTCAAATCCAAGTTTCTTCGGATCATTATCTTTCTTTGTTAACCACTCAACAGATTTAGGGGCTCTTTTCAGCAATAATTCTGCTTGTTGTTTCCCGATTTCAAAATATGTTCCTTCTACAACATCGTGATGGAAGGTCTTCTTGATAATCTTAAACTCTTCAGTCATAGTCATCTATCCTTTGAAAACTGTTATTTACTTTTGGAAAACTCTCATATCTGCTTTAACAAAGAACCCAAATGATTTCATTAAAAAATGTAAAGATTAGAGATTTCCGAAAGTATTTCTAAAAAAATAACTAGGTAAATATTTATTCAGTTTTAGTTATCATTCATATGAGGAATTGCATGAAAGATTCGTTATTTATTGAAATATGTAGGAATGAATATCACGCACTAATTCAGATGCTTCAGAAGGAAATAAACCTCTGTTCCGATGATTTGTGGAATAAAGAAATAGATGAACCTCCTTTCTGGCAACAAGTATATCATACAATCTACTATTTGGATTTTTATCTAGGAGATAATTCAAAGAAACGACCTGAAAGATTCACTGTGAAAGAAAACCTAAATGAAAAGATGGAAGAAACACTTTCAAAACAAGAGCTGTTGAAGTATCTTGCAGACATCGAGAAAAAATGTGACATAGTCCTAGAAAATATGACCACTAAGAAGTTGGAAGGGAAAAATAGTTACTTCTGGACAGGACCAACATTAGCTCATCGTTTGATCTACAATATTCGTCATTCCCAACATCATATTGGGAGATTAAATTCCATTCTTAGACGTCACATGGGTGATGCCTCAAAATGGATAATAACCTCTAAAGATTGATTGTAAACAAGCAATTTATTAAGATTAATTATTAAAAATAAATAGTTTGTAAAGAGATAGCATTAACTTCATTGCCTGTAATTATTATTATAGGTGATAAAATATGTCAAGAGAAAAAAACATAGATACAGTACATAATTTTGTTAATTTGTTTGAGCAATTGAAAATCTTGGAAGTTTCTGAGCTATTCATTACAGATGGAGTAGCAATTCTACCATATCATTCTGGGTTGTTTCCTTACAAAACTACCGGGAAAAAAAACATTGCTGATTCTTGGATGGGAATAGCGAAGAATTTTACAGAAGGGAAATTTGTAATTAAAGAAATTATGCCATTTGAAGACCCAAATAAAATAGCAGTTATATTATCAGGCAAACTCAAATTTAAGAATAAGGAAGGTTTTTATGAAAACGATTATATTTTTCTTTTCTATTTTGATGAAAATGGAAAAATCAAAGAATTATATGAATACTTTAATCCACTTATTTCTGCCAAAGCATTTGGTTTAATGGATAAAATATGTAAATGAGTTATTTCTTAATTCATATGTGGTTTGTTTAAATGAGTCTGAAAAAATATGCTGTTGAATCTTTAGAGATAGCTCAATGGAATGTATTGAAAGCAATTTTTCGGTTGAAACCAGAAGATTTTGAAGAACAAATAAAACCAAATTTTAATCCTATAAATTGGATTTTAGGTCATTTAACAATTCAAATGGATTATTACTTCAACTATTTATGCCAAGGTAAAAGAATAGTAACTGAAGTGTTTCTCCAATATTATCATCCACCAAGAGTGGATGTAGAAGAAATTACAAATTTCCCTCTAAGCATAAAAGAGTTAATCGATACTTTTCTAGAGGTTTCTGAATCAAGTTTTAATTATCTCAATAATCTACCGGAAGAGAAATTCAACGAATTGCCAGAGCATAATGAAAACAATACAGAAACAGTAAGTGAATTGCTTCAACGTGTTTCCTTGCATTTTCTTGGTCATACCGGTCAAATAATTTGGATAAAGAAACACCTTGGAAAAGGAGGAGCTTTTGTTATGGGGATAAAGAAGAAGCAGCGTGATGATAGTAGAATAAAATGGCAACAATGGTGGAACGAGAATAAAGAAAAATATAGTAACAAGGATTAGACATTTCATTTATTGAAGGAATGTTGTTTTATACTTTATCTTTTATAATGTAATTTAAGGTAAGGCAATATTACAGAAGACAGAATTGTATTATGAACGAATTTTTTGAGAGCTTAGTTAATGATTCAGGAAAATAGAACTCTACAGGTTGTTTTAGTCATTGCTATTATCTTTGGCTCTCTCATAGCTGGGGGATCAGTTTTTATAAGAAATGATTTTTCTGGTGAAGGGTTAATAATAAATACAGCAAGATTTACTGATACCAACTCTAATAATAAAACTGATACTCTTGAACTCGTTTTGCATAATTACGCATTTCTCAGAGTTGTTATTGATAAGATTTCAATAATAAAATTGAATGTAGATCTCGATTGGGTTTCCAATGACTCGATTATTATTGATTCCGGAACTAGTTCTAGGGTTATTTGTGTTGCAAGAAATTCTTCTGCAGAAGTAGGTTTCTTTGAAATTTTAAAAATACACTTGCAATATAATGAAAAGCTATTATCATTTGCTGTTAGAATTGGCATTGAATTTAGTGATATATCATTTATTTATAGTGAAAATTTCGAATCTGACTTTCACATTGAACACTGGAATTATTTCCGTTTTCGTAATCTACTAGGTGAGCCCGTTCATGGCGATTATTCTAGCATTCTTGACTGGGAAAAATCTCTCGATTATATTGAACGAGATAATTGTTGGATAAACACTGAAAGTAATTGTCAATATGTTGTTTTGAAAAATGACTTGTTTAGTTTCGCCAATGTTAATTTTTCCGCAGATGTTAGAAGCAGAGATAATGATGGTGTTGGTTTAATTTTCAGATACAATGATACAGGTCCTTATCCCAAATTCTATTTACTCTGGTCTACAGATGATCACCCAATTAATGATGAAGAATATCTTATTGAAGAATCACATTTGTTCAATTGGGTAACTCCAAATGATACTGTTGAATTAGGAAAAGTAAATCTTCATTATGTTGAAGGTTATGATGCTGGGAATGGTATTACTGGATTTCATTGGACTAAGCTAAATAGTACTGCGTTATACAGAAATCGAGATTGGCATAACTGGCGGATTTCAATGGCTAATAAGAACTTTAGTTTCTATTATGACTACAATGAAATGCTTACATATTCGGGTTTATCGATAACAAATGGGTCAGTTGGTTTCGTCTCCTTTGAAAGTAGAGGAACCGGTTTTGACAATATTCATGTTTGGTAAAACTATTATGTATAATTTGTTTGAGAATTTATTTTTAATTCTATAATGGTTATAATCTCTTCAACAAATCTGATCTACTACCTTCATACACTGGAACATCTGTGAATGGTTTATGGTTGAGAATATTGTTAATGCGAAGCATGTGTTCATTACTCCCTGCATTACCAGTTTGCCATTTGACTGCTTTTGTTTCAAAAAGTAGTTTTTCTAGCAACTGATACTTGAGAGCCAAACCAAGTCCTTTACCTCTATGAGCTCTTACAACTCCAGTATCTTGTTGATGAGCAATTTTTGTCTGATGTTCATTAATATAAGTAACAGTTACACCTGCTATTTCATTTGTTTCTTTGTGGATTGCAACAAAGGACATAATATGATTACCAGCTAATACTTGACGTTGAATCATCTCTTGATATCTGTCCACACTTAAAATTTCATCCTCATAGGTTAATTCTTCTAATGGCATATCATTCCAAATCTCTTGAGCCATTTCCACGTATTTTACAAAATCTAGATGGAGAACATGATTCATATTATCAATATAGATTATATCATAGCCTTTTTCCAATGTTTGCTGCTTAAGTTTTCTGGATTCCTTTTTCACTTCTTCAGGATCAAATTTAGTTAGGTCCGAGCGACTAAGAACTTCAGTGTAATTTTTCTTCATATGTAATGATTCAACAAATGGTACTCCATCTGTTTCACCAAATACTTCTGTAACAATTCCTGTAATCTGAGGAGGTAATTTCTCAAGGATTTCTTTTAGAGTTCGTTTCCCAAAACCTTTTCTTCGTTCGTCTTTAGCGATGTGAACCCAAAACCACGCTTTATCTAGATTATCATATTTAATATTCCAGGAACTATCCCCATACCCAAGTACTTTATCGTCTTGATTAAGAACTAAAACAAAGATCTGTTCTCGATCAGAAGAAGTCCCAAGAGTCCATCTTTTTTTATAAAATTCGACTTCTGGTGGATCACTTTTTAGAATTTCTTTGTAATTAGCCAGCATAAGGGCAAATAATTGATCGAGATATTTTGCAGGCATCTCTTCTTTTGTTCCTGATATAAACTTTAATTGATTCATTATCTTCTCAACCAGAGCGTTTAGTTACTCTTTATTTGTTCATCGGTTAATCTGGATTAACGGCTGAAAAATTTTAAAGGATGAGAACTAATAATTGGTTGACTAAAAATGTTTGAGCAAATTCTACAAACTCACAGTTTTGAACCTATTCTTTTAGAGAAAGCTAAAGGCTCTTGGGTATGGGATGTTGATGGTAAGAAATATCTTGATTGTGTTTCTGGTACCTGGTGTACCAATTTGGGACATAATCATCCGAGAATTATGCAAGCAATGAAAGATCAAATGGAAAAACTCATTCATCGAAGCATGTGGTTCCTAACTCCTGTGACAATAGAAGCAGCAGAGAAAGTACTAGAGTTTGTTCCGAAGAATTATGATGCTGTGACCTTTCTTCAAAGCGGAAGCGAAGTAGTTGAATACGCAATTAGTTTTTCTCAAAATGTTACCAAGCGAAGAAAGATTCTATCTTTAAAGGATTCATATCTTGGAGCATTTGGTCTGGCAAAACAATCATCTTACCATTCTGGTGTTGCATCTAAACTAAAAATACCTTATCCAATCTGTTCAACTCCTAATTGTTCTTGTTTAGATGAACACAATGAGTTAATTGAACATATATCTAAGAAATACGTAGATGAGCTTGCTTGTTTTGTGCTAGAACCCATTATGGTGAGTGGGGGAATACTGAAACCCTGTAAAGCTTTTATAGAAAAATTGTGTAAAGAGCTACAATCTGCAGGTGTACTTTTGGTTTCGAATGAAGTGACTTGTGGTTTTGGTAGAACCGGTAAAAGCTTTGGTTTTGAACACTTCGATATCAGACCAGATATTGTAGCCATAGGAAAAGCTATGGGTAACGGTTACCCTGTAAGCGCGATTTTAACCAATAATCAATTAGCAGACGGCTTGTCACCGGGGGAAATGTATTACGCTCAATCACATCAATTAGATCCTTTAGGAGCAGTCGTGGCAAAAACTGTTGTAGATGTTTTTGTTGAAGAGCAAATCGTAAAGAAGAGTCAATCAAAAATAACTCAAATTCGAAATATCTTTGAGTCTT
This sequence comes from Candidatus Heimdallarchaeota archaeon, assembly GCA_019058165.1. Lineage (GTDB taxonomy): Archaea > Asgardarchaeota > Heimdallarchaeia > JABLTI01 > JABLTI01 > JABLTI01. Next base: position 23,768 of record JAHLVZ010000026.1, read on the forward strand.
TAACACATTCATTCATTAAGGAATTCAGAACACAGGGAATGCTTTTTGCTTTTGTAATTCAATCGCACAACAATATCTCGAGTAAAGAACTACTAGTTAAATTGAAGTATGAATTACTAAAAGAAGGAATTATTGCTGGTGCTAGTCTAGGGAAAGAGATCCTTAGATTACTTCCTCCGTTAACTATAACTGATAAGGAAATATCAATTCTTAAAGAAAAAATCAACAAGGCATTTGATGCTATCTAGATTCTCTGAAAATTTATTGAGAAAATGAATAGAAGGAACCTACTAAATTAGTAGGTGATCTATTTTTTCTATATGTTAAATCCTTCTAGAGTCATAATATTTACGTCTTCACGATCTACTTCTAGCTTCTTTGAGAGTTCAATATATGTTGAATCACTTTGTAATTTCTTGACTATGTCCTTGTAGTGATCTTCGTCATCGTAGACAGACATGAAATAAATTTCTTTATGGTCTTTCGAATCATATCCGCCACCAACAAGCTTTACACCATATTTTTTGTATAATTTATCAAACTCTTTATAGCTATTTTCGTGAACTGCATCTGCAGATTTAAATTTCATTTTATATAGTTTGTATATCATAGTTAATTATACAGTTACTCCCATCAAAACGATACTGCTATACTAAATGTGCAGTTTTATGTTGATTTCATTAGAAAATCAGAAAAATTGAGATTTTAGCATTATTCATTTTACAATTAACTTATTCAAAAAAAAGAACTATGATAACTATAGACAAGTTATAATTAAAAAAATAAAAGAAAATAGGAGTTAGAATAGACCTAGAGCTCCAATTTTTATTACTAATGTAGTAATTAATACACCTACAAGCAAGACAATACCAGATATAGATATAGCTAATCCAGCAGTATTATGTTTGTTTTTTCCTTCAATTTTTCTAGCTCGTATGGAAACGAATAATGATACGATGTTAACGACAACAAAGAAAATTGAGCACAAACTGACCAGAGCTAGCCTAAATGAAAATCTCGAATCATTATCACTGGTTTTACTTTCTTCTACTTCTGTTTCTGTTGTATCTAAGTCAATCCATTCTGCATTGTAAAAAGTATTTTCAACATCGACTTGGCCCTTTTGCCACCACTTCACAGATTTATCAAATCTATCTTTTCGAGCTGGAACAAGATTATTTGTAGCAGTTCGAATAAACCATTCCAATGAACCTGTGTATTTTATCTTTTCCCAAGCATATAATATTAATGAAAAAACCACTAGAGATACGAAGATCGTTAGAACAGTTCCAGTCCAATACAATTTTTGGTAAGGCACTTTAGTTATCATTAAAGATATCAAGAAAAACACAACGACATAGATTGATTGATTATTATAATTTGAAAAAGCAACGATACCAAAACGTCTTATGATTTTTGTTCTCTTAGCAAAAGCTTTGCTTCTCCCTCTAAACTCGTTCAGTCTAAGGAGTAACATTATTGCCATTAAGCTAAAACCGTTTAATGCTAGGAATTGAAAGAGCCAAGAAAAGGGCATGATTGGAACCGTGATCCCTGGAGACATGAAATGAGCATTATCTGGTGCCCAATGACGATGAAAGGAGATAAAGCGATAGAAATTAATAGCAACATCAAAAGAATCCGTTCCTGGAGGATAAGAGGCATTCATAATTTTTAGTATAGCAAAAAGAATCCCTACAACTCCACTAATGAACATTACTCCACCAACAATGAACACTTTTTTAGGAAAGTGTTTGGAAATTTTCTCCTTTGGTTGTGAAATTACAAGACCAATTATACTACCCATAAACGAAACAGCAAGATAGGGAAAAATTGGTTCCATAGGAGCTGCTAACGCTGTAAGAATCGGTGCTCTTAAGATATCCCAAAATGGTTCCGTGCCGATCCAAGGTTGAGCGAATGGATGACCATTTGCATATGTTCCCCAAGGATAACCAGGACCAATTAATCCAACTAAATCCCAAATGGGTTGTGTTAATCCAACAACAACAACTATTAAAACAATGTATGAGATAATCATCCTTCTTGTGTTTTTCCAATTACCTTTTAGTGAAAGCAAACCTTGTGTAATTCCATTAAGAATCAAACACCAGGCAATGGTATGAACTGTCTCAAAAGTATTCCATTGCCAGAGGAATGTTGTGTAGTTACCAGCTGCTGGATTGTTTAAATTTCGGAAGAAATTCCCAACTACTCCATGATAACCAAATGTGCTTTCACTTAGCATAGCAAAGATAAGTAGTAATACTCCTCCAACGATTTGTTTTATGACAAGACTTCTAATTGATTTTCCTTTTTCAAGATGTCTTTGCATACTAACCATATTAGCTATTGATGATACAAGCAAGAAGAATCCTGCTAAACCTCCAAAGAAAGGTATTATAATCAATGCTAAGAGGTTTGTTGTTGCTAAATTATTGATATTTGGGTAAGCAAGCATTACATCTATATTTAAATAATCACCAATCACATGAAGAACAATCATTGCTACAATAGCAATTCCTCGAGCAAAATCAAGAGAGATGAATCTTCTTCTAGTAACCGACTTCTTTTCGGGTTCCAATGAGAGATTAACTTGAGCCATTATAATATCGTCCTAATTATCAAACAAACTTCTTCTTGGTATGTTTTGTGTTTTAAATATTTTTAGGCGAAGAATTCAGGATATTCTCTATTCTAAAAATAGATAGGATTGAGATTTCATCTATTCCTAGATTTTCATAAAATCTTTATAAGGATAAATGCCACGTCAAAATGATTACTTATTGTTAAGAGAGATGATGACAAATTGGAAGAGGAATCAATCAGAGATAAGATAGAGCTTTCAAAAAAAGAATTGTTCAGAATTTTCTTGAAAACAGGGAGAAAAAGAGTCAGTTTCTCAATCGCATCTGGTATAATTGTTTTTCTTGCCATCACAAGTTTATGTATGGTTATTTATAGCCATCGCTACAATATGTTTCAAGACTATCAAATTGAGAATATTGATTGGTATAATGATAATTATATTAGTGCTTCAACCAGTCTTAAAAGAAATATGGAAATAAATTTCACGAATAATTTAATAGAAAATTTTACTGCTGATTTTAAAAATACCACCGAACATCTCATTCCAAACTTGAAAATTTCCAATACCACCTCAACAATAAGTGCACAGCAATTCTTTGCCACGGGTAATGTTGATGACCCCTGGCATTACTTTGAATTTATGGCTCCAGATAATAGAACCTATGAAGCATTATCGAGATGCCTTGTTGATGGGAGAATGCCTCTTAACTCATCTGAGATACTTTGTTATCATGATGGACTTTTCGATTATCCTGTAAATAGTACTCTCACTTTAAATGATTATCAAAGTGAATTCTCTCCTATACAAATTTATACTATTGTTGGGGTTGTTGGTGATATTAATGAAACGTTTCAGAATGAGTCCTTTTCCATGGATCTATTCGATTGGCATTTTGAAAGTCCTTTATTATATAATTATTATCGCTTAGCAGTTTTCTTCACGAATTATACTAATTTTCAGTTCAGAATGAACAATTTAGATTACTATCTTGGTACTGTTACATATTTGACAGATTTCCAGTACGATTGCTCTGCTTTTCAATTAAACAAATTAAGAGAATATATTGAGACTTATCCAGCAGATTCATATTACATTATATCAGAGGTCACTTTGAGTTATGTGCTTCATGCACCAGATATGAAACGTTTCCTAATTAATTTTAGTAATTATTGGATAGAACAATACTCCAAAATCATCGGGATAAATGCTCCCTTACTATTTATTATCGGACTTATTAGTGTTGTAACTCTGAATATAGGTTCGAAAGATTTAGCAACAACATTTAGAAGAATGAAGTTGTATGGTCTGAATTATCGAGTTATTCGTCAGATGATTTTCTTGGAGAATCTAATCTTTACGTTTGTGAGTTTTGTTGGGGGAACACTTATTGGGTATCTTATTAGTTTTCTATTTACGTATCAAACGCCTGATCAACCGTTTAATTTCTATCAGAATTCGCTTCAAGAACCCTTACTTCTAATAGCATTAACCTCATTTATCATTGGATTCTTCACTCTGAGTTTCTATCTTCAAAATGCAATAGCTAAGAAAACAGTAGGTGATAGCCACCAAGAATATCAGAAGAAAAGAAGAAGAATCCGTAATATGTTTTCTACAAATGAATTTCGGTTATTTGTAATCACTCTGTTATTTACTTTAGTTACAGTTATACTCTATGTACTATATACTTACGT
>JAHLVZ010000154.1 GCA_019058165.1 Candidatus Heimdallarchaeota archaeon
ATCCCATTCCATGTGTTTTCGAGACGGACATGATTTCGAGTTCAATGTGTCTACTAATCATGTTGTACAATGGTTGATCAACTATAGGTTTGTGTAGATGCAATTCCTTAGCTACAGCATTTACTCTTTCCAGTTGAGCGGCAGTCCAAACAGATGTCCCCCAATAATGCACTTTACCGGAACGGATTAAGTCATTTAGTATCTCTACTGTTTCTTTTACTGGAGTCATATAATCATAACGATGCATGTAATAGATATCTATGTAATCAAGATTCAATCGTTCTAATGTTCCTTCAATTGCATTTGAAATGTTCTTTCTGCCCAATCCCCAACGATTAATATCGTCACTCATTGGCCAAAAAACCTTACTTGAAATAACAAGATCTTTTCGATTAACTGTTTCTTCAGCAAGGAATTCAGCAATTACTTTTTCTGCTTCACCACGAGCATAAATTTCTGCGGAATCAATGAAATTAACACCATGTTCAATTGCTATTGCCATGCATTTCTTAGCAATTTCACTTTCAACTGTACCACCATATGTGAGCCATGAACCCAATGATATTTCACTGACTTTTAATCCACTTCTACCAACTTTTCGATACTTCACTTTGAATCCTCAAAAATAGTTTTTTTCAGTAAATAGACATAGATTTGCTATCCCTTTTAATAATCTGGTTTACAAAAAGAGATTTTATTTCATTTTTTCCTTTAATTCTTTATCAGTGAATAATTGTCGAGATTTTTGAATAGTACATTTTATATAGAACATTTCACTCATTAGATGGTGGAGATAGTTAGTTGAAACTCTTGTACGGCATAAACACGAACGGTCAAGGTCACATTAATCGTTCACGTGTTTTTATATCTGAATTAATTGCAGATGGCCATGAGGTTCATGTATTCTTGTCTGGCAAACAACCTCCAAAATATGCTTATGAATTAGCTGACAGAGTTTTTTACAAACCAGGACCATTTGATATTTATCTAGAGAATAAATTACAAATCCCAAAATCCTTACAAGCTAATCTTAACAAATTACCCGATTTCAATAGGGCTCGAAAGGAAATCATGGAACTAGATTATAAGGAAAATTATGATGCGTTTATTAACGATTTTGAACAAACTTCAGCTATTGCAGGTAGAAGGCTAAACAAACCTGTAATCATCGTTGATCGTCAACATGCAATATTTCATTCTTTCTGTGCAGATAGAGTTCCTTGTAGTAGATATGATAAATTGAAATTTCGATTTGCACAGCTAATGATGATCCCTAGTTTTGACAAGTGCTTTGCCCTTGATTTTGTTGACTCGATGCACACAAAAGGTGATATTACTATTTTTCCCTTGGTTGAAAAACCTGAGCTAAATAATCTTGATGTCACATATGATAATCATATTGTTGCATATTTAGGACGCTATAGTCAATCATCTATTATAGATATTTTTTCCAAATTCCCTGATGAAACCTTTCATCTTTATGGTTTTAATAAGGATAAGCAAATCGGTAATGTAGTCTTCAAGAAAACAAGTCGTGAAGGATTCCTCAAAGATTTTGCTTCTTGTAAAGCAATTATTAGTAATGGTGGATTTAATCTTGCTTGGGAAGCAAGTCTACTAAATAAACTCGTTTTGATTATTCCTCATTGGAAAATATTGGAACAAGTTACCAATGCATATTCACTATATGAATTAGGCTTGGGTTATCTTTCAGAGGAGTTAACTGTGGAAGATTTCAAAGGATTTCGAGAATGGGCTGAAGAAATAAACTATAAACCAAAATACAAAGCAACTACAAGGCCGGCATCAGAACTATTATCCCACGTCTATGATTTCTTGGAAGAATATCAAGCTGAAAATTATCTAACTAAAAGACAAGTCAAACGTAGTATTAGGTACGACCTTTCGCGTTGGCGCATGAAAAAGGAAATTAAAGACGAAGTTAAGCTGAAAGTCGAAATTTAGCTTGTTTAACGCAACAAATGTTTATTTCCTATTGATATATTCTCTAATCCTTGTTTCTTAGCTATTTTAAAACACCTTTCAGCATGTTCCTTTGAGGTGGTTGGTAAATCATCAATAGCAAAAGCTGGGTAAAACGCTAAGAGTGAATAAGGAATTGAGGTGTTTATTGAAGCAAGGAAATTTGCTATTTTTTCTACTTGATCCTCATCGATATAACCAGGAATTAACAATGTACTGGCAACTAGTAATGGGGTTTCTGGACGATCGTTTATTCGTTTACCAATTTCCTTTAAATTGAAATAAGTGAATTTATTACTGGTTCCACAGAGAGCGAAGTTTAATTCTTCATCGAATGTTTTTGTATCTATTTTGATAGATCCACCTGATTCCAATGCTATTTCTGTTGACTTGCGCATTAATTCAGGCTTCGCTGAACCATTCGTTTCCCAACAAACTCTTATTATTCGTTTTTCTTTTTTCGCTCTACTTAGAGCTAACTGACCTACAGCATTAGTATGACGTATTTGCGCAGCTGGGTCTCCACCAAAAAAACAAACACAGCTTGTATCTTTTCTTATAGCATTATCTAGAACTTCAGGTCGACTAGGTTTTGATAAGTGAACGCCTTTTCGATATTGGTGGTTTTGGCAGAATAAGCAATCAAAAGTGCATGCTTGATAAAAAACAGACAAATTATTCCAACCTATTTCAGGACCATCTACATAAGAGTATTTAGGAAATCCACTCGAAGTACCTCCTGGGCAAAACGGGCTAGCAACACAATTCGTTGGGAGAGGATCATAATAGAAACTAAACAAGCCGTTTTTCTCATCTCCGGCTAATCTTACGAGTTTTTGGTTTACGTTTTTCACTAGATTACAGAAACCGATTTCACCTTCCCCTAAACGACAATTATTTACACAATCACCACAAGCTAAACCCTTTGCTGTTTTTGGAGGAGCAATTGTGAGATTGTATTTCAGACGATATTTTACTCGAGTTTTGTTGATGATTTCCATTGCTTCTTGGTGTTGGGTGAGAATACATTCTTTGCAAACGCCTAATTTCTCAGAAATTTCAGGTGATTCTTTACTACAAATTTGACATCTTTTTTGCTGGAGATTGCTAGGTAAGAAACGCATTAGAACTCACCACTCTAACAATAAATAAGAAAAGAGTTCTATTTATTTTTTGACAAATATAGTCTATAAATTAGTTGGTGAGTCAGGATTATCATTAAGAAAAGACAAATCATCAGAGGAATCAATCAATTCTTGAAAATTGAGATATCTATTGAAGCATAAGTTGAAAACTTGAAGCTTCAGCTTCTCTGGTTCGTCTTGCATAGTTGTTGCAAAATTATATATTTTGGCAGAGAGAACAGCATCACCTAAAACATAGTGGACCCATAATGCTAAATCACATTCTATGTCTTTATTTTTAATTCGACAGAGGTTTGGAAAAATTTCCTCGTGTTTTAAGTTAGAAAGAACATCAAGTAATTCACTCAAACTGTGGATTCTAGCAATGATCTTATCATTTTCTCCCCTCACAATAAAGGCATCTTCTTCATTGGGTGACCCTCGAGACAATTTCGCCAATACATGAAGATCCGTTACTTCAGCCATTTCCAATTCAAACCTCTTAATGTGATTCCTTATCCATAGTCAATTACTATCTACTTCTATGGGAAATAAATAGCGACTAATAACCCTTTCCATTATGGATAATGACTATAAGATTCCATTCACTTCTAACTGCCATTGTATGATAGTCCAGATTGACACCAAAACTAGCACAGTAGCAAAGACAACTTTTAATGGATCAGCTTTTATTTTTCGAGCTAATCTCGCACCGATTTGAGCACCGCCAATTATTCCAATTGCTAAACCTGCTACATACGGCCACCAAATACCAATAGTTTCTGTTGAACCAGTATAAGCTGTGATTATTGTTGTTGATTTGGTAAAAATCATAATGAAGACTGATGTTGCTGTTGCGAAATGGATAGGCAAACCAATGAATATGTGTAGAACCGGAACCATGACTATACCTCCACCAACTCCAGCCATACTGGCAACAAAACCACCTATAATAGCTATAGGAGTTAAGTATAATCTTGCTTTGTATTCCCATTTCTTGCCACTTCTATCTTCTATATCTCTCTCTAAAGTTAATCTATCTAGAAGTAACTTGAATCGAGATGGTTTTTCCTCTGTTTCAGCTTCTTCAACTGGAATTAAAATTTCAGTGGCATCCTCCTTAATCTTAGGTTTCCTAATTCTTGGAGAGATTACTTTATAGATCATCCTTAAAGCAGTTAAAAATAACAGAATTGCAAAGAAGATTAAGACAGCTGTTTCATCAATTTTTGCTTGGGTTAACTTTCCAAGATATGATCCAGCAATAGTAAATGGAACGCAGAGGATTCCTACTAAGTAATCGATTCGCTTTTGGATCGAAAAAGCGATCGTAGAGGACGCAGCTGTGAATACAATTACAGTACTCGATATCGTTGTTGCATATTTGAAAACATCTAGAATACCATAATTTGTAAATGGATCAAATAAGGCAAAAACAGCATAAAATAAGATAGGTACCATCAAGACCCCACCGCCTAGACCAGTTATTGCAGCGAATATTCCTACAGTAATGCCTATTGGAATTAGTATAAAGAATACTGATAATGGTTCCATTTTGAGTGCACCTAAACGATGTGTATAGAATTATACGAGAATAAAACTATTACGATTAATGAGTGTTTCTTGAAATATTAAAGAAATCATTCAATCGATTTCAAGTAAGGTAAAACAAGTGTTTTAGAACAATTGGGGCATTTATATCTCCTGAAAAGTTGTTGATCTAATTCAGGATGACTAGCAAAAAACTCTGTTATCAAATCCATATCATCTTGAGAAATACGACTACTGCCAACAAGTGAATTCAAGGTATGTTCTGCAGTTTCACTGCTAATTAGGAATTCTCCTTGATCTTTCATGAAATCCTTGTAGCGAATTTCTTTCCGCATTGGCATCTTACAATCCTCACAATACGGCAGATGCTTTTGAGTTCCTTTTTCTTCAATCAATTTCTTGAGAGATTTCTCATCAAACTCGGAAATTCGTCCAGTATGATCACTTTTTCTAACGTATCTCCAAATAAACCAGATAATTAAACCAGTAAAAATAACACCTAATATGGGTAACGCCCAATTTAGTATCTCTTCTGCTAATGTTTGATTAATTGAGAGATCAGATGTTTTCGTAAACAAAGCTGTCCTTCCTACTAAGAAGTAATCATCTTAACAAATTGATTAGGGAGATTCAATCTTAATTAGCTTTGCTTTACTTAAAAATTATCAAGAGGTCTTCTTGAAATTTTCATAAAAGTAATCACAAAAATCTGTAAGAAAACACTGTGAGCACAGAGGTTTTGAAGCCTTACACACTTTTCGCCCGTGCTCGATGAGATTAAGATGGAAACTATAGATGTTTTTCTTTGGGATTATCGTTTTCATTGCTTCCTGAGTTTTTTCCCGAGTTTTTGTTGTGACTAATCCTATGCGATTACTCAATCTATGAACATGTGTATCAACAGGCATGATTGGAAAATTAAACGAAAATATTAGAACACACGCAGCTGTTTTTGGTCCTACGCCATCCATAGACACTAAATAGTCTTCAGCTTCTTCTTGATTGTAATCCGCAAGAAATTCGAGATCAATTTTCCCTTCTCGTTTTTTGATTTCCATAAGGCTTTTCTTGATTTTTTTTGCTTTAATATTCGCTAAACCACCACTTCTTATTGGTTCAGCTATTTCCGTTTCATCTGCTTCCAGTATCTCATCCCAAGTTTTGAAAGTATCAATTAAATTAGCATAAGCTCGTAAACTATTCTTATCTGTGGTATTCTGTGAAAGAATTGTTCGTACCAATTCACCTACTGGTTCTCTCCAACGTTTCCAATGTTTAACCCCATAATGCTTGTCGAGCTCGGATATGATCGTCTTCACCTTACTCAAGAAAAACACCATCTTGTTAAGAATCTATAATGATAAGAGAAGAATTCACTCATCCTCATCTTTGATGAGGAATGTGCTAAAGTACATACACTCGTTTGGTGGTATCGACATGGTTTCTGTTAAATCTTCATCAGTCATAATTATTGGAGCGTTTCTTACTAAAACAATTGGAACTTTCTCATCTACTTCACCTGAAAGAATTTCAGCAGCAGACATCAGATTATCTGCAATCGCTCTCCTCGTCATTTTCATTTCCCTATCAAATAGATCTTTTCTTCCTCTATCATCTATAACTGGGACAAATCCTGCAACTCCAAGTGCTAACCCACTTGTGCCTCTTCTTAAAGGTTGAACTCGACTATCACCAATTATTACACCTATTCGGCAATTAAATTTACCTTGAAGAAATTGTTGAAT
>JAHLVZ010000155.1 GCA_019058165.1 Candidatus Heimdallarchaeota archaeon
GTGCTGGTACAACTGGGAGTGCTCGACAGTTATCTGGTGTAATTATTGGTGCGGATATTGTAAAAAACGAGATAACAGCTCACGCATTGGCTTCATTGCATTATAATCCTGATATTCAAACAATAATGGAAATTGGCGGGCAAGATAGTAAAATAATTATAATTCGAAATGGCGTTGCTGTTGATTTTGCTATGAATACTGTTTGTGCTGCAGGAACAGGATCATTTCTAGATATGCAAGCAAGTCGGTTAGATATACCTATTGAACAATTTGGTTGTTTAGCTTGCAGCTCAAAGAATCCGGTTTCAATTGCAGGTCGATGCACAGTTTTTGCTGAAAGTGATATGATTCACAAACAACAGTTAGGGCACCCTACAGAAGACATAATAAAAGGATTATGTGAAGCACTCGCTCGGAATTATCTAAACAATGTTGGCAAAGGGAAGGATATTCTACCACCAATTATGTTTCAAGGAGGAGTTGCAGCAAATGAAGGGTTGAAAGAAGCTTTTGAAAAATATCTGCAACAAGAAATAATAATACCTGAACATTTTGATGTAATGGGTGCAATTGGAGCAGCAATTCTAGCACAAGAAGAAATGACTAAGAGACCAAGAAAATCAACATTTTATGGTTGGGATATTCCTGATATGAAATTTAAAACAACAGGTTTTGAATGTGAAGGTTGTCCAAATATTTGTGAAATTGTTGAAATACGTAAAAACGATGATTTAATAGCTAGATGGGGAAGTAGATGTGGAAAATGGGATTTAGTTGATTAACTTCTACAATCTTTCTTATTTATTTAATATATATAATAAACACCATACATTTAGTGAGTTCTAAGAAGGTGCTTTGCTTAGTTTTACAAAAGTTTCAAAGGTTCGTCCATTTCTAATATACTTGATTTTTACTTCTTCACCGATTCGACGTTTTACTATTTTCTGAATTAATAATTGTATAGAATTGATTTCCTCATCATTTAGACCTACAATAATATCATTAGGTTTGATGCCTGCTTTTTTAGCAGGTCCATTAGGAACTTGAATAATCAGGGCTCCTTTATCTTGAGTCAATTGATAGTAATTTGCTATTCTTGGATTAATGGTGTATCCAGTTATTCCAATCCATGGAGTGCTCACGTTACCAGTTTCTCGGAACTCTTCTAAAAGACCTTTAACTGAATCAATAGCAATTGCGAAACCTATTCCTTGTGAGAAAGGTATCACTGCAGTGGGAATGCCTATCAATTCAGCATTTGTATTAACTAAAGCTCCACCAGAATTACCAGGATTGATTTCAGCAGTTGTTTGAATAAGTCCTTCTAATATAGCATTTTGAGCACTTATGGTTCTATTTAATGCACTAACCAAACCAAAAGTTACGCTTTCACCTAAACCTAAGGGATTACCAACAGCTATAGCGAATTGCCCAACTTTTAATGTGTTTGACTCACCAATAGTTATAGGGTCTAAATCCGTTTCATCGACTTTAAGAATTGCAATATCTAATCCTTTCATCATTCCTAAGACTTTTGCATCCAACTTCTTTCCACTATGAAGTTGCAAGCCTACCTTCTGAGCTTTTCTTACAACATGGGCATTTGTGATTATTATTCCATCTTCTTCAACTATAACTCCAGAACCCATCCCTTGAACAGGAGCTACTCTGAAGAGATCTATACGAGTTAAAACGGTAGTATACACACTAACAACAGATGGTAAAACATCTTCAACGACTTCAACAAATTTATTCTCTAGCTGTTCTAATGGCATGATGAACCCCTTTGATAATATATTACCTTACGTTATTTAAATTGACTAATAAATTATTAGTAATGTAATTATCCTTTTTATTTCCTAAAGGAGAATACTAATAGTGTTCAATATATTTTTAATGATTAAACATTTTTGAATGTTTTAACAATATACTGAGAATGGCGCGATACTTGATATGAATATAGAATTGAACTCTAAAACCTCTACTCGAGATATTATTCGATCAATGAACTACAATGTCAAACTTATCTTTAGTTTCTATTTGTTCAATTCCTTAGGAAGAGGTATTTGGATGGGTACAGCATTAAGCATGTACATCTATATTTTCGCTGGTGAAGCAGGTGGACTATTTGGTCTAAGTCAAAGTGTAGTGTTAGGACTTACTTCAGCAGCATCAGGTATCACCATGACTATTTTTGTCTTTCCTGCGGGTTATTTTGCTGATAGATTTAGAAGAGATGTATTACTGAAAATAGCCGGAGTTATAGGAGTTCTAGGATTAGCCTTTGTTGCTTTTGGGAATTCCTTTCTCTATATTTTCATAGCATTATTCCTATTAGGGTTATTCAATGCCCTTGTACGTCCTTCTCTAGAGGCATTATTTGCAGATTCCGTTGCATCAGGATATAGATCAAAAATCTATTCTTGGGCGCACCTAGTAAGACAATTTGCTATGGCTGCGGGACCTATTATTGCAGCCATATTTTTTGCTATCATTGGAAATGAATGGGATCTAGGAATTCTAAAAAAAGTGATGTATGTCGGATTTGCGGTAAGTTTGATAGGAATTGTCATTCTATTCATATTCAAAGACGAAAGAAGCCTAGGAAAAGAAAGTGAAGCAATAGCTGAGGAAGTAACAGAAGAAGTAGAAGAACAAAAGAGTAGACTTGCTCTTAAAGTTGATTCTGGAAAAGCTGCAAAACTTATACCCATTCTTTTAGTTTCATCAAATCTATTAGTCGGAATAGGAGCTGGAATGTCAATAAAATACTTCCCAGTATTCTTTACGGAAAAATATTTGATTTCTCCTGTTTGGTTAAATGTCATAATGGGAGCGACATCTTTGGCAACGGGATTATTAGGTTTGGTGTCTCAGAAAATATCCTTAAGACTAGGACGAGTTCAAACTATCTTTTTAGTTCAATTCATTGCTACTTTCTGTTTATTAATAATAGCAATCTATCCGCCATTTGCTGTTTTAGTTCCATTCTTCATTTTACGTGGTTCATTCATGAATGCTGGTCAACCACTAAGCAGATCAATTTTGATGGATGTAATTCCTAAGAAACGTCGAGGTATTTGGAATTCAATAGAGGCAATTGCTTGGGGATTGTTCTGGAATGCTTCTGCAGTTATTGGAGATTTCATTGTTGGTGCAAACAATAATTTCAATTTGTGCTTTATTATAACCACTTTTATTTACATTGTTGGAATGATTCCGGTTATTTTGATGATGCCTCTCGTTGGAAAAGAGAGGGAAGCAAAGGATCAAGATGAGGTTATTGACTCTTCAAAATTAGTTGACAGTGAAAGTGCTATGTCTGATAGCTTAATAGATACTGATTACACATCTGCAAGCATAGTCGTCGAGGAAACATCAGAAGGAATCTCAAAGTAAGTATTGCAAATTGAATTATTATTCTCGAAGTCCTTTGAGTGATCTCTTAATAATTGTTTTAATTATCCCTTTACTAATGAAATCAGTAGCAATGGCATTAGCAAAATCAAGTCTATCAAGATAGAGTCTCAGACTTTTAATTTTATAGTTTTCAAAAACAAGGACTTCTGCTTGATTTGAAACGACACTAGTTCCATCTGGAAGTTTTGCCTTAACTTTGAATTCTTCGAAAAAGACATCATTTTCGATCATTATATTAACAAGTTCAAATTTTATTTTAATAACATTAGCAAACAACCAATCGAAGAATTTTCTTGCTCCATCTTTTCCTTTTAGAATTTCATTTAAAATAATCACTTCGCAGTCATCAGTGAAAAATTCAAGCAATTTGTCTACATTCATTTTTTCAATTGCATTATCGAAATCCATCGCTGCGCTTTTTATGCCATCCGGTGTTTGCTTTAACAAAAGAAATTCACTTCCAGTACATTAAATGTCTAAACTAGTATTTCAGTTTAATGAGAGAACTAATTATTGAGAGGAGTCTACCTATATATGGAATAATTACAACTACATTTTATCTCTTTTTTTAATTCACTTTCTAAATTCATATTATTACTCAGCTATTTAATAAAACAAAAATAACTTATATCAGTAAGTGATATCTTTACTGGGAGGGTAAAATTCTGAAATTTACAAAAAGAAGAATCATCAGAACAAGAATTCTCTTTTCTTTAAGTGTATTTTTACTTATGTCATCAATTTTGATTTTAACAATTTCATCGAAAGAAATACTTGCTAGAAAATTAATAATAGATAATTCTAAGATTGTAGAAGATAATAAAACAATTAAAAAATTTTCTCCTGATAATTTCTTAGAAAATTCAATATATAGAGAGGATGATATTACTCGAACTGGTAGTACAATATTTGTTAATGATGATTTGTTAACTCTAATCGAAGATTGGTATGGAACAGAAATTTACAATATAAGTGATGTAAATGAACCTGTATTAGCTAAAAACTATTCCGCTCCAGATATTGACTATGAAAGTACAATGATTGTTCAAGATAATTATCTCTACATCTATATTTGGCATTCCATTTTTGTTTTTGACTATACTAATCCTTTATCAATAGTTCAAGTAGGTAGATATACAGGATTAGGGGATTTGAGTAACTTTGCAATAAATGGTTGGTATTTGTATACATTATCTGAGGATAATTTTACCATCTATAATTTTGAGAATTTCTCCACTCTTGAACTACAAGATAGTTACTTTAATGGTACGCACGATTACTATGATTTCAATATAAAAGGAAATTATTCTTATATTCTTACTGAATACGAAGGTTTTGTTATTTTGGATATTTCTAATAAAACCAATATACAATATTCAGGTGAAATTTTATTACATTCTGGTGTTTACAAATCAACTATCTATATCAAAAATGATAATTTATTTTTATTTAATTTCTATCCCCACTACAATTTGTGCCTTTTTAATATATCTGATCCTTTAAACATAACAATAATGTCAACATATTTGTTGCAATATAGATCTATAATTGATATTATCATTAGAGATAACACTTTGTTTTTGTTAGACTACAATTTTCTTTTGATATTAGATATATCTGATTTTGAACAAATACAAGTTATTGGTAATTATTCAGCTCCTGAATTCAGTACATCATTTAGTTCTTTTATGATTCAAGATAACTATGCTTATATTCACAATACTTATTATGGGCATTTCGTTTCTAGAAAACCTTTATTCATTGTGAATATAACTGATCTCAATTCACCTTTACATGTTTTCCCTCATGATGAATTTGATTTTTGGGATTGGTTGGATGCACTAACAACACTAATGTTGGCTGGAGTAATTCTCGCTTTTACTTTGCCAATACTTGGAGTAATAACATTTCTTATTGTCTTCTTTGTTAGGAAAAAGAAAAAATCAGTTAATATAGGTCAAATAGATAATCAATGAAACTCCAATAGCTTACACTCAACGAGAAAGTAAAAAATTTTGTTTAATTCCTTTCTGTACTTTCTCTTCTTATTGTTTACAACTGTTTGATTTTAAAAACTAGATTTAGACAGTGGGTACATTTGAGTTTGTGAGAATAAATATAAACAACCACTATCTGTTATACCAATCATCTTAATTGATTGTTTTTACAAGTATTTCAGTTTAATGAGAGAACCATTTTTTAAGAGTAATAGAGATTCAATTAAAAATAAAGAACAATTTGTTTACGTGAGGTAAAATGAGAAAATATCCATATATACAAACTAGTGTGTTTATTGATGAGAGAAATCAATTTTCGGGTAATCAATTAGCGACTTTTTGGGATAAAGATGCTAATCTAAGTATAACTGATGAGGAAATGCAAGGAATCGCTCTAGAATTGAATTTCTCAGAAACAACATTTATTCTTAAATCAGAAATTGAATCTTGTTCTGTAAAAGTAAGGATATTTACTCCAAGAATAGAATTAAAGTTTGCAGGGCACCCAACTTTAGGAACTGCTTTTGTCTTAAAAAAACGAGACCTCATTCCTCGTGACAAAAAAAAGACAACAATGGAATTAGGAATAGGTCCAATAGATGTAGAGTTTTTCGAAGATCAATCAATTGGTATGTATCAACCTAAACCTAAATTCTTGGATAAATATGATGATAAAGAATCCATAGCAAAAATAATCGGATTAGAACCTGACGATATATTGGATGATTATCCTATGCAAGCTGTCTCAACGGGTTTTCCATTTTTGATTGTTCCTATTAAATCTCTGGAAATCATTCAAAAGATTAGTTTAAACCCACAATTACAACTTGAGACACTAAATGATTTCAAAACTCCGGATCTACTCGTTTTTACAACTGAAACGATTCATAAAGATTCGAGTATTCATTCACGTATGTTCGCACCTTCTGCAGGTATTCATGAAGATCC
>JAHLVZ010000027.1 GCA_019058165.1 Candidatus Heimdallarchaeota archaeon
CGCTAACATAAGGTACACCACGATTTATTGTTCCTACATTTGCGGGAACACCTAGTCTTTCACTTAGCCAGGTTATTTCCATTTCAGTAGTAAGTGGATGAACTAAAAGTCCTTTATTATTAGCTAAGGCATGAGATCCGACTAGATTAGATTTTATGATATTACCTTTTTCAACTTCGACATCTAGAGTATCTTTAATTACTTTTACAGCTTTTGGTTCAAAATTCTCATGGATAATTGCACCGTTATCATTAGTTACAATACAATTGCCTAAGCAAGTGATTTTGCTGTCAATGACTCCAATGTTAAAAGAATCACCATAAGCTTCTTCTAGTTTCTCCATTTCTCTTGGAGAGAAAATATGAGGAAGTAAAATTCCATTTGAGTTTGCTGCAGTTAGAATACCAACTAGAGAAGTATCACCGATATTGAGTTTGGTGATTGGTACTTCAAGAGCTTTAGTAATAGCTTCAACTGCTTTCTGTGGCCACATTTCTGAAATAATAGCAAATTTTTCAGTTGCTACACCAAATGCTCCTAGTGAACTCAAACCCATTACACTAGTTCTAATAATATTCATCTTAAACACATCATTAAAGGCAACTTGTGTTAGAAATCTGTCAGAGAATCATAGATTTCTTCAACTATTTGCAGCTTTTGTTAATTCGCCTCGACTAGAATTACCTATTTAAATTATTGTTAAAGAACGAGTATTGTTCATGATACTCGGAATTTTATTTTTTTACGAATAGAGAGAATTAAAAAGAAAGAGATTTTTCAATTATTACTATGGCAAAAATCAAGGTTGTTTCAATATCTCATCAAATCGATCCTGATGGCATAGGTGCTCAAGCAATTATCTTTAGATATTTCAGGGAGTTACAGATAGAACCAATCGGATTTTTAGCTGATTACTATAATTTCGAAGAAGTATTTGAAAAAGCAATTGCCGAAAAACCTAATGTGTTAATCATTAGTGATATTGGCATAAACAGTAGAATAATAAAAAAAATAATTGAACCTTTGAGGAAGTTGAAAGCTCGTAAAATTTGGATAGATCATCATAAAGCACCTGAAGAAATCAAAGAATTACTGCTTGAAGTATTGGATGAATTCATTCACGATACAGAAGTTTCCGCAGCAATCTTAGTTCAAAGACGTTTTATGCCAAATGATGAGATATCGAAGAAGATAGCAATAATAGGTCATAACGGTGATTATGATATTTCTGACAGACTAACTAATATTTTCTATACACTAATAGATTACCATAGAATGTCAATGACAGATCTCTTAAGGATAAGAGACATGTTCATAGATGGGCGATTTGAGGATGAAGAATTTTTCCAAGAGTATTTGGAAGCATATAAAATGTTTGAAGCAGAGCGAGATAGAATTCGTAATTCCTTGAAAGTCCTTACTCTCTCAGGAAAAACAATTGCTATCGCAGAATCGGCATTACTACCTCGAGGTAAAGTCACAAAATATCTTTCAGAAATTT
Source organism: Candidatus Heimdallarchaeota archaeon (assembly GCA_019058165.1). GTDB lineage: Archaea > Asgardarchaeota > Heimdallarchaeia > JABLTI01 > JABLTI01 > JABLTI01. The sequence goes on from JAHLVZ010000027.1 coordinate 1,502, forward strand.
GTAAAGAAGATATCCTTGTTGCAATTGATACAACAAATTTCAGAATTGGTTTAAGAAGTGATAACTGTGATGTTGCTGCAATCGCTGCTAAATTTGGTGGAGGAGGACATAAACATCGCTCAGGATTTACATTTGAAAATGCCTTAAATGAGCAAAACGAATTATCACCAGATTTTGTTAATGCTTTAGAAGAAGCAATCAACTCTATTTCTTAAATTTATGTGACCTAAATTGAAAGTAACTTTAATTAAGAATAGGTCATTGTAGTTCTTGCATTATTTGAGATGAAAAAAATGTTAGAAGAACGTCAAAAGAGATTAAAAGAACTAATGGGGTCCATAGGATCAGATGGGCTAATCCTTTTTCCAGGTGTTGATTTATTTTATGCAACAGGATTAATGGCTCATGCTAGTGAAAGATTAACTTGTGTAATTCTCCAAAAAGAAAGTGACCCAATTTTTATTTGTCCCAGCTTTGAAGAAAGCAGAATAAAAAAGGGTGTACAATTTGGGACAATTCAAACATGGGAAGAAGACGAAGATCCGTTTAAATTATTAGGGAAAATAGCAACCGATCTTAATCTAGAAAACAAACAAATTTCTCTTGATAATAAACTCTGGTTTGACTGGTTTCTAAGAATACAAAAAAGTCTGCCAAAAGCGAAATTTGTCAATGCTACAAAAGTAGTTCAAGCAGCTCGGATAATAAAATCAGAGGGGGAAATTAAATTAATGCAAGAAGCTACAAAAATTGCTTCAGATGCCATTATCAAAACTTTTGAACAAGTAACTCCTGGTATGACCGAAACCAATGTGTCTAAAATAATTTCAGAAGAATTATCAAAGTATGGGAAACTTGCTTTTGGACTAGTTCAATCTGGACCAAATTCTGCATTACCTCATGGCTCTCCAACTGGACGAACAATTGAGAAAAATGATATTTTACTAATTGATGCTGGACCATTGTACAAAGGTTACATGGGTGATATTACAATAACTTCAGTTATTGGAGAACCAAGTGATAAATTCAAGAAAGTCTATGATTTAGTCTACAGGTCAAATAGAGCTGCTTTCGAAGCTTCAAAGGAAGGAGTAAAGTGTGAAGATGTTGACATAGCTGCTCGTGATGTCATTACAAAAGAAGGATTTGGCAAATACTTCACACACAGATTAGGTCATGGGATCGGAATTGAAGGTCATGAAGCTCCCTATATGGTGAATGGGAACAAACTTCTCCTAAAGGAAGGAATGTGTCATACTATTGAACCGGGAATCTACATTGAAGGAGAATTTGGTGTGAGGATAGAAGATGATGTTGTAGTTAGGAAAGATGGCTGCGAATTCCTCTATGAAGTACCTCGGTTCCTCTGGAAATGACAGATTGATTAACACAACAAAGAAAGGGTGGAAACTTGTCTGAAAATAGGGGGACCTATCTTCTTTTTTTATTTATACAACAAGATATCAGTTTGACAATTGGTGCTCTAGGATCAATGTTGTTTCAGCAAGGCAATTATATCTATGTAGGATCAGCTCTTGGACCTGGGGGTTTAGAGAAAAGGATAGCTCGTCATATAAAGCACGAAAAGAAGATTTTTTGGCATATAGATTATCTGTTAAAAAATAACTTTGTGAAAATCATATCTTTTGGGAAAATCTTATCAGATCAAAAAATTGAGTGTAAAGTAGTTGATCAAATTATATGAACCTTTCAAGAAAAAGTATTAATTATCAAAAACTTTGGGTCATCAGATTGTAATTGTAAAAGTCATCTCCTCTATTTTACAACTATACCAATTAATGAGATTATAAAACAGATAAAAATAGAAATGAAAAATTCCCACCTAGAAATTACTCATTTGTAAGATAATACAAAGAATTTAATCAATTTTCTTCTATGAAAACTCTTTTTTACTCTGTTTAATATTCAACATTTACAAGTGATTATTATCAAGAGAAAGCTGGTCAGAAAAATGTCTGAAGTTGATACTATAGTTTATTTTAAAGAATCAGGAAAAGCAAATACCAAAAAAGCTTTGAAGCTCGCATATGAATACTCGGAAGAATATAAAATTCCTAAAGTAGTTATAGCAACTTCAAAAGGAACGACAGCAGCAAAAGCTCTTGACATCTTTACTGACACAGATAAACTTGTTATTGTAACACATGTTTTTGGTTTTCTTAAACCAGGCGAACATGAAATGGACAAAGAATTGCTTGAATTATTGAAAAAGAAGAATATATCAGTATTAACTACAACTCATGCTCTAGCTGGAGTTGATAGAGCAATTCGAAGAAAACATGGAACATGGCAAATTGCAGAATTAATAGCTGAAGTATACCGAACTTTTGGACAAGGAACGAAAGTTTGTGCTGAAATTGTACTTATGGCTGCTGATGCAGGACTTATTCCAATAAATAAAGATGTTTTAGCAGTAGGTGGTACGGGCAGAGGTGCAGATACAGTTTGGCAAATAAAACCAGCAAATACTTTTAATTTCTTTGATCTGAGAATGAAAAAATGTTTATGTAAGCCTATACAATAATTCTAAAACTACAAGAAAAAGAAAAGAAAGGCGGGATTTGGGTTTACCAAATTCCCTTGTGTTGATGTTTATTTCTTACGTTTATTGAAAATGATGACTAGTGTAACGACCGCTATTGCTGAGAGAGTTGTGCTAAAGATAAATCCTGGAATAAATCCTGAAGGAGTTTCAGTAACATAGACAGTTCCTGGATTAGGAACTCTTACAATAAAGTCAGCAGAGCAATCATCTGTATCTTGGTTTGCGGGATCTCTTTGTAAACTTTCTGTGTCATCAATGGTTCCAGTCCATGCTATTACTCCAGTATATATTCCGGTTCCCCAGACTACCGCGTCAACATTTCCGTGTGGACCATCGAGAACTAATATATCACCAGTATTACCTAGTATGAGAGAATCATAAACATAATCAAAGACGGGAGAAGTGATTCCTAAATCATTCATTTCAGTAGTGTAGACAGCTGAATCACGAACAAAGACAAGTATATCATCAGCAAGGAATACTGTATCAGCAGGTATAGTATATGTAGCCAAATTATCTGAAACTGTCCATCCACCAATAGCTACATCAAAACTGAAATCATTGTACAATTCAAAGAATTCACCAGATGTTTCAGTTACAGCATCAAAACGAACTTCTGAGATTACTAAGCCCCACCAATCCAAGTTTATAATATTAAAGTCATGCTCTATGATAATAGTATCTCCTAATGTTGGGTTTCCAATAACCTTAATCTGATGAATTCCATCAACATAAGTAGTAGTATCAAGACTGTAAGTTTCTAAACCGTCTGGTGTAGTCCATGTGTGCACCAAAACATTGTCAATGTATAATGTTCCTGTAGTGAAAGGTCCAATATAAAATCCAGCTTCAACTTCAATAGTACCATTAGCTACTGTGTTTAGTAAGGGTTTAGTTATTTCAACGTCTGAGAGAAATCCTGAAGGTATAGTGGTATAGTTCTCCCAATCCCACTCGAAAACATCTCCCAAATAATTGGCAATATTGGTATTTTTCACAATTGCTCCAGCTTCACGATTATCAACTACTGAACCATTCGACCAATTAATACTTGAGACGGAAACATACTCACCATCTACAAGCAAGAACTTGTTATGATTATAGAGACTATAAGAAAACCTAACATCAATACCATTTTGTAAGAGAATTTCTGTGACATTCTTTGAAGCTGAATCTGGCTCTGGGATCATAACTCTAACATCTATTCCACTGTTTGCTGCATCAATTAAATCATAGGTTAATGCACAAGTATGAGTCATATACTGTTGTTGTACATCAATTGTTGAAGTTGCATTTTCAATCAAAGATAATAGCATAGCATAACTATTATTTGGAGAGAAAACAGGTATGACTTCCATGTATTCGGTAAGAGTTAAAGGACTTACTTTTACAGGTACATATGTTCCTGAGCTTTCACTTGGCAAAGTAAATCCAGGATCTGATCCTCCAGAATGGCTTTGTGCTTTTGCGTAGTCTTCGAAGAAAATATCTTCATAGAAAGTAGCAATGTCTGAATCGTCAAACATTAATCCCATTTCTCTATTTTCACGTGCATCTGTATCTGCTGGTAAACTTGTTGGAGCCCAGTTACCAGAGTAAACATAAGTATACTGTGAATCAACTACCCAGAATTTTGCATGTGTAAAATCATAATCTGGTGTTGTCCAGAGAACTTTTACTCCTGCATCATCTAGCTCCCAAGCTGCTTGCTCAGTATAATCATCTTCATAGCCACTAACATGATCAAATTCTAGAAGAACAATTACATCGACTCCATTAGTCACTTTTGCATAAATCAAAGAATCAATTAAATTTTGACTTGATAGAGTGTAAACTTCAAGATAAAGTGAAGTTGCAGCTGCATGAATAGAAGCATTCACAACCTCAAAAGCATTATCGGGTCCTACAAAAGCTTTCGCAGGTATTGTTCCTTTGAATTTTTCTGTAAAAGCTTCAGTTGTATAATTGGTAACATCTACAGGATTTTCATAAGCGCTCGCATTCTCATTTTTCACCCATGTAGTTGTAAAAGGCAGAAACAAAAAACTGACTGTTAAAACTAGCAGAAACCTTCTGTTTATCATAATACTTAGTAAGATGTTTTGTTTTTAAATATGTATTTGTAAAAAAAATAAAGAAAAATGGACTTAGCAATTACTTGCTAAGAATCTCATATGCATCAAGAATCGGTTGAGGGCCTTTCCCTCTTTTACCAAATCGTTCTAATTGCTTAAAGTATTGTTGAAATTCCTCGTCATCGAGGTCTAAAATATCTATGACCTCTTCTTTGCTTTTTGTCTTAACCTCAGGAATACTCATAACTTCTTTAACAAAATCATTTAAACTCAGTTTCTCTTGACTGATCTTAACAGGATTCCCTAAAATACCGGTTAAAAAGGAAATATCTTCATCAGAAGCTCCTCTAACTCTCAGGACGTACTTAGTTTCATCCACTCTTTGTATGATTCTAATTCTTGAGGGAACAACAATAACTTTTGTTATATCATCTTCGAGAGTTTTCACGGTTGTTCCAAAGTTTTCCGCTATTTTGACTAACAATGATTCAACATTACTATCTTTTGAGAGTTCGTATTCTGCTTTCATACCAAAACTAACTCACAAGTCTATTTATAGCTATCTTTGGGGGAAAAACAAAGGACTTTTAGAATAAGTCCTTTACTGATAATTCAATTGCCTTAACAAAATCATCTGGTGTTACTCCAGGAATGTCAATTTTTTCTGATTCGAATACTTGAGAAACATTGGCATAGATATGTTTTGGATTCAGAAGCTTTCCAATAAGAGCATTCTCAATCAGTTCTGGAGTATTCATAGGGTGTGCAGAAAAATCGCTACTAATGATTATGTCTTTTATAAATTCATTTTCAATTTCAAAGAATAAACGAATTAACCCACCTGGAGCTTTGTATACTGATTCATAAATTTGTGTGGTTGTGGAGATCTTCACTTTTCGTTTTTCCATAAGTTCGGTTCTACGTTGAATTGGAATATTTAACCACTCATCGCTTCTATACTGTTTTAACAGTTCATCATTTATTTCTTGCTCTTTTGGTAAGAATTTATTATCAATCCTGAATTTGACATCAAGCATTTTCTCAAAATTCTCGATAAGAATTTTCTTCACTGCTTGTTTATCGGGTGGATTTTTAAGGAAACCCTTGATTGTTCCTAACCTTTCCCTTAAACTAGTTGCTATCTTATCTCTGAATTTTTCATTTGGAACTTTTAGTATCTTAACCATTTCATCGAAATTAAAATCAAAAATAAGATTACCAGTTAAAATTCGACCTCCACCAACTTCTGCTGCACCATTTCCAGAAATTTTCTTTCCATCAGCTTGAATATCATTTACTGGAGCATATTCCGCATTTATTCCAATCGCTCTATAAGTCTCTATAGGTGCTTGGAGAACTTTCTCATATAATTCAGCTACATTCTGTGGTAACTTTTTACTATCAAGTCGTCCAATAACTTGATAGAAAAGCTGTCCACTATCAAGATATACTGCGCCTCCTCCTAAAGGTCTTCGAACTATTGGAATGTTATTTTTTTTGCAATATTCTATATCTACTTCTTCTTCAATGATTTGATGATACCCTACACAGACAGCTGGATCTTCTGGCCAACAAATAATAATAGTATTTTCAATATCATCGTATCTCTCCATAGCTAAGCCAACAGTATGATAAACTGTTTGAGATTCACTTCCCGGAAGTCCATCAAATTCAATTAAACGCCATTCTTCAGTCATTCTTATCATCCAATTCTCTACTTAGACTTTCCATTTCTTATCTTTGCTCTATTATAACTTTTTCCAATTCATTTTTAATAGAACGAAGCTAAAGAAAAATTAGGAATTTGAATGGGATAACTATGATAATTGAAAAAACTAAATTTGGGTCTATAACCATCGACGGTGTAAAATACAAACATGACATCTATATTAATGTCGATGGGTCGATTACAAAAAGAAAAAAGGAATTATCAAAACCCATTAGCAAAGGACATACAGTTCTTGGTCCTTTAGAAATACAATTGTTATTAGATCAGAAACCCGATACATTAGTAATCGGTCAAGGTCAACGTGGTATTTTACCTATGCCTGAGGAATCAAAGAAACTTCTCGAAGAATCAAATGTAATCTTACTCATGGATAAAACACCAGTTGTTATGCATTTATTAAATAATTTAATCAAAGAAAAAACAAAAGTTGCAGCAATATTGCATCTTACGTGTTAAAGTAAAGTATGATTTCTAAACAAATAAAAGATATATTATAACTTAATTATATAATGAATAGGAGAGAAAACAATGGTCTCTACCGATGAATTAGCTGAAAAAATCTTCACTATTAGAGATCCAAATTACTCGAAAAAAACCTCACCAAAAATATCTGCAGCTGAAAAGGCAATAAATAAGACTTTAAAACGTAAAGATATAGAAACAACAGCTGATCCGGATAACGAAGGTGATTTCTTAGTATTATTTATCCATGGGTTTGCTGCTTCAAAGTATTGCTGGCTGGATCCAGATGTAGGAAATATGGGTTGGGTAAAAGAATATAACCAGGATCCAGAACCAATTGATTTTGGGTGGCATTCAATACCACCTCCACCATTCATTCCCGTTGAGTGGTCTCTCTCAAAACAGATTGTCCCAAAAGGTGCAACTGAGTTATTGGATAAACATGGTATAGACTGGTTAACATATTCGCAAAAATCAGCTTTTGGTGATATAGAGGTTTCAGTTAAGGAATTAACTAAAATAATGACTGCGATTACAAACGAATATGGTGAAAGAAGAATAATTATCATTGCTCACTCTCGAGGTGGGTTAATTTCGAAAAGATATTTAGATATAACAAAGAAAACGCCTGTTGAAAAATTATTAACTTTTGGAACTCCATTTGGGGGTACTTTTTTCTCTGCATTTGAGATGTTTCGATTACCTTCTAAGCAATTCTTGAATAGAGTTAAAGTTGTAAGAAGATTATGGGATGTAAGCCAAGAACGCAAAATTGAGTCTTTTGCTACAAAACAAATGGCTCCTGGTTCTAAATTTCTAAAAGAATTATCATCAAAAGGTTGCAGAAATGATGTCAAATATGTAAATGTCGCAGGGACGAATTCCCTCATAACCAATGTTTATACTTGGAGATGGGAAACCTCCTGTCTTCTCCCAAAATTCTTACTTGCTAAAGAAAAAATGAACTTGCGAAAAAAATTAGTTTCAGAAAAACATTCGATACATGAATGGTATGATTTACCAAAAAACTATTTATTTTATCCATTTAATTGGACTCTCGTTCCCAATAAAATATTTGAAATCTATCCTCGAGTTGGTCATCCCGAGGTTTTAAGAGGAGATGGTGCTGTTTCAGTAGAAAGTGCATTGATGGATGAAAAGGAAGCAAAGCAATATATTATTAGCAAAAATCATGTCGATATGACTTGTTGTAAAACGGGTTACGATATTATGATAAGAGAGATAAAGGAAACAATGAACACAAATTAAGAACCAGCGTTTGCGAATCTAGAAATTAGCTAATAGTCAACAAATAGTTGCAAAGTTTCTTTTAGATATAATAAAATTAAATTTGGTCTGATTAAATTTGATGGATTCTAATTCAATACAAATAAAAAGAGTTCCGTTAATCAGATTACATTGGTTCACAAAGCTAAATATGAAAATCCATCAAGAAGATCCTATTTTTAGGAAAGCACAGGAATCCCGAAAGAATAAAATTAATTTTTATTTCAGTCTTGCTTCAAAATTAGCAAGACAATTTAGATTTGTTTTACTTGAAAATGGAAAAGTTGCAGGATCACTTTCATTAGAGAAACGAAAACACTCATTCTTTGTTTACGCTGTTGGAGTAAAAAAAGAGTATAGAAGAAAAGGATATGGAAGCATTTTAATGAAATTTACAGAGGATTTTACTAGAAAGAAAAACAAAAAATTCATTTGCTTCTCAGTTTTGCTTGAAAATATGCCAGCAGTCAAAATGTATGAGAAATTAGAGTATCACTCTCAAGGGGTTGGTTTAACTCTAATTAGATTGCTTTTGTGGAAAATAAAAACAATAAAACAGGAATCTGAAAACTCTGACAAAATTTCTTTTAGAAAAATTACAAAATTAAAAGAAATTAAAAAACTTGCTTATTTCTGGTGGGCAAAGGAGATTGAAGCACTTGCAGGATCAGATGCAATGCATATTAGTTTAGAGGATTCCATTCTAGATTTAGATTTTAATCCAGAGTGGCCTACTTATGAAATAAAAACAGACGAAAAACCAACTGGTCTTATGATCATTATACCATCAGATTTCTTTCAAACAGCTGTTTTATTTTCAGACCCACACATTACTTGGAGAACAAAGTGGTTTTCCAATCTTCTAGAATTCATTATGAAACAAAAAATCGTTCATCTAAAAAATGTTGGAAATAAGAATTCAAGCACAATTAAACTAGAAAAATCATCAATCCTGCAAATATTTCTCACACATCAACATAAAGATAACATCATCTCAAATTTTGCTTCAGATGTTGTAGTTCATGATACCACAGATGACAGACAAATCTTCTTTAAAAAATTGGATTAACAACTAAAGAATTAAAAAGAACTCAGATAAAAGAATTTCAATTGTTTGATGGAATGTTTTTCCTAACACAAATTTTCAGAGGAATAAAATTGACTGATAAAACAATGAATGACATCTTAGAAACAAAAGATGATCAGAAAATAATAAGACATTCAAGAAAAAGAAAACTGACTGAATTAGTTTTTCTGCTTATGTTTCTAGCTGTAGGAACTATAGCTATCGTATTTGGTGCTGTATTTAATGAACAATCTTTATTCTTCAGGATTACATTGATTATTTTTGGTAGTATTGTTCTAATTATTTATTCTGAATCATTTGTATCAATAATGATGTGTACAATTATTCTAACCCAAGAAGGAATACGTCTTCGTTCGTATTTCAGTTGGAGTGAATTCAAATGGACTGAAATCACTTCTATTGAGATAGAAAAGAAAAACACTCGAGTAACCAAAGGTGAAAAAATATCAAAATTCACTTTATTAGAATTAATTGCTGAAGATGAACAATCCATCTTATTCGCTTTATTTAGATTTAGAGTAAAAGAAACTGAATTTATTGTTGAGTTAATAAGAGCAAGCTTCTCAGAAAGTCAAGGTAAAGAGCTAAACATAATTGAATCTAAAACTTCAAAAGAAGAAAAAGAACAACGTAAATCAGAAAAACCTCTAACTGCAGATGAAATTGACTCAAAGATTCCACCAAAGGTCGAAGACTTCGAAGTAGAAGAAGAATAACTATTCACATTGAGAAACTTGTACAATTAACTAACCATTCGTGATAATGATCATAGGATTTTATATCTTCACTAAATTTTATCATTCGTAGAATTGTAGAGCGAACTCGAAATTCTGAATTTATTAAATGCTTGTAAACAAGCCAGTAACTGGAATTGATATTCATCCTTAAAGAAGTTCTATTTAATTTTTCTCCGAATTTATCACAAGCAAACAATAGATAGTCTAAATATTGTGGGTCTTTCGCATCCTTATCAATAACTAATATTTTAACAGTTAAATCCAGATCAATTTCTTCAGTTTCATATCTTCTAAATGTCCTACAAATAGCAAAACCTATGATAAAGCCTTCCCGTTTCAGAAGAATCGTTTCCCCGAAATTGTACTTTTCCGCTAGTTCAATTTCTGTTCTATAATCTAAACCATTCTCAATTTTACTAGCTAACCAACCGCACCTAGTAAATATATCAGCTTTATCTTCTTCTTGTGACATATAACTTATCTCAAGATTGTTTTCTTCAGCAAATTTGCCAAAATTTGTTTCTTTTAAAGGAGACAAAATAATTGGTCGTATGAGTCGTATCGTCTGAAAAGCTGGTTTAAAACCAAGTTTACTGTAGAGACCAATATTTGAACTGCTAGCATTCATAGTTTCCAAAGCAAGAGTTGTAACAGTTCGTTTCTTATCCAAATACTCAACTGCTTTAGTCATTAAATCTTTACCATATCCTTTTTCTTGAAAATCCGGATGTACTCCAAAGGTTCCGATCCATCCAAATTTACCCCAAACATGACAGAAAATCGCTCCAACGACCTTATTCTTTTCAATAGCAACTAAACATCCTTCAGGTTCGAATTCTAAATATGGTAATATCGCTTCTGGTTTACGATTTCGATTTCTTTTTTTTCCTCTCCTCTTAAAAGACCAGTCATCAAATGCTTCTCGTAAAACGTCTATAACCTGAGGGATATGCTTCTTTGTCATTTTTGTGATTTTCATATGGATCTTTCCTTTAATAGCAATATAGAATATTCATCCAAAATTATTGTTCAAAATATGCAAGACCAAATGTAAGTATCAATATAACGCCAATAATTATTAAAATAACTCCAAGAATTCTACCTAAGAGATTACTTTTCTTAAGACCAATATTCTTGACCAATTGATTACCAAGTAAAGGCAAAATGGTTAATCCAAGTCCCAATGATATGAAAATTGAAAAACCAAATGAAAAAATGTGTTGTGGGAAACCAAATGAAATAGCAAGTAGAATTACTGGTACAACGAACATAAAAGCAATATAAAGAAGATAAAATTTTTCTGCAAATCTTAGGAATTTTATAGTCCTAGTTTCATGTTCTGGTGAACAACTAAGGAAAAATTCGATTTCTTCCTGGTTTCTCTTTTGATATTTACTCTCAAGTAGTTCTTTAATCTCAGGTTGTGCTTTACTACACCAGTAACATCGTGGTTCAATAACCTCTACAAGCATCTCTGAATTTACTTCAAATTCGGATTCTGTTTCCTCTTCCGGTGCATCCACTTCATCAGTTAGCTGATTAGATTCTTCCTCAGACGACATAAGCAAAAGTAATTATTATGAATTTAAAATTCTTTTCTAAAAGAATCACAATAAAATCGTTGAGTTTTTCTAGTCCATTTTAAAATATAAAATAGTATGTTAATACCAAAAATGATAAATAAAATCGAGCTTTATTTATTACAACAAACTTAAAAAGTAAAAAAACTCTAAATACAATCGTAGAATATTATTAGGTGATTAATCATGCCATACCAATGCCCTAAGTGCGGAACAGAAAACATCAAAGAAGTAGAAGATAAATCAAAAGTATTGGGATACGCTGGCCACAACCCAATCTATGCAAAGGTAAAAGTTTGCAAAGAATGTGGGAACAGGTTTACAGATTAGATTAGTATCTAATACTATTCTAACTGTGGATTTTTTTCTGCTTGAGAGCATATGATTTTATATTTTTCGAAGTAATCTTTTTTTTACTTATTTTTCTTTTGTATTTCTTTTTAATATTATTTAATAGATCACTTCATGTCCCAAACAACTTCTCCTTTCTCTACATGCTTAATATCTACAAGCAGAGGAGGTTTTACTGTTATTTTTAGTCTGTATTTATACGCTAGTTCATTCAGTTTTTCTTTAGCATCTTGTAGTGCATTATCTATAGTTTCTTCTACCAGAAAATTTAGAGTTTCTTTGTCTAAGGGCAATTTATTCCTTCCAAACAATCGTTTTGTTTTATTAATCATCTAATTCATAATTTAAAGAAATTTTGTTCCGTGTCTTGCGTGAAAAGAAATGTTTTATTATTAATTCATTGTAATTACTGATAGTATAATAAAATGGTTGATTTAAATGAGCAAAGGTAGAACATTTTTAGGTGGATTATTAGGCGCAATCATAGGTGCTGGACTACTCGTACTATTTATCTGGTTATCTGATAGAATTCCATATATGGTTTTTATTTCCCCCGCTGGTTGGTTAGTTGGTGGTTTTATTGCAGGATTAATCGCACAAGGACCTGGAAGAGGTGCAGGCGCTGGTTTTCTTACAGCGTTATTTGCTTTCGTTATAAATTCACTTGTAATTGTCTTTGTTATCGTATTAGGTGGAACTGGAATATTTGCTATGGTCTTTGAAATAGCAACTTTTGGTCTATTTGATCCATCAACACTTTCACCTTTAATTGGTATTTTAATTGCAATTGGTTTACTTGTCTCATTGGTTGTTTCAGCAATCCTAGGTGTTGTTAGTATTATTGCCGGATTAATTGGCGGAGCGATTAATAATCCTAACAGATCAAAAGCAGAAACCTATCAGGAGTATCCTGAGGAAAGCTACAGATAAATATGAGATCTAAGATTTTATAATTAAAATGGGAAGCAATGTTTCCCACGTGCTTTTTCTATATTTTTCAAGCGGTAAGCTTATTATCTGCTTTTCGTTATAATTGATACGAAAATCGTATAATATTGATATAATCTTTCTGGAAACAAAACGGATGATAGATAAAATCGATAAAAAAATAATTGACATTCTCATGGAAGATTCAAGAGTAACAAATGTGCAAATCGCTCAGAAAATAAAAAGAAGTGAATCAACAGTTCGTCAGCGAATGTCAAAATTAGTCGAGAAAGGAATCATAAAAAGATTCTCTATTATGATTAATCCAATAGCATTTGGTTACAATACTGAAGCATTTGTAGGCATCAATACTAATCCTAGTAAATTACTTAAAGTAATAAAATCTTTGAAGAAGATTGAAGATATTGTTTCTATCTCAACAACCACAGGAGATTATATGATCTTGTGTGAGATTTGGGCTGAGGATGGTGTTCATTTATCAGATATAGTTGATAAAATTGAAGATATAGATGGTGTTCTTGAAATTTTACCATCAATTATACAAGAAAAACACAAAGAATAGTTGAAATTTAGTTTTCAATCTTTTATAATATCTAATGGATAATTATCTTCAAGTAATTGTTTCAAACACTCAGTTTTTTCTGTTTCAAATTTTCGCTCTATATTTTTGTGCAAATTTTTGATAATTTGGATTGCCCTTGCAGCCGGATCATTTTCACCAATAATGACAGATAAAACCAATTGTCCTTCTTTTGTTAATACTAGTTGTTTTTCATCTACCTGTATTAGGGTTTCAGCACGATCATAGTGTTCCATCATACGCAAGTACTTTTTAATTTCTTTATTTCCTTTCTTGAATAATGTAGCATGTTTAGATTGTGTTTTTGGTTTTCCTAATAAGGTAGTTTCTATTTCTGATCCATCAGAATCAAAAATATAACCTCCGTAAATTTTTACATTAGTTGTTGGTAGATTCTTGTCGTCAGATAATTCGAGTGTTAGCCAATCCCAACTTTCAAAAAGCAATTCTCCTGTAAGAGCAGAACATCTAGCAAAACTATATTTCCTTTGTACTCTAGTAAATCGCCCAAAATCTATGACATCAAGGACTTCATCAGCTGATGCAGCATTCTCCAAGTCAATCTTATTTGATAGAAACAAAACAGGGGCATTTTCATTATATCCTAATGCATTATTAAATTCTTCAGCTGCTAGATCAAAACGTTTTCTATCTGTAGAATCAAGAACAAACACTAATCCATCAGCACTTATAACGAATTTCTCCCAAAGAGTTTCTCTAAGTGGAGTTTGCCCTCCTAAATCGTAAACGATAAACTCTAATGAACGATACTTGTAAATTTCTATATTAATACCAAATGTAGGTCGTGTTAAAGCATAATCAGATTTTAGAAGTCTTCCTAAAATGGTAGTTTTTCCAGCACCATCCAATCCAATAATAGCAATGGTCTTCTTTGTATCCTCAGATTCATCGTCTTTTGAATCCCTAGATCTCATAAGTTTCTTCAAGAAAGACATAGTTAGTTTGTCTCACAATTGTAGTTCATTCAAAGCGAGGATTTTAGAGTGACCTAAAAATTCACAAATATTGAATGTTTAATACTAATTTGTAATCTAAATACTAGTTACGATTAATCTTTCCAAAGGTTAAAAATCTTACTTATGAGGTATTTCGAAAAAATCTCTAGAGAAAAATTCCCTCCTAAAATAAATTCAAGAAAAAACTCAAGTAGTAAGTACCTTTTAGACCATAGAATTAATTATAAAGTATAATTCCTCGCGTATAATCGAACAAAAAATAATGGATGAAGAAAAGTTGAGCCAAGAAAATGTCATAGAAATTAGTAATCTAAAGAAAACATATGGCTCAGATGAAGTGATAGCGGGACTTGCGTTTTCAGTTAAAAAGGGGGAAATTTTTTCATTATTGGGACCTGATGGATCTGGTAAAACCTCAACGATAGAGATTTTAGTGGGACTAAGTAAACCTAGTGAAGGTGAAATATCAATACTGGGTTTCAATACTAAAAGCACTATTGAGATGAGAGAAATAAAGAAATTAATTGGTTTTTTGCCACAAGAATTTCGTACTCATGATAACTTAACCGTTAAAGAGAATATACAGTTTTGGGGGAAAATGTACGATAATATGATTGAAACCCCAGAAATACTCTCTATTCTTAATTTAGAAGAGAAAGCAAACACAAGATACAAACATCTCACTCCAAGTTTCAAGAAACGAGTTGGTTTAGCCATTGCCTTTGTTAATAATCCTGAGATAGTTTTTCTAGACGAACCAACTGCTGGACTTGACCAATTCGCTAAAAGAGAAGTTTGGGATATCATAAAGAAATTCAATAAAGAAGGAAAAACGATTTTTATAACAACAAATGACGCCATTGAGCCACAAGCAATCGCAGATAGAGTGGCAATAATACATAAGGGAATAATGAAAGATATTGGGACACCAATAGAGCTAATCGATCGATTCAGTAGTGGAAATAAAATAATAATTAAAAGTCCAACAGAGCAAGCAAGATTAAAAGCAATAGAGATTTTGCAAAGTGCTTGTCCATTAGAAATCCTACATGATGAAATCATTATCACGAGTGAAGAAATAACATTGCTTGAAATTTTGGAGAAATTAGATAAAGCAAAAGTTAGATATTCTGATATTATAACCCAAAAACCCACTTTAAATGATGTATTTATCACATTAACAGGAGAGACGTTGATCAAAAAGTAAAACTCTTGGAGAAGTAAATCTTGAGCGAACAATCAAATGAAGTCCCCCAACAGAATACAAGGGATAACGAAGAGAAGAATCGCTTCAAGAAAACTTTGCATAATATTGGTTCTAGTTTGAGAAGAATAAGTAATCAAATCGGTGGAATCAGTCTCAAGTATTTCAGATCTCCAAGTTCTATATTCTGGTCAATTGTATATCCTGTTATCCTCATTTTATTATTCGGAGCGATGTTTGGTCGAACAATTGATACAAATTATAATCTAAATGTCTATGATTTAGATAATAGTACAGAATCACTTGCATTAATTAATGAATTAGATGGTTTGCCTGGGTTAACATTAAACGTAATTGAAGAAGAGGTAAATCAAATTGATGAGTGGATAAGAGAGGAAGATATAGTAATTCTTCTAGAAATACCCGAAACGTGGGGATTAAAAGTTAGCCTAAACCAGACAAGTAATCTTAGGGTTTATTTTGATCCTTCTTCTGCAACTGCAAAAATTATTTTAGAAATTGTGGAAGAAGTAGTATCAACACAAAACATCAATCTTTTGAATATTGATGTAAAATATGACGTGCTACTTGAAAATCTTTATACAAAAGAGTTAAGCTTTATGGATTCACTTGTTCCCGGAATAATTATGATAACAATATCAACAATAGCTTTGTTTACAAGTTTAAGTTATGATTTAGAAGAAAAGCAAAGTGGAATATTGCAAAAATTAGCGACAACTCCTGCAAATAAATTTGAATGGATAGTTTCAAAACAAATCTGGCAAATATTCACAGCTATTTTAGCTGGGCTTCTGACAATATTATTTGCCTTGATATTTAATTTTAATGCCAGTAGTTTACATCCTTTGATGTTAGTCTATATTATTTTTGGAACTATGACTTTTTCAGGCATTGCTATGATTCTCGTTAGAGTAATAACTAACACTGATGGAGTAATAATTGCATCAGTTCTCATAACCATACCACAGATTCTGTTAAGTGGTGCTCTTGTACCTTTAGACTCTTTTCCAGAGTTACTCCAGTTTATCTCAAGAATATTTCCATTATATTACTTGACAGAGGGCATGCGATTTCTTATGCTTGAAGCCGCTACATCTTTGTGGTGGAGATTCTTCTTAATATCAGCTTCAATTGCAATTGGAAGCTTTGCTATTGGAATATTTGCAACAAACTGGAAAAAAGATAGTTAGTAAAGAAGGAAAAAAAATGTCAAAAAGAAATATCAGAAAAAAAATTGGAAACTTCTTCCTTCACCTAGCTCATAGTTTCAGACGGATTGGCAATCATATTAGAGCCTCTGTGAAATTATTCTATCGTTCACGCCTTACAGTTTTCTTATTTTTATTTTATCCCATAATCTTACTCCTCTTATTTGGTTCAATATTTGCAAAGCAAGATCTCTTATTATTTGACCTTGGGGTTCAGGATAATGATGCGACTTCTGTTTCACAAGATTTAGTTGAGAAACTAGATTCAATTGAAATTTTGAGTACGATAGCTATACTAACAGATGAAGATCCAAAGGTAGTTATGCAGCAAGAAGACATGTATGCTTGTTTAGTAATTCCTGTTAATTGGTCGTCAGATGCCATAAATCCACTGTATGAATCCTCAAATGTTACATTAATTATTAACTCAATTTCCCAAAGTGCATTGAGAGTATCACATCTAGTAACAAATGCCTTGCGAGAGTTTAATATTGAACAAAATGGAACGCAACCAATAGTAAATATTGAGACTGAAAATTTCATCTCAGAGAATTTAAATTATATTGATTTCTTCCTTCCAGGGATTATTGGTGTAATAATAATGAATACAAGCTTGTTGGGCACAATAAATCGTCAAACTCATTTTAAACAAGCTAAATTATTGAGAAAGTTTGCTACAACACCATTAACCAGATGGGAATACGTAAGCTCCGAAATCATCTGGCAATTCATTATAGCATTAGTAGCGACAACTCTTACTGTCTTTACTGCTTGGATCGTTTTTAGCTTCAGTTGGAGTAGTTTTCATGTTTTAATTCTTCCAATAGTATTTGTTGGGTCGATTCTCTTCTCTGGTTTGGGTTTACTTATCAGTCAAATAATAAGAAACCCGAGTAATTCATTGATAATTGGATTTCTAATAACAATTCCAATGCTATTCTTGAGTGGAGTATTCTTTGATGTTTCAGGAATTAGAGCACTAGCTATTCTCTCTAAATTCTCGCCGTTAACATTCCTTGTAGATGCCCTACGATCAAGTATGATCACTAACAATTTCGGTAATGCTGGGATGAATATTGGAATTGCTTGTGCAATTGGTCTAGCTTCAATAATAGTTGGTGTATTTCTTACCAAATGGGAGAAAGATTAGAATTTGGAATAAGGTGTAACTATGACCGAAAAAATGACCATAACCTTTGTCACAAAAAATAAAGAAAAAAAATCTGATATCAAAAAGATGTTAGGAGACAAGTTTGATATTCAATTCACATCTGACCTAGATTTAACTGAAATCCAATCACTTTCGGTAGCAGAAGTTGTAGCTTTTAAAGTAAAACAAGCTTATGAGAAGGTTGGTACCCCAATTGCTGTTTCTGATAGTGGTTTAGAAATTGAATCTTTAAAGAATTTTCCAGGGGCTTTAGTAAAATTCGTCAATGAAACCATAGGTCAAGAAGGGATTACAAAATTACTCAAAAATGTTGAAAATCGAAATGCTCATTTTATTGCTGCTATTGGTTATTGTGATCATGAAAAAAATCCAATTATTTTTGTAGAAAGAGATAAAGGAACAATTTCCATGGAACCTAGAGGAGACGGGTGGCACTTTGATCGCATTTTTATCCCAAAAGGAGAGAAGCGAACATGGGCAGAAATAGGTCGAGAAAGAAAAAATATTGATTCAGCTTTTCGTAGAGCACTTGAAAAAATGTCTCATTGGCTCGTAGAGAAAGGGACATAATAGGGTTGAAAGTTAAATTTCTTCTACATCTGCTAGGGGTGAACGGGTAAATATTCTGAATGAATAAATAAGAAATGCAATATAGAGTAGTTTCATAAAAATAACGATAATTGAATGAATGGTTTTAACTTCTTTCGCATAGAAGAAAAGGTAAGCTGCTACAAGTATTCCCATCAAAGCACATGCAACAATAATGAGCAGTAAATTCTCGTATTTCTCTAATCTTTCTCTTTTGACTCCTGATTTTATTCCTAGAATTATAGATAATCCTCCAATAGGAGCAACTATTAACTGTGAAAGGCCAATTGGGATGAGTAAACTTCTTCCTATGATCTGCTTTATGTCATAATAATATCTTCTAATATCTTCAAATTGTCTAACTAGAAGTGTTCGATGGTCTTTCTTAATTCTACGCTTCCACCAATCAGATACTCTTCTCTTTCGTCCAGTAAGAATTTTAGGAGCGATATCCCTCTCAGGATTTTTAAATAATCTCCATGCTGGAACTATAAAGAATGTTATTATAAAAACTGCAGCAATTATTCCTTTATAATATTCATTTATAAGATCCAAAACTCCCAAAGCATCAACAACAGATGCTAAAAATTCACTCGCAGGTTTAGTGTCTTTAGGCCAAACTATTATTGCTCTTACTATTGATATCAAAGAAAGGATAATTCCTAAGATCATCATAAAATATATTGGAACAAGCATAATTAGCTTGAAACGTTTAGGATCTAATTCTTCTTGTTTTTGAACCATTTTCTCTCCGAATCTTCCTCGAATTTCACTCTTCTTATCCTTTATATCTTGTTTTTCTTTTGAGTAATGATCTTCGACATTTATTTCTTCTTGTTTTAATTCTCTGATTTGTTTTTCTATTCTCTCTTCTTCTCTACTTATTTTTCTGTCAGACCAAGAACCAGATTCTCTCTTCTCTTCAATCATTGCTTCTTTCTTTGAAATTTCTTTTTCAATAGATTTGATTCTATTTTGTTCTCTTTTCTCTTTTCTTTCAAGCTCATCTATTTGCTTATCAAATTTCTTGATATCTTTTTCACTGTAAGATTTCTTCTTTGCTGTTCTTTGTAACCAATTTATTATCTTTTGTGCAATAGGAATATAACCTGTTATGAAACCAAAACCACTAAGAACTTGTTGGAAAATGAAATAGATAATAAGCGGATAGAAAACAACCTCTAACCATTTACCATCCGTTAAAACTACTATGAGAATTATAGTAAGTAAAAGAAATAAGCCCGAAGTAAATGCAATGTAATAGCTCCTATCGATTTCTCTAAAGGAAAGACTTGTTCTTGGTTCTGTTTCAGTCATGTTTATAGAAGATAATTAGTTGAATCAAAAAGCTTTCGTTTTTATTAGCAAATTGGTAATCATATGGAAAAACAGATTTTCTAGTCCAAACACTAAACTAAAATTTAGGTAGCAGTTATCTATAACCAATGAAACCTAAAATTCGTCTTGCAGCTGCATATGATATTGATGCTGTTTTTGAGATAGAGAAATTGTGTTTTGATAAACTTGAACAATTCGATAAGAATTTCTTTTACTTATTTTTAATGAGAAGAAATTTTGAAATTTTTTTCGTAGCAACCATAGAAGATGAAGCACAAGTAAGCAGACTAGTTGGTTTTATTATTGCTTTTTTAAATAAAATCGGTAATTATGAAATAGCAACAGTAAATGTTCATCCTGATTTTAGAAAAAAAAGGATAGGGTATGAATTATTGGTAGAACTTGAAAAAGCAATCAAAGTTATAATTCACGAATTAGTTAAATCAAAAAAGATTGATGAAAATTCTCAAAATATAATAATTGAACTAACTGTTCATGACAAAAATGCTGCTGCTATTGCTCTATATGATAAATTAGAATACAAGAGAATTGAAACAATACCAAACTACTACAAGAAAGGGAAAAATGGCATTCGAATGATAAAATCTCTGAAATTAAAGTAGTAAAAGGTAGTCATTTTAATAGTAGTCGCCCCTAAATTAGTCAATACAAATATATTTTTATTTGTGTGTAATAACAATCCATCATAGGGTTAAAACAAGAGGATATGTAGCATTATGAGTCATGAAGTAGAACGAGATGATGATGACAAAGACATTGCTGAAAAAGATAGAAGTTATTTATTATCATATACTCGACATTTAGAAAGAAAGATTAGAACTCTCGAAACTGAGAAGCAGTTAATAGAAAATGAGCGCATGCGTATGGAAAGAGAAATTGCTTCGATGAGAAATGATCTAGAACAAATGAAGAGAAGTCCACTAATTACAGGAACTATTGTTGATGCATTAGACGATGGAAGAGCAGTGGTTAGAAGTTCAAGTGGTCCAAGTTTTGTAGTTAATGTAATCAAATCAATTGAGAAAGAAACATTAAAACCCAATTCTAGGGTTGCTTTAAATCAAAGGAATTTTGCTATAGTTGAAGTGTTACCTCAACAAAAAGATCCTATGGTTTCTGCTATGGAAGTTGAAGACAGACCAACAGTTGCTTATGAAGATGTAGGTGGTCTAGAAGAACAAATCCTTGAATTAAGAGAAACTGTAGAACTCCCATTAACCAGTCCAGAATTATTTGAAAAAGTAGGCATATCCCCACCAAAAGGTGTAATGCTTTTTGGTCCTCCAGGAACTGGAAAAACACTCTTAGCAAGAGCTGTTGCTCATGAAACGAATGCAACCTTTATTCGAGTCATTGGCAGTGAACTTGTTCAGAAATTCATTGGTGAAGGTGCAAGATTAGTAAGAGAGATCTTCGAGTTTGCTGAGGAAAAATCACCCACTATTCTATTTATAGATGAATTAGATGCAATTGGTTCCAGAAGATTAGACATAGCAACAAGTGGTGACAGAGAAGTACAAAGAACACTAATGCAGCTTTTGAGTAATCTAGATGGTTTTGATGTCAGAGGCAATGTAAGAGTCGTTGCAGCCACAAATCGACCTGATATTCTTGATCCTGCTCTACTAAGACCTGGTAGATTTGACAGGGTAATAGAAATCGGTATGCCAAGTAAAAAAGCACGACAAGACATCTTTAAAATTCACACACGAAAAATGGCCCTTGCAGATGCAGTTGATATTGATATCATGGTTAGTATGTCAGAAGGGGCATCTGGTGCTGATATTAGGAACATTTGTATGGAAGCCGGTATGTTTGCTGTAAGAGGTAGTAGAGATCACATAACAGATGGAGATTTCAAAAAAGCAGTAAACAAAGTAATGGGTAAAGTAAAATTAGATTCAACAAAGAATGAACGATTCTTTGTATAGAATCGATTTTTTCTTTTTTCTTCTTACAACAGATAATAATCTACGAGTTTGCTATTTTTTCTCTTGCTTTTTTCTCAAGTTTTTCTTTGATTTTTTTCAGTTGAGCAAATTGATCTCTTTCATTTTCTTCCAGTGTTGTCTCAATGAAAGTAATTTGGTTTTTCAATCTAGGAATAAGAATAAATCTTAATGCATTCACACGACGTTTAGTTTCTGTTATTGCTTGTCCTAGTATCTGTAGCATTGCTAATGTTTCTGCAAGAACAACAATTTTTTCTATCGCTTTCCGATAATCTTCAACAGTTTTATCGATTTCAGAGCTTGAGCTTGCAAAACCATAAAATAATCTCGCATCGGATTCATCTCGAGTTTTTTCTAAATCGAGTTTAGGTACGATAACTCCCGCAACATTGTTCTCATAAGCTTCTATTTGCCAGATTTCAGGAGCAGCAAAAGAGATTTCTTTTAATCGTAATGGTCCAACAGCCATTTGAGCATCAACAAGGGATTGATGTGCTTTGGTGGTCAAGTTAGCAGTTTCTTCTCTTAAACCTCGAATTGTATCTACAACTTCAAAAAAGCGTATAACTAATGAATCAAGTTTTTCTTGTAGCAAATCATGACCTTTCTCTGCAAGTTTACTTCTATCTCGAAGTTTCATAAGATTCATTCTTGTGGCTTGGACACCTTCACTCAATTTTTACAACCTGCCAATTAGTATAATAAGCAAATAAATAGCTTATATTATCTCAATTGTGTAAAACAGCACCATAAAAAATTTTTTACTCATACCAACAAATAAAAAGTCAACGGAAATTGACACTTAAAGAGAGTATCCGGAATGGCAGAAGAAAATAATAAAATCTCAACTAAAAAACTAACCCCGAAGTCTTATCTCATGATAACCATTCTTACTCTAATAATGGTTTTTATAATTAATTTGATTTTGTTCATCACAGAGAAGGGTGGAAATGCCGTCCCAATATTATTGATAATCCTAGCAAGTTTGATAATAACATTATTGATAATTTACATCATCATAGATATTGTAAGGATTTACAGAAAGAAAACCGAAAGAAATAACCAATAAATTTTATTTTTTAAATAGAAAATACATTTAAAAATAATGAATAGTCTCTTTTGTCGATTTTATATAAAACTGTAGTTTAGAATGATATGAAGCAGAGAGAAGGTAGAATACTTGACAAAATTGAAAGAAAACCTTGATACTGTTCTCAGTAATCATAAAAAGAAAATTGCGAATCCTGATAGAAAAAAGCTCATTCAAGAAGCTTTAGACAATCAAGAAGCTATCAAAAGTGCTAATGGAGCATTAGCTACTTGGACCCCCCCAGAATCAACTGGTCGAAGTCCGAAGGATACTGTAATAGTGAGAAGACCTGAAAGTGAGGGAAACATTGATTGGACTTCACCAAATTGCCTGTCAATAACTGAAGAAATTTTCAATATGGCTTGGGAAGACGCTTTAAAGTTTCTTTCTGAAAAAGAAAAGCTTTACATTTCAGACAGATCACTTGGAGCTGATCCCTCTTATACCCTGAAAGTTCGCACAATAAGTGATAAAGCATTACATGTGCTTTTTACATGCAATATGTTTAGACCCACTCCTAAAGATGTGGATAAAAAAAGCTTCTTTTCTGGGGATGCTTTTACTATGGTGGTTTTACCCTACGATAAATTAGATAGAAAAAGATACGAAGGAAAATTAAGAAAACTACCAAATGGCGAAACTAGTAACATGATTGTTGCAATGGATTTTGACCGTGGACTTGGAGTAATAATTGGTTCTGCTTATTGTGGCTCGATAAAGAAATTGATGTTCACAGTAATGAATTACATGTTGCCAGAGATTGGTATTTTGCCCATACATTGCTCAGCTAATGAAGGACCAGAAGGAGACTCCGCATTATTATTGGGTTTATCTGGGACTGGAAAAACAACCTTATCAACAGATCCATCTCGATCATTATTAGGTGATGATGAACATGGATGGAGTGAAAATGGTGTTGCTAATTTTGAGTATGGTTGTTATGCTAAATTAATAAATCTAAGAAAGGACAAAGAACCAGAAATTTATAATGCTATGCTTCACAATGACGACTACTTAAGTCATGGAGCAATTTTTGAAAATACTATGATGTATCCAAATGGAGTTTTTGATTTATTTGATGATCGACTTACTCCAAACTCTCGAGGTTCATATCCCCTAAGCTTCTTATCTAACATTAAAACACCACCTGTGGGTAAACATCCGAAAACTGTTCTCTTCCTAACAGCTGATGCAAATGGTGTATTACCTCCTGTATCAAAACTAACTTCAGAACAAGCAATGTTGTGGTTCCTAATGGGATATACAAGCAAATTAGCTGGAACCGAGACAGGAATTATTGATCCAGTATCAACCTTTTCGAGATTCTTTGGTGAACCATTCATGCCACGAAACCCAAATGAATATGCAAAATTACTTGGCACCAAAATGAAGAAGCATGGAACGGAAGTGTATTTAGTTAATACTGGTTGGAGTGGCGGACCTTACGGAATTGGAGAGCGAATGGATATTAACTTAACAAGAAGACTTGTTGATGCTGCACTTAAGGGTGAATTAAAAGATGTGGAGTATCAAGAAGATGAAATCTTTCATCTACATGTACCAAAAGTATGTAAAGGTGTCCCCCCAGAAGTTCTCTGGCCAAAAAATACTTGGGAAGACAAAGAAGCATTTGATATTCGTGCAAAGAAACTAGCTCAAGACTTCAGTGATCATTTTGACAAGGCCTATGCTGGGAAAGTTGATCCTGGAATTGCTGAGGTTTGTCCAGGAAAGTAGTATTCAATAAGGGTCTTTTATCAAGATCCTTCAATTTTCTTTTTCCTAATAGATAATAAAACAATAGAAAAAATTACGAAAGGTTTTTTTGAGCTAATTGTCAATTTAAACCAAATAACGCAATAGTCGAAGTAGTGTTTAGATAAAATTATAAAAATAGTAAATGAGGAAAGCATTTTTTGTCACAAAAAGAAGAAATCCAAGAAGCAATTGAGCAGTTAAAGGATTCAGATGAAAAAATAAGAAGTCAAGCTGCACTATCACTTGGTTGGGTAGGTGAAGGAGAAGTACTTAACCCTTTGATTGAAGTGCTCAAGAATGATAGTTCACCGAAAGTACGTGCAAATGCAGCAATGTCTCTAGGCCAACTAAATAATGAAGATGCAATACAATCCTTGATATCCGCTTTGAGTGATACAGATGCTTTTGTGAGAGGGATGATTATTTATTCTCTGGGGTTATTGAAAGCTAAAGAAGCTCTTAATCAATTAATTATGATATTAGAAACAGACCCCGATAAAGAAGCGAGAATGGCAGCTGCAGATTCACTAGCACAAATTGGCGATGAAAAAACAATAAAACATCTAGTGAAAGCATATGTCCATGATCCGGAAGATGCTGTTAAGGCAGAATCAAGGGATTCATTAAATCGTCTTGGTGCTCAATTAAATATAACAGAAATCGACATTTTAATTCAAAATGAAATGGAAAAAAGACAAAAAGAACAAATCTCATCAGCTCAAGTTAA